>JAFEAI010000279.1 GCA_018266475.1 Bacteroidota bacterium
GTTGTCGGTTGTCGGTTGTCAGTTGTTAGTTGGAAGAACAATGGAACTGCAGATCATCACCCCGGACAAGGAGCTATTCAAGGGCCAGGCCAAGCGCGTAAGTGTTCCCGGCGTGGACGGCAGCATGGGCTTTTTGGACCACCATGCCCCGCTGATCACCGTGCTGAAGGCCGGTGATGTGAAGGTAACCCTGCCCGACAACAAGGTGGAGACCTTCGCCCTGAAGGGCGGCGTGGTGGAGGTGAGCAAGAACAAGGTGATCGTGCTGGCGGAATAAGCCGGGCGCACCCAAGCAGCAACCCAAGGCGGGGCGGTGATCCTTCACCGCCCCGCTCTTTTTTCAGCCCGATCGTTCACATTCCGGGACCTTCCCCGATGCACTGGTACACCACCACCTGATGCAGGACGTTACACTCCAGGAAAGGACGGCCACCACGGCCCGCACCGTGATCATGTTTGCCGTGGCCGAGGGCCAGGACGTAACACCGGAGCAGATGCGAACGGGCACGCCCGGGATTTTGCTGAGCAGCAGTGATCCGCAGGTGCTGCTGCACGCCATCCGCGAGATGGGCAAGGGCAACCTGCCCAACGATGGCAGCATCGCGCAGCGCGTGATGCTGCAGGTGACCGAACCCGCGCTTCAGCCGGCAGCCACGCCGGTGACTGAATTGAGCCCCCGCGAAAAAGAGGTGCTCAACGCGCTGGTGGAGGGCCTGAGCTACAAGATGATCGCCCACCGCCTGAGCATCAGCTTCGAGACCGTGCGCACGCACATGAAGCGAATCTACGAAAAGCTCCAGGTACACAGCAACACGGAAGCCGTGGCCAAGGCCTTGCGCAACGGCCTGGTGGAATACGCCTGAAACCAGAACAACATCAATCCACGCAAAAAAGAAGCAACATGAAACTCCATCGCACCCTTCCATTGATCGTCGGGATCGCCTTGGCGGCGGCCACCCAAGCACAACTGCCACGCATCGTGGTGCAGGGCAACGGCGCGCCACAGGTCTTCACCGACTTTGCCGCTGCCGTGGCCTCCGCCCAGGACAACGACAAGATCTACCTCAGCGGCGGAGGTTTCCCCTACACCGGCGGGCTGGTGATCGACAAGCCGTTGCACCTGATCGGCGCGGGCATCCATCCGGACAGCACGCAGGTCACCAGCGTCACTGAACTGATCATGACCAATACACCAAGCCCTTTGCGGATCACCACGGCCGCCTCCGGCAGCACATTCACGGGCATCCGGTTCTCCTCTACCTACGGAGGGAATACCGAAGGGATCCGATATGGTACCAGCACCGCGGACGATCTGCCTACGGGCATCGCTTTCCAGCGCTGCCAGTTCGACCTCGGCGTGTATTTGGGCTTCAACTCAAGCACGCCGGGCAGCTCTGAGGCAACCGTGTTCAACGAATGCTATTTTGCATACGCCCTAAGAGGCGAAAGCCGGGCCGCCGTGGTCACTCGTTGCATTTTCGACGCGAACGGCGTCGGACTGTTTGCCGTCCAGGGCTTTGACAGCGGCACCCTGCTGATGGAGAACTGCGTGCTGCTGGGGTCCCTAATGGCCAACTGCTATGGGGCTATCGTGCGCAATTGCATCAGCACGTCCACCAACTACATCTGCTACGACTGCACCAACTCCACCTTCACCAACAATGTGGTGGCCGCCCCGGCCGTGGCCATCGCCACTGCCGGTGCCACGATCACCGGCAACATGGTGAACGCGGACCCCGCCACCTTCTTCGTGTCTGAAACCGATGACCTCTACCAATACTCGGATGACCTGCACATGGCCGCCGGAAGTCCCGGTATTGGCTTTGGCACGGACGGCACCGATGTGGGCATCTATGGCACAGCAACGCCCTACAAGCCCGGTGCGGTGCCCTACAATCCGCACTTCCGCAGCACCACCATCGCACCGGCCACCAACGCGAACGGCGCCCTTCCCGTGAACATACGGGTGGCCGCGCAACCCAACTAAATGCCCGAAGGTTCGGGATGAAACACATGCGTAGGACACTCCTTCTGCCTGCCCTCGCGGCGATAGGCTGCGTGCAGGCCCAACAGATCAACGGCTACCGCTACTGGTTCGACGACATTGAAACGAACGCCGTTACCACCGCCGTGGCCGCAACGCCCGAACTGGTGCTGGCGGCCAACTGGCCCACCACCGGGCTGCAACCCGGCTACCACCGCGTAACGGTGCAGGTACGCGACTCCAATGGCGATTGGTCCGTACCGGTCACTTCCGTCTTCACCCGCTCGGCGTCCAACATCGCGGGTTACCGATTCTGGGTGAATGATGATCTGGCGAGCATCACCACCGGAAGCATCGGCCCGGATGATGCAGTGAACCTCAATGGGGTAATCGACCCCGGCTCGCTGCCGCGGGACTACAACACGGTGACCATCCAGTTCCGCGATGCCGATGGGGAATGGAGCGTGCCGGTAAGCACCTGGTTCGTGAAGAACACCGGCGCGGTGAACGGGTATGAATACTGGATCGATGAGGCGATCGACGACCGCGCATCAGCCACCATCGGCCCGGCCGTACTGGTGGACCTGATCAACGACCTACCAGTGCCCACAACGGATGGCGAGCACGTGTTCACCATCCGCTTCAGCAGCGTGAACGGCACATGGTCGGTGCCGCTGAGCGCCACCTTCAGCTTTGCCGTTGGTGTAGCGGAACTGCCGGGCTTAAGCAACCTGCTGGTCTTCCCCAGCCCAGCCACGGAGCAGTTGGGCCTGCGGCTGAACAGCGATGCCGGCCGCACGCTGCAACTGGAAGTGGTGGACCTGGCCGGCCAGCGCGTGCTGGACTTAGGTTCCTGGGCCGTGGCCGGAAGCACGTGGCGCAATTGGGACATCAGCGGGCTGGCAAGCGGCGCCTACCTGTTGCGCGTTACCGGCGAAAAAAGCACGTGGAACACACGCTTCGTGAAGCAATAAACGCAGATCTCATTTGGCTCGCAACGCCCGCACCGGAATTCCGGTGCGGGCGTTTGCTTTTACCCGGAATATGCAGCAAGACTTCTACTACGGCCCGACCCCGCTGCATGGCGGGGCGCTGCGGCAGCAAGCGCTTCACTGGGCTTCCGCCGCCTGTGGCGGCACCAAAAGCTCGCCGTACACAACAACACCGAGGCCGTGGCCAAGGCCTTGAAATACGGGCTGGTGGCGTAGGGGCGCGCACCCGGCGCATGCGATCCGATGAAGCGGTCATGGGGTCTCCTTGCCAAGGCCCCCTGCGGGAAATCACCTCGGCACAGTTAGGCGCACAGTTCCCCGCAAAGCGAGCTGCGGCGGAACCGGGCAACCGCTACCTTTCACCGCACTAATGCGCCGCTGGACCGCACCGGTGATCATTGCCGCCACCATTTCCCATGCGTTCGGCCAGGATGTACGCTTCCTCCATGTCACTGCGGCAAACGGCCTGTCGGACAACTCCATCACCGCCTTGCTGCAGGACCGGGACGGCTTCCTGTGGATTGGCACCGGGAACGGGCTGAACCGCTATGACGGGCACCACACCTGGACCTGGCGGCAACCCGCCGGCACGGAAGCCACGCAGGTCACGGGCATCATCCAGGGGCGTGATGGCCGCATCCACGCCTGCTTCAGCGAGCACGCCGTGGCCACCTTCAGCAGCAGCGGCCAACTGCAGCGCGTAGACCAGCCTGCCAGCACCAACGTGCAGTTCACCTGCCTGTACGACCTCAACGACACCACGCTGCTGGTGGGCGGCAGGCAGACGCCGCTCTCCTTCCTGGACAAGCGCACCGGGCGCTTCTCCTACTGGCCGCTGCATGGGCCCATCCGCCCGGAAAACGCCGGCACCTCCGCGCCCGACAGCGTGAACGATTGGTGCCACTACATCGCCCATGCCGGCCCCGGGCGCTTCGCCGTGGGCTTTCTGCTCGGCTTTCGGCAATTCCTGGTGGACAGCGCCTCCGGCACCCTCCTTGGAAACACCTTCACGCTCCACGCCCCGGACCAGACCATCACCAATGTGCTGCTGCAGGGAAACCAGCTGGCCGGCGCGGGCTGGCAACCGCGGATCCATGTGCATGAACCGGGCAGCCCCGGCCGGGACAAGGTGCTCTCCGTACCTGACGAATGCACCAGCCTGGCCGATGCCGGCGGCGGCCAGCTCTGGGCCGGCACGCGCAGCATGGGCCTGCTTCGCATCGACCTGCACAACGGCCATGCCCTGCAATACCGCCACCTGCGCTACGAACGGCAATCGCTCAGCGACGACCGCGTGCAGGCACTGCTGAGCGACCGTGAAGGCCGCCTGTGGATCGGTACGCGCAACGGCTTGAACGTGTATGACCCGGCGCGGAACCGGATGGCCATCGCGCCGATCCGCCCGCCGGAACTGCCGGACCTGCAGGCCAACAGCACCGTGCTGCTGCCCGAAAACCGCCTCGCGGTGTGTACCACGGAGGGACTTTTCATCCGGCAAGGCACAGGGCCATTTCTCCAGGTGGGCTTGCGCGGCCCTGGCGGCCCCTTGCAGATAAACACCATCGCGCCCTACGGCAAGCAGTTCCTGGTGGGCGCCGAAGAAGGCATCTTCCTGTGGACCGGGCAGGGAAACAAGGCCGAACCCTTGCGCAAGCACTGGCGGGCGCGGGCACTTGATGAGGAGGAAACGGAACGCCCGCTGCCCCCGCTCTTCCAAGTGAGATCAATCATCTTGGACACCCTGGGCGGCCGCCCCTTGGTGATCCTGGGCGTGCTCGGCTACGGCCTGGCCATAATTGACCCGGCGCAAGGCACCCTCTGGAACTGCCTGAACGACCCGCGGAAGCCGCAAACCCTGGGCAGCAACCTGGTGCGCATACTGGCACGCACCACCGACGGCACCATTTGGGCAGGCACACAGGACGGCCTGTACCGCTGGGAGGGCCGCGGCCAGCCCGACCCGGACCGGTTCAGCGCCTTCCGCCACGGCACCGGCCCGCAAGACCTGCCCGGCAGCGATGTGCAGGCCCTGCTGCCCGGCCCCTCCGGCACGCTTTGGATAGGCACCCGCAACGGCGGGCTGGCCCAATGGGACGGCCGAAACATGCACCGCATGCACTGCCCGCGCCCCGCAGGCTCAAGCATTTCCGGGCTGCTCTCCGATGCGCGGGGGCGTATCTGGTGCGCCGTGGACAACGGCTTCGAAGTGTACGACCCCGGCGACCGCACCTGGTCATTGGTGGCATCCCCCTTCGCGCAGGCCCTGGACCCGGGCCCTTCCGCTGCCTCCATCACCACAGGCGGCACCATGGCCTTCGTGGCCGGCAACAACCTGGTGCAATTCGATCCCCTGTGGATGCCCGTGCGCGACCCGGTGCCGCCACCCTACCTCACCGGCCTGTGGACCGATGGCGACAACGCCGCAGACCGCCTGGCTGAGGGCCGCTTGAAGCTGGCCAGCGACCAGCAAGTGCTGAAGATCATGGTGAGCGCACTCGCCCTTTCCCCGCCCGGCGGCCTGAAATTCACCGTGCAACTGCAAGGCATTGACCAGGAACCGCTCCCTTCCGAAGCGGACGGCTCGCTCACCTACGCCAGCCTGCCGCCGGGCACCTGGCCCTTATGGGCCCGAACGGTATCCACCGACGGCCGCAGCAGCGCCCCCGTCCTTATAGCCACCATCACCAAGGCCGCTCCCGTGTGGCAGCAACCCTGGTTCTACCTGCTGGTGGCCCTGGCCGCAGGCGGCACCGCTTATGGCCTTACCCGCTTGCGCTACCGCCAACGGCTGCAGCTGCAGGCCGTGCGCAACCGCATAGCCAGCGACCTGCACGACGAGGTGGGCTCCTCCCTCAGCTCCATCACCCTGGGCTCGCAATTGGCGCGCAAGCTCGATGACGGCGAAAATGCACAAGTGGCCGAGCTCCTGGCCCGCATCGGGGACACCAGCAGCGCCAGCCTCCGCAGCATCAGCGACATTGTGTGGGCCATAGACCCGCGCAACGACGAAGGCGAGGCCCTGGTGCAGCGCATGCGCCGCATCACGCGGGACCTGTTGGAAAGCAAGGGCATCGACGTGGGATACGACATCGGGCCCCGCGTGGATGACCTGAAATTGCCCATGAACACCCGCAAGGAGATCGTGCTCATCTTCAAGGAAGCGGTACACAATACCAGCAAATACAGCCGCGCTTCCACGGTGCAAGTGTGCATGCACCGGCGCAAAGGGAAGCTTGCCATCAGCGTGAAGGACGACGGCATGGGCTTCGATCCCGCCCTGCACCCCGACGGCCATGGCCTAGGCAGCATGAAGCAGCGGGCCGCCGCCATCGGCGCCGAGCTTACGCTGGCCAGCGCCCCGGGCCTCGGCACGCTGGTGGGCCTGGAGGTACAGCTGCACAAGGTGCGCCATTGACCCGTACTCCCTGCCCGGCACCGCAATAATTCGTGATTGGCCCGGGCGCGGAAAGCGCGAACTTCGCCTATTGAACCCGCGCCGCGCCATGTCCGCCCCTTCCCCCATCCGCGTCCTCACCTTCGACGACAACAAGGACCTGCGCGAAATGCTCCGCCTGCTGGTGGATGCCCAGCCCGACATGGTGTGCGTGGCCGTACACCCCGACCTGGGCCAGATGATGCGTGACATCGATTCGGCAAAGCCCGACGTGATCGTGATGGACATACAAATGCCCGGCATGAACGGCATTGAAGGCGTGAAGGCGATCCGCGCCAGGTGGCCCGATGCACGGATCCTGATGCAGACCGTTTTTGAGGATGACGCCAAGGTGTTCGACGCCATCTGCGCGGGCGCCAGCGGCTACATCCTGAAAACGGCCGGCATGGACGAAGTGGTGCAGGCCATCCGCGACGTATTCCAAGGCGGCGCCCCCATGACCCCCAGCATCGCCGCCAAGGTGCTTGCCACCTTCCGGAAAATGGAAATGGGCCGCAGTGCCGCCAAGGACTACCGGCTCAGCGAACGCGAGCAGGAAGTGCTCAGCCTCCTGGTGCAGGGAAGAAGCTACAAGATGATCGCCGCCGAGCTGGCCATCAGCTTCCACACCGTGAACAGCCACATCCGCAACATCTACGACAAGCTGCACGTGGGCAACTGCACCGAAGCGGTGAGCAAGGCCCTGAAGGACGGATTGGTGTGAACCGGCACTTGCAGCAGGAGAACCACTGCATGACCCGTACGTGAACGCACCACCGGCGCCACGCGGGCGGTGCATGGCGCCCGCATCCCGCGCCTTCCCGTGAACGCGCGCCCTGTTCGCGTGTACAGGTCCGGCACAAGACTTGCCGTTCCTTTGCAACCACTACCATCCATGCGCCACCGCCCACGCATCCTGCTGCCGTTGCTGCTCGCCAGCGCCACCCTCACCGCCACGGCCGGTGACAATGAAAAGAACATCAGCTCACGCATCACCGCCGCCAAGGTCTTTCTCCAAGGCGCCCAGGTGACGCGCACGGCCAACGCCACGATCCCCGCGGGCAACAGCACCATCGTTTTCACGGGGCTCTCCCAGCACCTGGACCCGCAGAGCATCCAAGTAACCGGCAAGGGCAGCTTCACCATCCTGAGCGTAAACCAGCGGATGAACTACCTGAGCGAAAGCCCGAAGAAGAAGGAACTCGATGAACTGCAAGCGCGGATGAAGAAACTGGACAAGGACATGGCCAATGAAAATGCCGCGCTGGCCGTGTGGGGCAACGAAGAACAACTGCTGGGCAAAAACGCCGGCGTGGGCGGCCAGCAGAACGGCGTCACCCTGGCCCAGCTCACCGCAGTGAACGACTACATCCGCGAGCGGATGAAGGCCGTAAAAGCCGGGCAGCTCGCCCAGCAGCAGAAGCTCGCCGACCTGCAGGAGGAAAAGAGCAAGTTGCAGCAGCAGATCGCCCAACTGCAGGCCCTGGGGCAGCGGCCCACCAGCGAGGTGGTGGTGGAGGTGACCAGCCCGGCCGCAACCACCGCGGCCTTCACGCTCAACTATTTTGCGCAGCAAGCAGCATGGGTGCCGGCCTACGACCTGCGGGCCACATCCGCCGGACAGCCGCTGCAATTGCTGATGAAGGGCGAGGTGACCAACAACACCGGCGAAGACTGGGACCAGGCGGAACTCTCGCTCAGCAGCGGCAACCCCACCTTGGGCGGAGTGATGCCCACGCTCGCCCCATGGACGATCTACGCCTGGCAGCCCCGGCCGGTGGCCGCATCCCGCATGGGCGCGGCTCCTTCAGCCGCGTACGCAAAGCGTGAGGCGGACGCCGAGCTCTCCGAGGTCGTCACCGTGCGATCCATCGCCTCACGCGGCCCCGCCGTGGACGTCAACCGCCAGGCCACCACGGTGGAGTACGCCATCGCCACGCCCTTCACCGTGCCCAGCGACGGCCAGCCGCACACCATTGCCGTGCAGGAGCACACACTGCCGGCCTCCTACACCTACTACGCCACACCCAAGCTGGACAAAAACGCCTTCCTCTACGCACGCACCACCGGCTGGGAGGACCTCGCCCTGCTAAGCGGCGATGCCAACGTGTTCTTCGAGGGCACCTACGTGGGCAAGAGCTACCTGCAGTTGGACACGCCCAAGGACACGCTTGACATCAGCCTGGGGCGCGACAAGGGCGTGGTGGTGGAGCGCGTAAAGCGCAAGGCCTCCAATGAAAAGGCGCTCATCGGCGGGAAGCGCACGGCCACCATCGGCTGGGACATCAGCGTGCGCAACACCAAGGCCGCAGCCATTGCGCTGGAGCTGCGCGACCAGTATCCGCTGAGCCCGCAGGGCGAGATCGAAGTGAAGCTCACCGATGGCGGCGGCGCCGAAGTGGACAAGGACAAGGGGCTGCTCACGTGGAAACTGAACCTCGCGCCCAAGGAGACGAAAAAAGCGGGCTTTGCCTACACGGTGAAGTATCCGAAGGACATGCCGGTGGTGCTGGAGTAAGTGTGTGTTGTGAAGTTTCCGCGCCGGCGGGGAAGGATCAAGCCTATGCCCATTTGATGGCGCGAGGGACAGGGCATTCGCTCCCGCACCCCATCACCCTTGCGCTCTTGCGCCACGACCTAATACCATTTAGACACTCAATACCATCCGATCTGCTTGCCCTCTTTCCGGATGGCTTCTCCGCGCATCGGGTCCCGTAGGCACCGCTACGCAACCCAATACGCGGATCGTCCTCCGAAAATGCTTCATCCCGCTTGCGGGAGATCGCTGCGCAGCTTTGGTCGGTCTTGAGTGTCTAAATGGTAAAACCCGCTTCCTTGGCACTGGCTGAGCTGGCGTTGCAGGAGTTGGAATCAGGGCAAACGGGTCTAACGCGCCCTGCGGGCGCGGCTTCCAATGGAATTCAAACCTCGGATGGACACGGATGAACACGGATTCCGGACTCACCTGCCAAGCAAAATAACCTTCCCTATCCGTGTTCATCCGTGTGGATCCGTGGTTCAAGACAGTGTGTGATTGCGCCGCCAGGCGCATGGATAAGCCCCGATAGCCCCGGAGTTGGAATCGCCCTCCAACTACCCGTGCCTACCTTCGCAAAAAAGCAAGCACCTGATGAAACTTCGCGATACGGCGGCATGCGCAACAATTGCAATGATGGCGACGGCCACGGCGCAGATCCCCAACGCCAGTTTCGAAAGCTGGGTGAACCATGGCGGCTATTCCGACCCTGCGGGATGGCTCACCTCCAACGACCTGATGACGCCGCAAGGGCACTTCATCACCGTGGAACCCGGATCGCCCGGGGCGGAAGGAAACACCTACGCCCTGGTCCAATCCCGCACCACCCCGCAAGGCATGACCATCCAAGGCTGGATGTCCGCCGGCAGCAACGGCCAAGGCGGGTTCCCCTGCAGCAACCGGCCCACGGCGCTTGCCGGCATGTGGCAGTACGGCATTCAGCAGGGGGACACCGGCGTGGTGGAGGCAGCACTTTCGCGGTACAACGCCCTCACCGGGCAAACGGATGTGATCGCCCAGGGCACCCTGGAGATCACCGGCAGCTGGGCCAGCTGGGCCGAGTTCTCCGTACCCCTGGTCTATTTCAGTGGTGAAACACCCGATTCGGCCTACATCCAATTTACCTCCAGCATCAACTTCAGCGATCCGGTGGCCGGCAGTTTCATCAAGGTGGACGCCCTCTCCTTTTCGGGCCTCACGGCCATCACCGAAGCCCCCGCCACCCCCGGCCTGCTGCTCTTTCCCTCCCCCGCCCGTGAAGCACTGTCCATCAGGGCCGGTTCACCCCTGGCGGAGGCCACCGTGCTGGATGCGGCGGGCCGCCCCGTGCTGCACAACCGGTTCAATGTTGGCGAGGCCGTGATGGACGTGGCCCCGCTGCCCACAGGCCCCTACTGGGTGCGGGTCCTCCTGGCGGACGGAAAGCAGCGCGTGGCCGGATTTAACAAGGAGTGACCCACCAGTATCCGGAAAGGCCGCACCCCGGTACTGATAAAAAATTTCACCGGACCATTGGCGATCCGGGCGATCGCACTACATTCGCCCCGCTTTAGGCCGTACGTTCTTTGGCGAGAAACACGGAACCCGGGGCAACACATTCAAAAACACTCACTCAGTCAGTCGAACTCATGAACATTTACGTCGCCAACATTGCGTACACCGCAAAGGACCAAGACCTCCGCGAGCTTTTCGAAGCATACGGCGAAGTGACCTCGGCCAAGATCATCATGGACAAGGTCACCAACCGGAGCCGCGGCTTCGGCTTCGTGGAAATGTCCGACGATAACAGCGGACGCGCTGCCATCGAGGCCACCAACGGCCACAACTTCCACGGCCGCGACCTGGTGGTGAACGAGGCCCGTCCCCGCACCGAAGGCGCCGGCGGCGGCGGCTTCCGCGGCGGCAACGACCGTGGCGGATACCGCGGCGGCAACGACCGCGGCGGGTACCGCGAGCGCAACGACCGCGGTGATCGCGGCGGCTACCAGCGCGACGAGTACTAAGAGCACCACATTCCCACAGCGAAAGCCCTCCGGATGCCCCGGGGGGCTTTTTCGTTGCCGCCCATGGCCCGTGCATGCCGCCCAACACATCCGGGCCAACACTTCCAAACACACGGCGGCACCGCGCGGAAGGCCCTTTCCGCACCGGCTACCTTTGCCCCCCGTCTACCGACGGGATGAAACACATGCTGCTACGCACCTTGATCGCCCTGCTCGGCTTCCTTGCATTGCTTCCCGCAAATGCACAGCGGGGGCCGGGCGGCCAGCGGGCCGCAGGGCGCGTGTACGGGCGCCTGCTGGACGAAAACAAGAAGCCCGTGCCCTTTGCCAGCATCGGCATCCTGCGGGGCGACAGCACCGTGGGCGGCGCACTGGTGCAGGAGAACGGCGATTTTGACGTACCCAACCTGCCCTTGGGCGGCTTGAAGCTGCGCGCCGTGGCCATGGGCTACGCCCCGGCGGAGAAATCGTTCACCCTTACTGCGGACCAACCGGCGCAGGACCTTGGCAACCTGGTGATCAAAGCGGATGAAGTGGTGCTGAAGGCCGCCGAGGTAACCCGCGAACGGGCCACCCAGGTGCTGCAGGTGGACCGGCGCGTGTACAACGTGGAGAAGGACATGAGCGTGATCGGCGGCGATGCCACGGACGTGATGAAGAACATCCCGGGGCTGAGCGTGGACGCGGACGGCAACGTGCAGATGCGCGGCCAGAACCCGCGCGTGTTCCTGGACGGCAGGCCCACCACCCTCACGCTGGACCAGATCCCTGCGGCCGACATCGAGCGCGTGGAAGTGATCACCAACCCCAGCGTGATCTTCGATGCCTCCGCCACGGGCGGCATCGTGAACGTGGTGCTGAAAAAATCCACGCGCCCCGGGTACAGCGGACAGGTGGAGGCCGGCATCGGCACCAACCAGCGCTACAATGCCAGCGGCAGCCTGCTGATGCGGCAGGGCCGCAGCGCCTTCAGCCTGGGGCTGGGCTACAGCCAGGCCAAGCCCCCCGGCACCTCCTACAGCAGGCGCACCACGCTGGCCGATGGCCTGCCCACCAGCTATTTCAACCAGAACTCCACGCTCGTGAACAGCAACCAGAGGGCCAATTTCCGGCTCGGCTGGGATTACAACCTGAACGTGCGCAACACGCTCAGCCTTTCCCAAAGCGTGTTCAGCGGCGGGCGCGGCAGCGACGAGGAGCAGGTGTTTGCCCGCCTGAACGCGGCGCACGCCCCCACGGGCACCGGCACGCAGCACAACATCTCCGACGGCAACTTCACCAACTACACCTCCCGCGCGGGCTTCAAGCGCACCACCCTGAAGCCCGGCAAGGAATGGAGCACGGACCTCACGGTAAACATCGGCAGCAACAAGTCACCGGCAAGTACCGCACAAACCAACCAGGGCAGCGATGCCATCCTGCCCGGCAACAGTTTCCAGGAACGTGATTCCAAGGGAAACACGCACCAACTGACCTGGCAGCTTGACGTGGCCGATGCCTACGCCCCCAAGCGCAAGCTGGAATGGGGATTCAAGGCCGACTACCAGCAGCAGCGCTCCAGCATGGACGTATCCTTCACCAACGACACGGTGCCCACGCCCCTGCGCGACACGCTGCTGAGCAACGCCTACCTGATCCGCACCTATGTGAACGCAGCCTATGTGAACTGGAGCACCGCGCTCACCACGCACTGGGCCATGCAGGCCGGGCTGCGGGTGGAGCAGAACGCCATGGTGGCCGACCGCACCGACAAGCAGCAAATGTTCAGCTACAACTATCCCGACGGGCTGGACAACCTGGGGCGCATCCTCTTCCCTGCCGTGTACCTGAGCCGCAAATGGGACGCACCCGAAGGCAAGCTGCAACGCGAGCTGCAGGTGAACGTATCGCGCAAGGTGAACCGGCCGAACCATTGGCAGATGATGCCCTTTGTGATGCCTGTGGACGCCCAGAGCTACCGCGTGGGCAATCCCCTGCTGAAGCCCGAGCTGAGCACCCTTGTGGAAGTGAACCACCTGCTCCCGTTCGGCGAAAAAGGCAATTGGCTGTCCTCGCTCTACGGCCGGTTCACCACGGACGTGATCACCAGCTACACCCTGCCCATGCCCGGCGACCCGAACGTGCTGCTGACCAGCTACGCGAACGGCAGCGGCAACCGCGGATTCGGCTGGGAGAACACCGTGAAGCTCACGTTATGGCCCGGCCTGGAAGCCACACTGAACGGGAACCTGCAGTGGGTGGAGATCGCGCTGGTGCAACAGGGCCTCTCCTACACCAACCAGGGATTCAACTTCAGCGGCAAGGCCAACCTGTCCCAAAAGCTGCCGGAAGGCCTTTCCCTGCAGGTGAACAGCTCATACAACGGCCCGCGGGTCGTTCCGCAGGGCTACACGCTGGAGAGCTGGTTCCTGGACGTATCGGTGCGCAAGGACATCGGCAAGCACTTTTACGTGGTGGCCAGCGGGGACAACCTGTTCAACTCAAGCGGTTGGGGTTCGCGCTATGACACGCCCGGCTTTACGCAGGAAACCTTCCGCAGCTGGGGCAGCCGCGCGTTTCGCATCTCGGCCACCTGGCGGTTCGGCAAGGCGGACACCCCGCTGTTCCGCAGGAAGCAAGCGAGCCAGGAGCGCACCGTGCCCAGCACCGGGGGATCGGACGAAGGCGGCGAGTAGCACCGCTTAAAGCGGCACCACCTCGAACCTCGGGGAGCCGCGCAGTCCCTGCTCGTCGTAGTAGTCGGTAAAGTGCAGCTTGAAGAAGTAGCCTTCGCGGTCCTGCACGATGTAGACCTTGTTGCTGAACACCTCGTAGAGGCCGGTTTCAAAGGAGTACACCTTCCAGTTGTACCCGATGGCATCCTGGGCCACGCGGAACGGATGGGCGATGGTATCATTGAGGGACACCTCCGTGAAATTGCCGGTGACCATGGCCACGCGGGCACCGCTGAAGCCGTTTACCACGCCGGTGACCAGGTAGGCCTGATAGGGATCGGGGGGGCGGAACTGCTCGGTGTACTGGGTGAACACCATGTCGTAGGTGCCCAAGGGCGGCGCGATCTGCACGGTGCTTCCGGAGCTGATGCTGAAGTGCGCATAAGCACGCTGTGGATCCTTCTGCACGCCGTAGTGGTGTACGTTGGCGCCGCTGAGGTCGGCCACCGCAAATTGGAATCCGGCCGCATCCACCGCCGTCACCTGCACCTTGCGCAGGCCCATGGGCAGGCCTTCCGTGTTGTAGCCCATGTCCACCAGGAACACCGGTTGCTCCGCCCTCCAATCACCGAAGGCCAGGCTGTCCGTGCTGCCGTTGGGCACATCCACGGTCCAGGTGTTGCCGAAGCCGGCACTGTCCGCAGGCTGGTCCAATGGCACGGAGCTGCGGTGCGCGCGCATCAGGCGTGATGCGTTCAGGCGCACTTGCCAGCCGTCGGGGCCGCATTCAAACGCCAGGTCCCAGTCCATTTTGCTGTTGGTGGCCACCACGCTGTACGTGCCCAGGTCGAACCACAGCTGGCGGTCATAATCGATGCCCACGCGGGCCACGCACTCCACGGCGCCACCGCGCGGCTGGCGGGGCACGGGCAGTTCATCCTTCATGCACCCGGCAAGGGCGGCTGCAACGGCGGCGGCCGCAATGGGCAGGCTTGGCTTCATGGTCGTGTTTCCTTCGGTTTCCCTTGCAGGTCCAGGGCCAAGCGCAGGAAGAACGTGCGTCCGGTGGCCATGGGAATGCTTCCTGCGGCGGTGCCGCTATGGGCGCCGCCGTTGGCCAGTGTGGCGTTCAGGTCGGTGACGTTGGCGATGTTCCTGCAGCCGAGCTGCACATTGAGGCGCTCTTTGCAGCAGCGCTTGGACACGGAGGCGTCGGCCATCAGGAACGGTGCAATGCGGCCGCGCGCCAGGCCGCCGTCCGGTGCATAGATGTAGCTCTGCTGCTCGCCCTGGTACTTGGCGAAAAGGTTGATGCGCCACCCCTGCCTGCGCCAATGCCGGGTGGCGCCCAGGTTTGCCGCCGGGGAGAAATCGTAGGTGTCCGCGCCGGTGCGCACACCGATGGTGTCGTAGCGCCCGGTGATGGCGGCGCCCACGTTAATGGACCAGTGGCCGGATTCCCACCCGGTGCCGATGCTGCCGCCCAAGGTGCGGTACTCGCCCACGTTGGTGTAGGTGTACAGCACGGGGCCTTCCTGTGCCAGGGTGATCAGGTTGTGGACCCTGTCGTGGTAGGCGGACACTTCGCCGCGCAGCACGCCCGCGGCCAACGGTTTGCGGAGGCTGAGCGAGAGCGAGTAATTGTTGGAGGATTCGGCGAGCAGCGCCGGGTTCCCGTGGATATCATGGTTCACGTCCACGAAGTACAGGTGCAGCTCCTTCAGGGAGGGCGCCCTGAAGCCTTGGGCGTATGAGGCGCGCAAGGTGAGCGCGGTGTCCAGCTGCAGCCGCAGGTCCACGGAGGGCACTACGGGCGCATTGTACTGCGTGTTGTAGGCGTAGCGTGCCCCGGGCCGGAGCACAAGCGGCGCCCAGGGCCTCCACTGCACGCTGGCAAACGCCGCGTAATCGCCGATCTGTTGCCGGCTGCCGTCGGCGATGCGCTCGCCTGCGGCCGTCTCCACGTTCAGGTCAAGCCCTGCCTCATATCCGGCCCTTGCGCTGTCCCGCTGGTCGGAGAAGGTGCCCCGCACATTGGTGAGCGTGAAGCGGGAATCATCCGCCTCACCCGGCACGGGGCGCGTTTGCAGGGTGGTGAGGTCGCGCAGCCATTGGGTGCGTGTGCGCTGGTACAGGTCATGGGCGATAAGGCCGTGGAAGCGCCTGCCCCTGGCCAAATTGCCTGTGGCGAAGAGCGCGTTGTCCAGCCGCTGGGTGCGGAACTCGGAGTCGAATGCGGATTCGCGGTAGGGCAGGCGCGGCATGCCGCGGTCGATGATGCGGTCTTGCATCAGCTCGCCCTTGTAGTTGAGGCTCCACTGCTTGGTGAGGTCGTACCGGTAGTTCAGGCGGGCGAAGACCTGTTCGCGCGGCTTCCATGTTTGGTAGCGCGTCGTATCGGCCAGGTGTTCCCGGAAATCGTAGAAGCCGGACTGCCCCGGTGTCCATCCGCCGAAGAAGTTCCGCCCTACGGTGACCAGCAGGTCGCTTTTGCCGAAGCGCTTGCCTGCGGCTGCGGAAAGGTTGAGGCGCCCCACCTGCTCCATGTAGGCGATGGCCTTCAGGGAGGTGGAGGGGCCGGTGTTCTTTCGCGTGATCAGGTTGATGGTGCCGGCCAGTGCGTTGGTGCCGTAGTTCACGCTGAGCGGCCCTTCGAGGATCTCCACGCGGTCGATGCCGGTGAGGTCGATCTGTGCCAGGTCGAGGTTGCCGTCCTGTCGGCCGATCACGGGCACGCCGTCCACGAGGATCTTCACGTTCTCGCCGCCCAGGCCGCGCATGTTCAGGGAGGTGCCCAGCATGTTGTCCTGGGTAAGGCGCATGTTGAGCTCCTGCCCGAGCACATCGCCGAGGTTCTGGGCGGCCATGCGCTGGATCTGCTCGGCGTTCACCACGTGCAGGCGCTGCACGGCGCGGTCCGCCGATGTGGGCTTGTACTGGCCCGTCACCACCAGTTCATCCAGGTTGAAGGCTGCGGCACGCGCAAGGGTGAAGGCCCTGGGGGCCATGCTCCGCAAGGTGTCCAGCCGCGTGGTGTAGCCGATGAACTCGATGCGGACGGCCACCCCCTTGGCCACATCGCCGGGGCCTACCGGAATGGTACACGTGCCCTCCGGCCCCGCCACGGCCAGGCCTTTTCCCGGTGCATCGGGCATGCTCCATGCCACATGGGCGTAGCCAACGGGTTCCTTGGAGGCCGCATCGCGCACCGAGATGGCCACTTGCCCGTATGCGGACCCGGCAATGCCGGCCAACAACAAGGCGGTATAGATCTTCCTCATGCAACTGTCCGCTTCGGCAGGGGCCGCGCCTGCTCTCCGGCGCTTGCCCCCGCATCCCGGCGGTTTCGTGATCACTGCACCAGCAGCTTGGCCGTGGCCACCGCCACCGGTGTTTCAAACCGCAGCATGTACAATCCGGCAGGCAGGCTTCCCGCATCCAGTGTGCGGACGGCCAGGCCGTGGATACCGCTCCATTGTGCCGTGGCCACTTGCTGCCCCGCAGCATTGGTCACACGCAGCACGCCCTGGCCGCCGGGCACGTCCACCAGTACCTGCACCGGCCCGGCGGTTGCGGGGTTCGGCGCAATGAGCAGGGTGCCCTGCGCCACACCCGTTTCCTGCACGCCCGCAGCGCTCATCAATTCCTGGGTAAAGCTCATGTCGCCGGTGGCGCCACCGCCGTATCCGGTGAAGATGATCTTCCAGATGTTGCCGGGCACGTCCTTCACGAAGTAGGTGGTGTCCGGGGCGATGGCGTATCCGCCGCCGGAGTAGCGCTTCCAGTCGGAGCCGATCACGTTGATGTCCGTGCTGAAGGGGCCGTCCGTCCATTGTGCATCGGCGGTGGGCACGCCGTTCACCTGCAGGGCGGTGACGTTCCTGTTCTGCAGCACGCCGGCCACGTTGTAGGGCGTGGGCACGAAATCGGTGTATTTGGTGAAGAGCAGGTCCCACGTGGCATTGGCCGGCTCCATGTTGAGGGCTGCGTTGGAGGTGAAGGACCAGTACGCGAAATTCCTTCCGGCGTATTGCGCCTTGTTCAACGAGGCGTCCTGTGCGCCGGTACCGTCCAAGTTGGCGTAGGTGAAGCTGAAGGTGCCATTGATCACGGAATTCATGCGCAGCTTCTTCCAGCTGCCGTCGGGCATGGCCAGGGCATACACCTTGTCGCCGTTCATGTGGTGGTTCGCAGGGTTGTACACGCCCCAGCCCACGTTGTAGCCGTCCGGCGCATCCATGTCGTTGCCGTGGTTCAGGGCGCCGAAATCCCAGCGCGTCACCTCATTGTCCACGCGGGTCCAGGCAGCTTCGTCGGGCGTGGTGAGCTGGTCCCATTGGGCGAAGGTGTATGGTGTTTCATACACTACGGTGCCCTTGGCGGTGTTCACGCGCACCCCTGCGGTGAGGCCGGTCATTTCGAAGGCGAGGTCCCAATCCGCCAAGGGCGCGCGGCCCACTTCGCCGTTCAGCAGGCTGTACCACACCTGGTCGGCATTGGCCGGATGGGTGGAAACGGTAACCAGCGTTTGGGCATGCAGGCTCCCCAGGAGGCCGGAAACCGTGAGCAGAAGTAATGTCTTTTTCATGGTGGCGCAAAGGACAGGAGAAAGCGGTTGCGGACGATACCCCGATCACGGTATTCGGGCCGGTTTTGGTCATGGGATCGTGATTTTGCACATCCGGCGGCGGCCGTACGCGGTTGCACCCGCCCCCGTGTGCCAAGAGCTGCAAAGCGGAGCCTTTCTGCGCCGGTGCCGCCGTAACATTGTGGCAGCAAGCCCTTCCATGCGCCGCCGCACCCTCGGAACCCTGGTCCTGTTGGCCATCTTGAGCCTGGCCGGTGTGGTGTTCACGCAAGTGATGTGGCTGAAGCGCGCCCAGCAGTACGAGCATGAACAGGTGGCCTTGCAGGAACTGCACCAGCAGCAGCTGGACAAGCAGTTCAACGACCGCGTGGTGATCGCGCTCACCGACGTTACCGAACGGATCCTGTCGATCACCAAGGACCCCAGCGACCTCTTTGACGCGGTGAAACAGGAGCGCCCCAACTATTTCGTGGTGAGCATCAACGACACCATCCACCCCTACCTGCTGGAATCGCTGCTGCAACAGGAGTTCAAGCGGCGCAACATCAACGAGGACTTCGAGTACGGGATCTACGACTGCTTCACGGACAGCATCGTGTACGGCAACTACGTGAGCCTGGGCGACAGCGCGCACAAGGCGCCGGCCCCGCACAGCAAGCTGTTGAAGCTGGACAAGGACGGCCACTACTTCGGCGTGTATTTCCCCCGCCGTTCCGCCAGTGCCTGGAGCCCCAAGCCGGAAGGCCCCATCAACTGGATCTACCCCGCCGTGGTTTCCTTCATCGTCTTTGCCTTCTTCGCCTACAGCATGTGGGTGATCCTGCGCCAGAAACGCCTGGGCGAAATGAAGAACGACTTCATCGGCAACATGACGCATGAGCTGAAGACGCCCATCAGCACCATTGCGCTGAGCAGCGAGGTGCTGTCCGGGCCCGACATCGCCAAGGAGCCGGAGCGGTTGCGCAAGTATGCACGCATCATCCATTCGGAAAACGAGCGGCTGCGCATGCAAGTGGAGCGCGTGCTGCAGCTGGCCACGCTGGACAACGGCGGCCCCGCCCTGGAGGAAGAACCCGTGGACCTGCACGAACTGCTGCGGGAAACCGTGCATTCCTTCGACCTGCTGCTGAAGGAGCGCGGCGGCTCCTGCACCTTGGACCTGCGGGCTGCGGACCCCGTTGTCCTGGGCGACCGCGTCCATCTTGGCAACATCCTGTTCAACCTGGTGGACAACGCGGTGAAGTATTCCAAGGGCGCGCCCGCAGTGCGGATCACCACCGGCAACGAAGGACACCGGGTGCGGGTGGCCGTGGCCGACAAGGGCATCGGGATCAAAAAGGAGGACCTTCGCAATATCTTCGAACGGTTCTTCCGCGTGCATACCGGGAACATCCATGACGTAAAGGGCTTCGGGCTGGGCCTGCACTATGTGGCCGAAATGGTGCGCGCGCACCGCGGCAAAGTGCATGTGGACAGCAGCCCCGGCAAGGGAAGCACCTTTACGCTGGAATTCCCCCTGGCGGGCAAGAATCGCAATACGTGAACAAGATGAAGAAAGGAAATGGCGAAGGCGGCAAGGGCACCTTGCTCTATGTGGAGGATGACGAGCACCTGGGGTTCGTGGTGCAGGACGGCCTGCGCCACCACGGCTATGAGGTACACCTGTTCCGCGACGGCAAGGAGGGCCTGCGGCATTTCAACCAGAACCAGTACGACCTGTGCCTGCTGGACGTGATGCTGCCCGGCAAGGACGGGCTGGGCCTGGCCGAGGACATCCGGTTGACCAACAGCAAGGTGCCGATCATCTTCCTTACGGCCAAGGGCCAGCCGGACGACCGCATCGCCGGGTTCAAGGCCGGGGGCGACGACTACATCACCAAGCCGTTCAGCCTCGAGGAGCTGCTGTTGCGCATAGAGGCCATCCTGCGCCGCACCCGCAACAAGGGGCACGAGCAGCGGGACGTGTTCACGCTGGGCGAATACACCTACGACGACCGCAACAAATCACTTTCCCACGCCACCGGGGAACGCCGCCTCACCAAGAAGGAGGCCGCCGTGCTGAAGCTGCTGGCCCTGCACCAGGACCAGGTGCTGCCGCGCGAACTGCTGCTGAACATGGTGTGGGGCGACGACAGCTACTTCCTGGGCCGCAGCCTGGACGTGTTCATCAGCCGCCTGCGGAAATACCTGGCCCACGACCCGCAGGTGCGCATCCTGAACGTACACGGCATCGGGTTCAAGATGCAGGTGAACTAATACCAATGTGGCATTCAACGCTCGCGCAGGCTGGCCGGCAGCGTGCATACCGGAACGGGCATCCATTTGTGCGCATTGGCGGCATGGCGCTTGTCGTAAATGGCGAGCACCTCGCGCTGCCTCGGGCTAAGCGCGTCCCGATCCCCGGCCTCCCCCCTTTCACGCAGGGCCATCGCCCATTCCAGCTCGGGGTAGCTGGCGCCAAGCTGGTCCTCGTCGCTGCGGTCGTCGCCGAATAGGCCGTCCGTGGGCTTTGCGCGGCGGATGCTCTCCACAATGCCCAATGCTTCGGCCAAGGCATACACCTCGGTCTTGGTGAGGTCCGCGATGGGGCTGAGGTCCACGCCGCCATCACCGTACTTGGTGTAGAAGCCCACGCCGAAGTCCTCCACCTTGTTGCCGGTGCCGGCCACCAGGGCACGGCGGATGCCTGCGAAGTAGTACAGCGTGGTCATGCGCAGGCGGGCGCGGCTGTTGGCCAGCGCCAAGTGCCGCCCACCGTCCTCCGGGTGCGGGGGAAAGGCATTCACCATGGCTTCAAAGGCCGGTGTAAGGTCCACGCGGGCCTCCTCCACGTTGGGGTGGTTCTTCCGCAGCCAGGCGATGTGCTCCTGCGCACGGTCCACTTGCGCCGCTGCCTGGTGGATGGGCATTTCCACGCATAGCACGGGCAGCCCGGTGCGTGCGCACAAGGCGCTGGTCACCGCACTGTCGATGCCGCCGCTGATGCCTACGATGAAGCCCTGCTGTTTGGTGGCCGTGCAATACGCCCCCAGCCATGCGGTGATGTGCTTGATGATGGCTTCCTTGTGCATGCTGCGGACGGGCGGGTTGTTCGGGTTGGTGCAAAGGAACGCTTCATCACCGATCGGAGCGGCACACCGGCGGACCAGGCCGCATGTTCACCGCGCCCGATCGCGCATGCCTCCGCGCCAGTACAGATAGCCGCCTATGGATAGCAGCAGCACCAGGGCGATGGCCCAGGGCCTCCAGCGCCAATTTCCGATCTCCACCGGGCGCACATCACCCGTGAGCACCAAGCCCGCCCAGTAATAGGGCAAGGCCAGTTCATCCTGGGCCGTGGCGAGGAACTCCAGCTTGGCCTGGCGCAGTGCCTGGTGCTTGGGCATGCCTTCCTCCAGGTGCTTGAAGAAGTTGTCCATGATCTGCGCGCTCACCTTTTCATCGATGCTCCACAGGGAAGCCACCAAGCTGGGGCAGCCGGCATACGCGAAGCTTGAGCCAAGCGAACGCACACCCTCACCAGGCTCGATCATGCCGCTGCCGGACTCGCAGGCCGCGATCACCGCCAGTTGGGCCTTCAGGTTTAGCGCGTAGATCTCGTAGGCGTGCAGGTAGCCATCGCCGCTGCCGTCTGTGCCGTCGCCATCCTTGCTGAGCACCAAGCGGGAATACATGGGTGATGTCGGGTTCATCTCGGCATGGGTGCCGAGGAACAGGATGCCGTAGGTGCCCGCTTGTTTCGTGAAGGCCTCCTCCGTGGCCGCGGCACCCGTGACCACCGTGGCGCCTTCCGACTTCCCAAGTGCCATGGCCGTGCCCATGGCGAACGGCTGCCGCACAAAGCTCAGGAAGCGGCGGTCCATTTCGGCGGTGTCCTTCACTTGTGCGCGGTAGCCTTGCTTCACTTCATCGGTGAATCCCGGTGCGATGGCCAACGTGCCCTTGGCCCTGCCGGGCGCGGCATCGGCAAATTGGAGCGCCGTGGTGGCACTGAGCAGGTAGCTGATGGTGTAACGCCGGATCAGCAGGTGCTGCTTGAAATCCTTCACGCCGGGTTGGGAAAGCAAGGCCTCGAAGTTCACCGCCCCCAGCTCCGCGTCGGGCATGATGAACAATTCACGGGCCGGCAGTTTTGCCGCGATCGGCGCGAACACGCGGTTGTACACCGCATGGGCATTGGCCACGTAGGCTGCTGATTCGCGCTCAATCACTGCGGCCCGGAGTTCATCCACGGCCCGGCCCAGGTCCTTGGCATCCATCCGCGCCAAGTCCGCCGTCTTCTCCCCCACCATCAACGCATAGAGGTGGTCGCCGGTACGCACGTACGACAACAGTTGACGGTCCGGTGCAAGCAAGTGTTTCCGGATATCGGCAATGGATGCCGTGCGTCCGCCATGGCGCAGGGCGAAATACTTGGGGTAGGTACGTTCCAGAAACTCCAGGAAATCCGCGTACTCCCGCTCATGCCGGTCCAGGTCGGTAATGGAGGCGCGATCGCCTTCCTCAATGGTGACGGCGTCCTGCAGCTCCTGTTCGCGCGTCAGCACGGAATCCGGGACGCCCGCATACCGCAATCCCGCGAAGGAATTCAACTTTTCCTTGAGCAGGATCGATCGGTTGGCCTCGGAAAGATCGAGGAACCGCTGGAGGTCTGCTTCGGAGCGGCTGCGCGCATACTGTTCATAGGCAAGGTTCAGCCCCAAGGCGAAGAGGCGCTGCTGCGACCCGGTGAGCCTCAGCTTGCTGGCTGCATCCGAAAAGCCCGCCCGGTTCCGCTCCAGCGACCGGATGGCCAGGCCGATCATATCCATCCAGCTTTTCCGGACGCTATCGGGCACGTGCATGGTTTGCTCCGCACGGATCGTCCAATACACCACATCGGGCAGCAGCTCCGGCTCGGCGCAAGAGATCGGGCCGTTCCCGGTGAGCACGTTTTGTGCGCGGTCTTGCACCATCGCCCAGGCCCCGCGGGCCAGGTCGGCCGCCTGTTGGAAACGGCCGGTCCGGAAGGCCTGTTCGGCCATGCGCACGTCTAACAGGGCAACACCCGTGTTGCCCTGCATCGCGAGGCGCTCCGCAATTCCCCGTGCTTGCCGCAAGTCGTCCATGGCCTCTGCGTGCCGGCCCAGGCTGCTTTTCATGGTGGCCCGCTTCTTCAGGGTGGCAAGCAGTATGGAACTGGTGGCGTCATCCGCCACGTGCAGCCCATTGGCAATACTGAGCTGGAAGAGCGAATCCGCACTGGTGCTGCTCCCTTGCTGCGCGAGGATATCAGCCAGCTTCGATGCGGCACGAACGTATTCCTCGCTTTGCCTGCCGTAGCGCTGCTCACAAGCCACCAAGTAGGCGCGTTCCAACACCTCGGCCTTTTTCAACGCGCCTGCCGCCAGTTCCAGGTCGGCCATGCGGTCGCGCACGGAGAGCAACTGCGGGTCGTCTGGATGCAGCACGCTGCTGCGGTCCTTCCACGCCAGTTCCAGCAATTCGCGCGCACGGCCCTCGTCGCCGGTGGTGAAGTAAACGGTGGCCAGGTTCAAATAGGTGCGGGAGCGGTTTACCGTGGCTTCATCGCGGGTGAACGGGTCCTTGGTCGCAGCCAGCAGCTGGTCGAACATCCGCAAGCTGGCGTGGTAGTTGGCCTTGCTCCGCGCCAGGTCGCCGGCATTCTGCCAGAGTACGCCCAGGTTGCCGTACGTGCTGGCCCTGCGGTTCAGGATGGGTTCGGTGGTGCCGTTGCCCAAGGCTTGCAACGCCTTGTTGTACCATGCTTCAGCTTGCTGAATGCGCCCCAGGCGCCAATTGGCCACACCCGCCGCCGTGTACGATTCGGCCCACTGGGCCGCAGGCACCGAATCGGCCTTTTCATATTCCTTCAGCGCCGCCTCGGCCTGGGCCAGGGAGCTGCGGTGGTCGCCGAGAATGCTGTAATCAAACGCCAGGTACTGGTGTGCTTTTCCGCTAAGGATGCGGGGCACTTCGGGCCGTTTCGCGGCCACGGTGGCCAGTGAATCCACCCGCACGCATTGCTTGTACCGCCCGGCCTCGTAGTAGATCCAGCTCAGGTCGAAGAGGGCATTCATGCGGTCTGCCGCCTTGTAGGTGCTCCCCATGCGCGCCAACACGCTTTCGGCAGCGGCAATACCGGCACCCACGCCTTTGGTCTTACCGATGGCGCGGCCATACTTGTACAGGTACCGATGGAGGGAATCCTGCCAAAGGGTGCCGGGAGCCTGGGCCAGTTGGGCCTCGATCAAGCGTGCCACTTCCGCATAGCGCTCCGCTTCATACGCCTTGCCAATGAGCGCATGGCGCGCAGCCATGTCCTGCGCTCCGGCATGGAGCGAAACGGCGACCAACAGCAAGGCCCATGCGCTCCTCATCGCTCATTTGCCGATCTGCTCCATGATCCGCCCTGCCCGTTCGCCGTAGGTGCTGTCCTGTTCCATGCCCAGGGCGCGCATTTCCGCATAGTGGCCTTCTTGCAGGAACAACAGGAACAGGTACCACTTTGCCTTCGCATGGAAGACGGAAGCCGTATTGCCTGCAACATCCTTGAACAGCGGGATCGCTGCGGTAGTGTTGCCTTCCGCGAGTTGTGCGCTGGCGATGTAATAATTCAGCGTGTCGTTGCCCGGTGAGTTCTTCAACAAGCTGCTCCATTGGTCCGTGGCTTCCGCATAGTGGCCCAGCTTGTAGGCCACCATGGCGTCCTGGAACTCCGGGTTGCGCGTGGTGCTCATGGGCACGGGCAGGCCGGGGTCTGTTTGGTGGTACTCCGCGTAGAGCCGCTCGTTCAATGGTGTGCGGCTGAACCACCACAGCGCGCCGATCAGCAGCACGGTCACGGCGGCGGCGTATTTCAAGTAGTGGCCCCAACCGGAAGAAGAGCGTTCCTCATTCTGCGCCATGATGCTGCGCAGTGTTTGTTGCATGCCGCCCATTTCCACAGCCAGCATGTTCTCGCGCTGCAGGTCCACCTCGGCGCGCAGTTCCGCGTCCGTGTTCAGCTCCTGCTCGAACCGCACGCAATCTGCTGCCGGCATGCTTCCGAGCAGATAGGCCTCGATGGCCTCGAACCGTACTTGTGCCAATGCTCCCTTGCTCATGCTTCCATTCCGTTCTCCCCGTCCGCGATGTGCTTGCGGAAGGCGCGCAGTTTCATCATGCAGCGGTATTTGATGGTGCGGATGCTGTCTTCCGTAACACCCATGGCTGCTGCGATGGTGGCCATGTCTTCCCGTTGGAAATAAAAACGGCCCAGCACGGTGCGGCACTGCCCGTCCATACGGTCGCACACCTGTTTCAGCCGTTGGATCCGTTCTTCCAGGTCCACCGCTTCCACGTCATCAGGCGCGCCGGTATGCTCAACGGGTACCACGGTCATGGTGCGCTGTGCGGCCGACCGTACGCGGTCCAGCCATTTGTTTTTGGAAACCCGGAACAAGAAGGCGCCCGGTTCGGTATTCTGCTGCAAGGTGCCGTCCTTGGCCTTCAGCCAGAGCACGGTGATGGCCTCCTGGAACATGTCGCGTGCATCCTCCACGGTGCCGCTGTTGCGTTGCACATACTGCTTCACCGTGGGGAAATGCAGCGCATACAGCTTCTTGAGCGTACCGGGATCGTTCCGCACAAGTGCTTCCGCCCAAGCGGAAAAAAGCAATATGTCCGCCGCAGCCTTTTCTTCCACTGGCTTTTGCTTCCAAGTTGCGATAATACGGGAATTGGGCGGTTTGTGCCATCGCTTTGGTCGCCCCGATTTTGACCCGGGTTCATCAACGCATCGGGGCCGGGCGGAAATGTGAACAGGCAACACTGGAATTCCTGGTGGCACACGGGTGGCTCTTTCCAGTCTGCCATCTCCCTCCGGCCAGTTTCGGCATGGCTTGAGGCACCGGTCCGCCGCCCGGGCCATCCCATGACCGGAGTTCACAGGCCCCTTTCGCCTTCCCGTGATGCCGAATGAAAGGAAGGGAGGAAGAGCCTTCGACTACGCCAGGCTGCGGAGAAGAGCGGCCTGAATCGATGCCGCATTCACTGGAGCACAAAAAAGCCCCGCATGCCGCCCGGGCGGCATGCGGGGCCCGATCGCCCGGCGCTCAGAAGAACACGCCCAAGGAAAGCTCCAGGTAGTTCTGCTTGGCCTTCAGGTCGGTCTTGTTGCCGTTGGCGTCCACTATCTGGCTGTCCTTGTACAGGTTGGTGAACCCATTGTTGTACGTTACCCCGATCGTGGCGGAGGTGTTGCCGCTAAAGTTGAACTCCAGCCCGGCGCCCACCACCAGCGATGCTTTGAACAGTTGGGTATGGTCCATCACATTGTCACCCGTTTCGCGCGTGACCGTCTTTGCAACCGGATCATACACGTCGTGGTCCGACTTTGCCGCGATGTTGAACGCCGCCCCGAAACCGATCTGGCCGTAGTAGGTCATGTAGCCGATCTCATTGGTCTTCAACTTCAGCGTGAGCGGCAGTTCAATGTACTGGTACTTTGTGATGGTCTCCAGGTTCTTGTCCTGGAAGGGGTAGGTGGTCTTGCCGCCCACGTTGTTCAGGAACAGGCCGGTGGCAAAGGCATAGTTATGGTTGCTGCCGATCATAAAGTCACCCATCAGGCCGAAGGTGTAGCCGAATTGCGCCCCTCCGCTCTTCAGTTCCTTTGTATCCGGCTTGATAAAGCCCAAATTGGGGGCAACTTTTATCCCGAAGCGGAATGATCCGTCTTGTGCATAAATGCCCGTGGTGGCACCAAGGGCCAGCAGGCAAAGCATTGCGGCGACCTTCTTCATAGGTTTGCAGGCGTTTTGTGGAGGGCCAAAAATAGCTCCTGCGGCGGCATCGTCCCGCTGATCGCCTGCCTTGCGCTGCTGGCGGGGTGTGGCGGCGGGGCTGCCGTGCGGAAGGTGGAGCCCGTGGACCCCCACATCCGCATTGAACGGCTGGACCAGGACCTCTTCCGCGCCGCGAACGATTCCGCCGGCAATTTCAGCCTGGGGCTTTACGCCAAGTACGGGGAGTTCTACAAGCTGTACGTGGAACGCGTGCTGCAGGCCGCGGCATTCAACGATCCGCGCCTGCCCATGGCGCTGATCCGCTTTACCCACGACCCGGATTGGAGCAAGGTGCAACAGCAGGCGGACAGCGTACTGGGCAACATGGCCGCGCAGGAGGCCGGGTTCAATGAGGCCTTCGGGCGCCTGAAAGCGTATTTCCCCGACAGCCTGGTGCCGCGCATCATCGCGTACAACTCGGGCTTCAATTACGGGGTGCTGCCCACCGACAGCGTGCTGGGCTTCGGCGTGGAATGGTTCGTGGGGAAGAACAGCGCGGTGGTGAACTACCTGTCGCCGGACGTGTTTCCGCAGTACCGCAAGGACCGCATGCGCCCTGAAATGCTGGTGCCCAGCGCCGTGAAGGCCTGGCTGCAGGTGCACTACACGCGCGACGCGCGGGGGCAGGACCTGCTTACCAACCTGGTGGTGATCGGCAAGGTGATGGCACTGCTGGACGCGCTATTGCCCGAAACCGATGCCAGCCTGAAGTTCGCTTTCACCCCGGCCCAGCTGAAGTGGTGCCAGGACAATGAGTTCAACATCTGGCGGGAGGTGGTGGGCAAGGAACTGCTCTATTCCAAGGACCCCAAGGTGATCGACCGGTTCCTGGACGACGGCCCCTTTACGCCCGGCTTTCCGCGCGAAAGCCCCGGGCACATCGGGGAATGGATCGGGTACCGCATGGTGGAGAGCTACCTGCGCGAACATCCAAAAGCGACCTTTGCCGAACTGTTCGCCATGAACGATCCACAGGCCATACTTAAAAGCTACAAGCCGCGGTGATCGCGGCAGACCGAGGAACCATGAGGGAAACGGACATCACCATCCGGGTACACCTGGACGAAAACAACGTACCGGAGAACATTGAGTGGAAAGCCGACGACGGCGGCGGCCAGGGCGTGGGCAAGGCCATGCTGATGAGCTTCTGGGATGCCGAGGAGCTGAACACCCTGCGCATTGACCTGTGGACAAAGGAGATGACCACGGAGGAGATGAAGGCCTTCTTCCACCAGAACATCCTCACGCTGGCCGATACGTTCGAGCGGGCCACCAACGAGGAGAAGATGGCCGCCCAGATGCGCGATTTCGCGGCCTACTTCGCCCAGCACATGCTGCCGGGGTTGAAGGTGAAGTAGTTGGCAGTGGGCAGTGGGCAGTGGACAGTGGACAGTGGGCAGTGGGCAGTGGGCAGTTGTGGGTTGTCAGTTGTCGGTTGTCAGTTGTCGGTTGTCAACCGCATCCCGTCAACCGCCCCACCGCCCATTCACGTCGGCGATGAACTCCAGCACCTCTTCGCGCCCTTTTCCGGATTCCGATGAAGTGATGATGAGGTGGGGCAGCGTTTCCCAGGTCTTCTTCAGGGTGCGCTTGTAAAGGGCCACGTTGCTGACGATCGCGGGCTGCTTCAGCTTGTCGCTCTTGGTGAAGAGGATCACGAAGGGAATGCCCTCGGTGCCTAACCACTGGATCATCTCCTGGTCGTTCCGCTGCGGCTCCAGGCGCACATCCACCAGCACGAACACGCACTGCAGGTTTTCGCGCTCGCGCAGATAGGTGCGGATCATGTGCTGCCAGATCTCGCGCTCGGCCTTGCTGGCCTTGGCGAAGCCGTAGCCAGGCAGGTCAGCCAACAGCCAGTCGGTGCCCTTGCCCTTGGGCATGGTGATCTTGAAATGCTCCACGTTCCGCGTACGGCCGGGCGTGGTGCTCACGCGGGCCAGGCGGTGAATGCCCGCCAGCATGTTCACCAGCGAGCTTTTACCCACGTTGCTCCGCCCGATGAACGCATATTCCGGCAGGGTGGGCTTGGGCCAGTGCTTGGCTTCGCGTCCGCTGCCAAGGTGTTCGGCCTTCAGGTTTTCCATGCGGGGCGGGGTCGGGTGTGAGTTGGCAGTTGGCAGTTGACAGCAGTTGGCAGTTGACAGTGGGCAGTGGGCAGTTGGCAGTTGGCAGTTGGCAGTTGGCAGTTGTGAGTTGGCAGTTGGCAGTTGGCAGTTGGCAGTTGTGAGTTGGCAGTTGTGAGTTGGCAGTTGGCGGTTGGCAGTTGGCAGTTGTCGGTTTGTCAAGACCTGAATGACGTTGACCGGTTTTTGAGTTGGATCCAACTCGATTGTTTCTTCTTGTTCTTTACTTGTGATGTTGTCGTTGTTGACGTTAACGAGGGGGGCGCGGGGGGAGACTC
>JAFEAI010000027.1 GCA_018266475.1 Bacteroidota bacterium
GAGGTGTTCCAGGACAGCTGCGGAGGGGCCAGCGTGTATTGTGCATCCGGCAACTCCCATACGGTACAGGTAAACCCGAACCTCGCCTACCGCATGCGCGTGTACAGCTCCACGCCCGGGGACTTCCAGCTTTGCGTGAGCGTTCCTCCGGCCAACGACGACTGTGCTTACGCCCCCTACTTGAACTATTGGACCAGCAACCTTTGCCCGGATGCCATGACCGGCACCACCACAGGGGCATTGCCCACCGCTGGCACAACGTGCGGTGCAGGTGCTGCTGATGTGTGGTACCAGTACTACAACGCCTACACAACCACGGTCTTCGACCTCACCTCCATGGGCGCATCGGGCTTGGGGCTGGAAATATTGGACCAATGCGGAGGCACCAGCCGTTACTGTGGCAGTGGTTTGCACCACGTGGTGCCCCAAATGGCAAACACTTGGTTCTTCGTTCGGGTGTTCAGCACCACCCCCGGCGATTTCTCCATCTGTTCGCACCCCGGCACGGCGAATGATGCGTGCAGCCACCCCGACTACTTGACGCTTCAACAGGGTGCCGATTGCCCCGCCCAAGCTGTGCCCGGCACCACCACCGATGCCGGCCTGGACAGCCCGGCAACCTGCCAACCAGCCGCAGTGGCCGATGTGTGGTACTATGTCAACTCCGGCGATGCCACCGCCATGGATGTGAACCTGACCGCAGTAACTGCAGGCGGGCTGGGCTTGGAGGTGCTTAGCGGTTGTGGCGGCACAAGCCTGTATTGCGCGAACGGCAACAGCCATACCTTCTTGGTGCAGCCATACAATGACTACTGGTTGAAGGTGTTCAGCACTGTTCGCGGAGACTTCACTATCTGCACAAGCGTGGCTACCGGAGCGGAAGATTGCTTAGGCGTGCCCGGTGGTCCCGCAGTGCCTGGTGCTGCATGTGATGACCAAAGCGCAAGCACCATCAACGATATATATCGGGCCAACTGTGTTTGTGCTGGGTACGATTGCCTCGGGGTGCTGGGCGGAACCACTGGGCCGGGTTCGCCTTGCCAGGTATCCACCGCCATTGATGGCACTCCTTTCTACGGTGCTTACGATGCCAACTGCCAATGCACTTGGACCGATTGCGAAGGGGTGGTCAATGGCAGTAGCTATCCGGGTTCAAGTTGTGATGACAACAACCCGCTCACCAACTACTCCTACATGAGCAGTGCTTGCACGTGTACGGACTATTACGACTGCACCGGTACGGTAAATGGAACAGCCTTACCGGGAACACCATGCGGTTGGCCTAACGCACCCTTCGACGGCACTTGGAGCGCCAACTGTACCTGTGAATGGGTGGATTGTGAAGGAACTGTGAACGGCATGGCCATGCCGGGCTACGGTTGCGATGATGGCAACCCCCTAACGATAGGCGAGGTATGGCAAGCGAACTGTACTTGCGGGAATGGAACGGACTGCCTTGGGGTGGTAGGAGGAACGGCATTGCCGGGAACTCCATGTACTGCTAACTATGGCTTTGCTGGCACCTGGAGCGCCAATTGCTCCTGCGACTGGGTGGATTGTGAAGGCACTGTGAACGGCATGGCCATGCCGGGCTGGGGTTGCGACGATGGGAACCCGCTTACGGTAAATGAGGTGTGGCAAGCGAACTGTACTTGCGGGAATGGTACGGATTGCCTTGGAGTGGTAGGAGGAACGGCATTGCCTGGGACTTCATGCACTGATTACCATGGCTTTGCTGGCACCTGGAGCGCCAATTGCTCCTGCGACTGGGTGGATTGTGAAGGAACTGTGAACGGCATGGCCATGCCTGGGTATAGCTGCGATGATGGCAATCCACTGACTATAAATGAGGTGTGGCAAGCGAATTGCACATGTGGGAATGGAACCGATTGCGCTGGTGTGATCGGCGGAACCAATCTTCCCGGAACACCATGCAGCTACCCCTATGCACCTAATGGGGCAACCGGTACTTGGAGCGCAAACTGTGGCTGTGAATGGGTGGATTGTCTTGGAGTGGCAAACGGCAACGCTTTGCCTGGGGTAGGCTGTGATGATGGCAGCGCCAGCACCGGCAACGATGTGTACAATGCAAATTGCGTGTGCGCAGGCGAACTGATCGATTGCGCTGGAGTCCCTGGCGGCACCGCCTACACGGACAACTGCAACACCTGCGTTGGTGGAACTACGGGCTTGAACCCATGCAACGCCGATTGCCATGGTGACTTCAATGGCACGGCATATACGGACAACTGCGGAACCTGCGTGGGTGGCAACACCGGCCTCAGCCCCTGCACCGCTGACTGCAACGGCGTGTATGGCGGCACCGCCTACACCGACAACTGCAACACCTGCGTGGGTGGCAACACCGGCCTGAACCCCTGCACTGCGGATTGCCACGGCGACTGGGGCGGAACGGCTTACCATGACAATTGCGGCACTTGCGTAGGTGGCAACACCGGCCTTATCGCTTGTGTGCAAGACTGCCATGGCACCTGGGGCGGCACCGCCTACACCGACAACTGCAACACCTGCGTGGGCGGCAACACCGGCATCAATCCCTGCACTGCGGATTGCCACGGCGACTTCGGCGGAACGGCTTACCATGACAACTGCGGCACTTGCGTAGGTGGCAACACCGGCCTCAGCCCCTGCACCGCGGATTGCCACGGCGACTTCGGCGGAACAGCCTACACGGACAACTGCGGCACCTGCGTGGGCGGAACCACCGGCCTGAACCCCTGCACCGCTGACTGCAACGGCGTGTATGGCGGCACGGCCTACACCGACAACTGCGGCACCTGCGTAGGTGGCAACACCGGCCTTATCGCTTGTGTGCAAGACTGCCATGGCACTTGGGGCGGCACCGCCTACACCGACAACTGCAACACCTGCGTGGGCGGCAACACCGGCCTCAATCCCTGCACTGCGGATTGCCACGGCGACTTCGGCGGAACGGCTTACCATGACAACTGCGGCACTTGCGTAGGTGGCAACACCGGCCTGAACCCCTGCACTGCGGATTGCCACGGCGACTGGGGCGGAACTGCTTACCATGACAATTGCGGTACTTGCGTAGGTGGCAACACCGGCTTCACCGCCTGCGTGCAGGACTGCAACGGCACTTGGGGCGGAACGGCCTACACCGACAACTGC
>JAFEAI010000280.1 GCA_018266475.1 Bacteroidota bacterium
AGGGGCCGTAACAAGGTCATGAAGCTCGCCGCCGAAGGCAAGCGAAGGCATTTCTTGGAGTACTTCTTCGATCAAGTCGAGCTTCTAAAACCACCCTTCAAGTTTTCTACTGCATAATCCGGGTTCAAGGTCGCCTTCTTGAAAGACGGTAAAACAATCCTATTTGAGCGGTCAAGCTCGTGACCTGTTCATTCCCTATCCGTTTCTCAACCAAGATTCGGCCTTTTGTATCCCGTTGACCATGCCCAACGCGTAGCGCCTCATTAGCCATTGACCGCCTTTACGACCAATGGAGAAGCCCATTCTGCTTTAATGGACCTGTCCGACTTGGTTAAATCAACACAGAGCCCCAGGTAGCGACCTGAGCCCCAAAAACACAGCCAACAGGGTATTATGCAAGGGCCTATGTTCGAGAAAGTCTTGGCACTTCTCCCGACCGGACCTCGGCAACCAGGTGGTGTTCCACTTCCGCCACGAACGTCCGATGCAACGGAAAGCGCTGTTCCCATAGGAGCCTTTCCATGTGCCGATCCGCGTGCACACCTTTGCGCACCGCCAGGTACCATGCACCAACCTTTGGCCTGGCGGGACCGATCATGCAAGACCTCATCGAAAAAGCGTGGAACGACCGCAGCCTATTGGCCTCCTCCGAGGTGATGCAGGCCATTGAAGACGTTGTGGAGCAACTGGACCTGGGAGAATTGCGCGTGGCCACCCCACCTGCCGTGCCGGGCGCAACCGGAGCATGGCAGGTGAACGAATGGGTGAAGAAGGCAGTGCTCTTGTACTTCCCCATCCGCAAGATGGAGACGGTGGAGTGCGGGCCGATGGAGTTTCACGACAAGATCCCCCTGAAGAGAAACTATGCCCGGTTGGGCGTGCGCGTGGTGCCCCACGCCATTGCGCGGCATGGCAGCTACCTGGCGCCGGGCGTGATCCTGATGCCGAGCTACGTGAACATCGGCGCATACGTGGATGAAGGCAGCATGGTGGACACCTGGGCTACCGTGGGCAGCTGCGCGCAGATCGGCAAGCATGTACACCTCAGCGGCGGCGTGGGCATCGGCGGGGTGCTGGAGCCCGTGCAGGCCGCCCCGGTGATCATCGAGGACGGCGCGTTCATCGGCAGCCGCGCCATTGTGGTGGAAGGCGTACACGTGGGCCGCGAAGCCGTACTGGGGGCCAACGTGGTGCTCACCGCCAGCACGCGCATCATTGATGTGACCGGCCCGCAGCCCAAGGAAATGAAGGGCTATGTGCCGCCGCGCAGCGTGGTGATCCCGGGCACGGTGCCCAAACAGTTCCCCGCCGGTGAATACGGCGTACCATGCGCGCTGATCATCGGGAAACGCAAGGAGAGCACGGACAGGAAGACGAGCCTGAACGAGGTGTTGAGGGAGCATCATGTGGCGGTGTGAGGGGGGGGGAGTTGTCAGTTGTGGGTTGTCAGTTGTCAGTTGTCAGTTGTCAGTTGTGGGTTGTCGGTTGTTAGTTGTCAGTTGTTAGTTGTCAGTCCCCTGAGCTTGGCCGAAAGGCGGCTCCGCTCAGGACCGGTTGTCAGTTGTGGGTTGAGTGAACCATGGAAACGCAAGCGCGGCGCACCATCCTGGTCGTGGAGGACGATCCGCGGCTGTCGCGTTCATTGTGCGAGCAGCTTGATGCGGAAGGCTTCTCGGTGCTGCCCGTGTACGAGGGCCACATGGCCATGCGCGCGATCGCGGCGCGCCGCTTCGATCTGGTGCTGCTGGACCTGAGCCTGCCGGAGGTGGACGGCTTCCAGCTCTGCCAGCAGATCCGCCTGAAGGACCGCAACACGCCGGTGATCGTGCTCACGGCCTTTGGCGACCTGGACAGCAAGCTGAACGCCTTCAAGCTGGGCGCGGACGACTACTTGGTAAAGCCCGTACACTTCCAGGAGCTGCTGGCCAAGGTCCATGTGTTCCTGAAGCGGGCCGAAAGCCATCCCCTGGAGGTGGAGCACATCCAAGTGGCCGACCTGCGGATCGACCTTTCCACCAAGACGGTGGAACGCGCCGGGAAGGGCATCGACCTTACGCCGAAGGAATTCAACCTGCTGGCCTGCCTGGCGCGCAACAAGGGCCGCGTGCTGAGCAAGGACGACCTGGCGGCCCAGGTATGGGATGACGCCTACGGGGTTTCGGGAAACACCATCGAGGTGTACATCAGCTTCCTGCGCAGCAAGGTGGACAAGGGCCACCGGCACGCCCTGATCCACACCAGGCACGGCTTCGGATACACGCTGGACGACCGCCAACCATGACCACCCGCGTGCGTCTCTCCCTGCTCTTCGCAGGCTTCTCCCTGGTGCTGCTGGTGGGCACCCTGGGCGGCGTGTACGCCTCCCACGCACGATCGCGCCAGGCCGAGTTCTTCGATCGCCTGCGCACCCAATGCTACCGCACCGCCAGCATGCTGGGCGAAGTGAAGGAAACCGACCGCAGCCTGCTCCGCATCCTGGACCGCAACAGCATCCATCGGATGTACGACGAGAAGGTCCTGCTCTTCGACCATAACGACAACCTGCTGTACAGCAGCCTGGCCGATGAAACCATCCATTACTCCAAGCAGCTGCTGGACAAGGTGCGCAGCGGGGAGGAGATGACCTGGCGCGATGCCGACGGCGACGAGGTGGTGGGCGTACACTACACCGCCAACGGCGCCGACTACGTGGTGCTCGCATCGGCCTACGACACCTATGGGCGGCGCGAGCTGCACAACCTGCTGGGCACCTTGTCCGCCGTGCTGGTGCTGGGCACCCTCTTCATCTTCGGCGCCGGCTACCTCTTCATCGGCCTGGCCTTCCGCCCCCTGGAAGACCTGAGCCGCGCCATTGACCACATCGGCATCCACCGGCTGGACCAGCAAGTGCCCGTGCGCGGCACAAAGGGTGAAATAGACCGCTTGGCAACCGCCTACAACGCCATGCTCTCGCGCCTGCGGAAGTCCTTCGAACTGCAAAAGGCCTTTGTCAACAATGCCAGCCACGAACTGCGCACACCGCTGGCCCGCATGAACGCGCAGGTGGAACAAGCCCTGCGCATGCCCCCGGGCGATGCCGCCGTGCAACGGTCCCTGCTCACCTTGCAGGCCGACATCACCGAACAGGGCCAACTGATCGACTCCCTGCTCCTGCTCCAGCAGCTGCAGGCCCATCTGCCCGTGGCCATGGAACCCGTGCGCGTGGATGAAGTGCTCTTTGCCGCCATCGCCGAGGTGAACGCCGCACACCCTGGGCTGCATGCCACCGTGGACATGGACGAAGGCATCCGCTCAGAGGCCCAGCTCACCACCGATGCCAACCGCATCCTGCTGCGCACCGCCCTGCGCAACCTGCTGGCCAATGCGGCGCGCTACTCTCCCGACGGCACGTTGGCCATCCTCATCGGCAGCCCGCCAAACATGGTGCAGCTCCGCTTCTGCAATCCCGGCGCCCATGCCCTGCCCGCCGACCGCGTGTTCCAACCCTTTTTCCGCGGGCCCGAAAGCGCCCACATGCCCGGCAGCGGCCTGGGCCTTTCCATTGTGCAGCAGGTGGCCGAGCAATTCGGCGGCAGCCTGCAATACTCCTTCAACGGAAGCCACTGCTTCACGCTTTCCCTTCCCCGCACCGCATGAGCGGCCCCGCCTGCTGCACGGCACCGGCATGCGGCCCCGCCCTGCCACCGCGCCTTTAAGGAACATTTAAGCCCGCCCGCAAGGAAACCTTAAGCACGGGGCCGTCCCTTTGCGGCCATGCGGACCCGCATTGCCCTGCTTCTCCCCTGCCTGTTCCTGCTGCCGCGCCTGCTGGCCCAGGACACCTTGCGCCTGAGCCTCCACCAGGCCGACAGCCTGCTGGTGGGCCGTTCCCTGGCCTTGGTGGTAAAGCAGCTGAACATCGACCAGGCCGATGCCGACCGCGTGCAGGCCAAGCTCTTCAACAACCCCTCCTTCAGCAGCTCGTGGGTGCTGGGCGGATCCCGCTTTCCGTACCTGGACATCGGCCCCAATGGAGAACAGGTGGTGGCCGTGGAGCAGCTGTTCCGCATTGCCGGCCAACGCTCCCTGGCCGTGCGGTCCGCCGAGCACCGCAAAGCCATGACGCAGGCCGAATACGCCGAGCTGGCGGCATCCCTGCGCATGCAGCTCCACGGCGCGCTGTACCAACAGTACTACGCGCTGCGCTCCATCACCGCCATCTCCTCGCAACTGGAACTGATCAAGAAGCTCCAGGAAGGCTATGGCGAGCAATATGAAAAAGGCAACGTATCCCTGAAGGAAGCCACGCGCCTGCGCACCGCCTTCTTCGCGTTGAACCAACAGCGCGTGGCACTGCGGCAGCAGGCCATCGGCGCACAGCAGCAACTGCGCGACCTGCTGGTGGAAACCCGCACGGTGATCGCCGCGCCCACGCCCGCCGAACTCGCCCTGCCCGCATCGATCCCCGTGCCGGACGACACCCTGGTGGCCCGCGCACAGCAGCAACGCCCCGCCGCCATGGCCGCCAAAGCCGCGCTGGACGCCAGCGCCACCGACCTCAAGCTGCAGCGCCGCATGGCCGTGCCCGACCTGGCCATCGGCGCCGAATACGACCAGCTCGGCAACCTGCACCCGGTGCAGACCTCCCTTACGCTGGGCTTCTCCATCCCCCTCTTCGACCGCAACCAGGGCCGCATCAAATGGGCCGATGCCGCCAACAAGCAGGCCGCCGCCGAACTGAAGCAGACCGGCCTCTCCATCGGCAACGAAGTGCGGGCCGCCTTAGAGAACATCCACGTCCTCAAAGGCCAGCTGGCCGCCACCAATACCGGGTTCGACACGCAGCTGGACCAGCTCAGCGAAAGCTTGGTGGCCAACTACGTGAAGAACAACATCCCGCTGGTGGAATTCACCGACCTGTTCGATTCCTACAACACCACCATCATCGCCCTCAACCAGTTGAAGGCCGACCTGCAAAATGCCTATGAAGAACTTGAATTCGCCACGGGCCAGCGCCTGTTCAACCGCTGAGCGCGCAGCCGCGCCCACGTGGATCGCCGCAGCCTGCGCCCTGGCCGCCGCAACCGCATCCCTGCTCACCGGTTGCGGGCCCAAGGCGCTGCCCTCCTCGGACACCAGCGCCTTTGTGCTCAGCGACACCATGTTCAACCGCATTCACCTGGACACGGTGAAGATGCGCAAGGTGGAGGGGGAGATCGACCTCAACGGGCGCATCGCCGCCGATGAAAACCGCATGGCCTCGGTGTATGCCATAATGAGCGGCCAGGTGATCGGCGTGAACGTGGAGCTGGGCGACCGCGTGACCAAGGGCCAGGAACTCGCCGTGATCCGCAGCAGCGAGGTGGCCGACCAGGAACGGGAACTGATCGATGCGCGCGGCGACAAGGAAGTGGCCGAGAAAAACCTCGCCATCAAGGAAGACCTCTTCAAGGGGCAGCTGCTCAGCGAACCCGAACTGATCGACGCACGCTTCGAACTGGAAAAGGCCAACGCCCAGCTGAAGCGCATGAACGAGATCTTCTCCATCTACACCTTTGAATCCGGATCGCGGTACGTGCTGCGGGCACCCATGAGCGGCTACATCATCGCAAAGGCCATCACACGCGATGTAACCCTGCCCGCCGACCAGCACGACCCCGTGTTCACCATCGCCGAACTTGATGAAGTATGGGTGTTGGCCGACGTGTACGAAAGCGACATTCCCCGCGTGAAGGAAGGCATGGACGCCGAGGTGACCACCCTGAGCTACCCCGGCAAGGTGATGCGCGGCAAGGTGGACCGCATCTTCAACATACTAGACCCCCGGACGCGCACCATGCGCATCCGCATCCGCCTGCCAAACCCGGATGTGCTGCTGAAACCCGAGATGATCGCCCACGTGAAGCTCTCCTTTGAACAATCCGCCGAACAACCGTCGATCCCCACCAGCGCCATCATCTTCAACAACAGCAAACAGTACGTCCTCGTGTTCAAGGACCGCAACAACATCGCCATCCGCGAAGTGACCGCCAACAGGTCCAACAGCACCACCACCTGGATCACCGAGGGCCTGCAGCCGGGAGACGTGGTGATCGACCGTGACCAACTGTTCATCTTCAAGGCCCTTTCCGAACACTGAACCACCGCCGGGCAAGGCACAGCCGACCATGCGCTTCATCCGCTCCATCATCGCCTTCTCGCTCAAGAACCGCTTCTTCACCTTCTTCTGGGTGGGGGTGCTGGTGATCGCGGGCATCATCAGCTTCCGCAACACGCCCATCGATGCCTTTCCCGATGTGACCAACACGCAGATCATCATTGTGACCCAATGGCCCGGGCGCAGCGCCCAGGAGGTGGAGCGCTTCGTAAGCGTGCCCATCGAGGTGGCCATGAACAGCGTGCAGCACAAGGCCAACGTACGCTCGGTCACCATGTTCGGCCTCAGTGTGGTCACCATCATCTTCGATGACGGCGTGGAGGACTTCTTCGCCCGCCAACAGGTGATGAACCAGCTGGCCAACCTGGACATGCCCGGAGGCGTGGAGCCCGAGGTGCAGCCGCCCTACGGGCCCACCGGCGAGATCTTCCGCTACGTGCTCAAGAGCAAAACTCAGGACTCGCGCGACCTGCTCACCTTGCAGAACTGGGTGATCGACCGCCAGCTGCGCTCGGTGCCCGGCGTGGCCGACGTGGTGGCCTTCGGCGGCCGCCAGAAGGTGTACGAGATAGAGGCCGATCCCGGCCGCCTGCTGCAGTACGACCTCACCCCCCTGGAAGTGTACGAGGCCGTTGCCAAAAGCAACATCAACGTGGGCGGCGACATCATCGAGAAGAACGGACAGGCCTTCGTGGTGCGCGGCATGGGCCTGCTCACCAGCATTTCCGACATTGAGAACATCATCATCGAGGACCGCGAGGGCGTGCCCGTGCTGGTGAAGAACGTGGCCGACGTAAAGGTGGGCGACCTGCCCCGCGTGGGCCAGGTGGGCCTGAACGACAACGACGACGTGGTGGAGGGCATCGTGGTGATGCGCAAGGACGAAAACCCCGGCGAGGTGCTGGAGCGCCTGAAGGACCGCGTGGAACACCTCAACAACGACGTGCTCCCCAAGGAGGTCCGAATGGTCACCTACTATGACCGCGAAACCCTGATCTCCTACTGCACCGAAACGGTGATGCACAACCTCCTGGAAGGCATCATCCTGGTGACCGTGATCGTGCTGCTCTTCATGGCCGACTGGCGCACCACCCTCATCGTGTCCATCATCATCCCGCTGGCCCTGCTCTTCGCCTTCTTCTGCCTGCGCATGAAGGGCATGAGCGCCAACCTGATCTCCCTTGGCGCCATCGACTTCGGCATCATCATAGACGGCGCCGTGGTGATGGTGGAGGGCCTCTTCGTGGCCCTGGACCACCAGGCCTCCAAGCTGGGCATGGAGAAATTCAACCGCCTCAGCAAGCTCGGCCTCATCAAGACCACCGCTTCGCCCCTCGGCAAGGCCGTGTTCTTCAGCAAGCTCATCATCATCACCGCGCTCATCCCCATCTTCAGCTTCCAGAAGGTGGAAGGCAAGATGTTCGCGCCCCTGGCCTGGACGCTCGGCTTCGCCCTGCTCGGCGCCCTCATCTTCACCCTCACCCTGGTGCCCGTGCTCTGCGCAGCACTGCTCAAAAAGAACGTCAAGGAAAAACACAGCTTCCTGGCCCGCTTCTTCGACAAGTACGTGTACCGCGGCTTCCACTGGTGCTACCGAAAGCCACGCGCCACCTTCATCGCCGCCATGGCCGTGCTGGCCCTCACCCTGGGCTCGCTCAAGTGGATGGGCACCGAGTTCCTCCCACAGCTCAACGAGGGATCCCTGTGGGTGACCGCCGAAATGCCCATGAGCATGGGCCTTTCCAACAGCGTGGACATGGTACACAACCTGCGCCAAACCCTGCTCACCTTCCCCGAGGTGAAGAACGTGCTCTCCCAGACCGGCCGCAGCAACGACGGCACCGACCCCAACGGGTTCTACTTCTCGCAGTTCCAGGTGGACCTGCTGCCCAAGAAGGAATGGCCCGAAAAGATCACCCAGGAGGAACTGGTGGACCGCATGGACAAGCGGCTCCGGGAATTCCAGGGCATCCTCTACAACTTCAGCCAGCCCGTGAGCGACAACGTGGCCGAGGCCGCCGCAGGCATCAAGGGGAACAACGCCGTGAAGATCTTCGGGCCCGACCTGGGCATACTGGATTCACTGGCCACGCTTGTGCTGGGCGAGATCGACCACGTGCGCGGCGTGCGCGATGCCGGCATCCTGCGCAACCTGGGCCAGCCCGAGGTGCAGGTGCGCCTGAGCGACACCAAGATGGCCCTCTACGGCGTGTCCACCAGCGATGCCCAGGCCGTGGTGGAAATGGCCATCGGCGGAAAGACCGCCAACGTGATGTACGAGGGTGAGCGCAAGTTCGACATCCGCCTGCGCTTCCCCTACAACTACCGCAGCGGCATTGAGCAGATCAAGGAGCTGATGGTGCCCACCCTCAGCGGCCAGCGCATCGCCCTCAAGGAGATCGCCGAGGTGGTCACCATCACCGGGCCCGCCTTCGTGTACCGCACCGACAATGCCCGCTTCATCGGCGTAAAGTTCAGCGTGCGCGACCGCGACCTGGGCGGCACCATCGCCGAGGCCCAGCGCAACGTGGACAAGCACGTGCAGCTCCCGGAAGGATACCACGTGGAGTGGACAGGCGAGTTCCAGAACCAGGTGCGCGCCACGCACCGCCTGGGCCAGGTGGTGCCCATCAGCCTCGGCATCATCTTCGTCATCCTCTTCATCACCTTCGGCGATGCGCGCAACGCCGGCCTCGTGCTCATCAACGTGCCCTTCGCACTGGTGGGCGGCATCCTTGCCCTGCACATCACCGGCGTCAACTTCGGCATCAGCGCCGGCGTGGGCTTCATCGCCCTCTTCGGCATCTGCGTGCAGAACGGGGTGATCCTGATCACTGAGTTCAACGACAACCTGCACAACCGCATGCGCCTGGACGAGGCCATTGACGCCGGCATCCGCAAACGCATCCGCCCCGTGGTGATGACCGCCCTGATGGCCAGCATCGGCCTGCTCCCCGCCGCCATCAGCAAAGGCATCGGCAGCGAAAGCCAGAAACCCCTGGCCATCGTCATCATCGGCGGCCTCATCACCGCAACCATCTTCATCCTCCTGGTGTTCCCCATCATCTTCCGCTCCTTGCGCCTGCGCACCCTCCGCCGCAAGGGCATGGGCGAGGCACTGGCATAGCCTGCTCCCCCACGGTGAAGCACAGCACGCATCTTTGCACACCGTGCAGAAGCAATTCCTCATTATCCAAACCGCCTTCCTGGGCGATGCCGTACTGGCCACCGGCCTGCTGGAAAAACTCCACGCGCACTTCCCCGATGCCGCCATCGACCTGGTGGTGCGAAAGGGCAACGAGGGGCTCTTCGCCCTCCCCATCCGTACCCCCATCCGTACCCCCATCCGTACCCCCATCCGTACCGTCGACCCACCGGGTCGACAAGCACCACCTGATCCTGTGGGGCCGCAAGCACCACCCGCCCCTGTGGGGCCGCAAGCACCACATGCCCCACCAGGCCCACCCAGCCTGCCCGCACCGCCCCTCCATTCACACCCTTTCCTCCGCAACCTCTACATCTGGGACAAGCGCCAAGGCAAGACCCGCGCGCTCTTCAAGCTGGCCGCCCAATTCCGCAAGCAGCGCTACGACCATGTGATCAACGTGCAGCGCTTCCTCAGCACCGGCCTGATGACCGTGCTCTCCGGCGGGAAGGAGACCATTGGCTACGACAAGAACCCCCTGAGCTTCCTGTTCTCCCGCAAGGTGAAGCACCAGGTACCCGATTGGCGCGTGCTGCGCGGAAAGCCCGCCGCCACAGGTGTGCATGAGATGGACCGCTTGAATGCGCTGATCGAACACCTCACCGATGGCACGCGCCCATTGCCACGGCTGTATCCTTCGGAGGCGGATTACCACGCGGCAGAGCAGGTGGCCCTTCCGCAGGGTCCCGAGGCGGAGACCCTGCGGAAGGAAGAGACACCTCAGGGTCCCGAGGCGGAGACCCTGAGGGAACAATACGAGGCGGAGGCCCTGCGGAAGGAAGAGCCGCCTCAGGGTCCCGAGGCGGAGACCCTGAGGGAACAATACGAGGCGGAGACCCTGCGGAAGGAAGAGACACCTCAGGGTCCCGAGGCGGAGACCCTGAGGGAACAATACGAAGCGGAGGCCCTGCGGAAGGAAGAGCCGCCTCAGGGTCCCGAGGCGGAGACCCTGAGGGAACAATACGAAGCGGAGACCCTGCGGAAGGAAGAGACACCTCAGGGTCCCGAGGCGGAGACCCTGAGGGAACAATACGAAGCCGAGACCCTGAGGGAACAATACACCCGAACTCACGCAGGGTCTCTCAAAGAGGACCCTGCGGTACCAAGCACTTACATCACCATTGCCCCGGCTTCGGTGTGGTTCACCAAGCAATGGCCTGCGGCGAAATGGATCGGCCTTATCAAGGTTCTGCCGAAGCAACAGCGGGTTTTCCTCATCGGCGGCCCGGGCGATACGGCCCTGTGCGAGCGAATTGCCCGTGAAGCGGGGCGCGGAGAGGTGCTCGCCGGCAAGCTCAGCCTGCTGGCCACGGCCGCGCTGATGGAGGGCGCCGCCATGAACTACGTGAACGACAGCGCCCCGCTGCACATCGCAAGTGCGATGAATGCACCGGTCACCGCCATCTTCTGCAGCACAGTGCCCGCCTTCGGCTTCGGGCCGCTGCAAGCCAACGGCCGCGTGGTGGAACACCCGGAACCCCTCTACTGCCGTCCCTGCGGATTGCACGGGCACAAGGCATGCCCCGAGGGGCATTTCAAGTGTGCGCTGGATATCCTCCCCGAGCAAGCGCTTGCCCAAGGTCATTAAGTGAAAGGAGATGGAATGTGGTTGCACCAAAGGCTTACGGCTCTTGGTACAACTATAGCGCAGGCGTGGAGCCTGTCCCATGACCTGTGCCCCCCAATGCCATTGGGTGCCCGCCCCGAATGAACCATTGCCGCCCTGCGCCTGTTTCAGCCCCAATGGGCAATGGTCCGGCTGAACCTCAAACCGGCTTAGCTTGGCATCACCAACCAACAACACAAACCATCATGGCAAAAGAAGAGATCCTCGGGCCCCAGAAGTTGGGGCCGCTGACGCCGCTTGTAGGCGAATGGGAAGGAAATGTGGGCATCGACCTCTCCTACCATAACAAGGACGATGTGACGACCAAAACGTCCTACTTTGAAAAAGCTTGGTTCAAGCCCATTCCCATCCAGGAAAACGGGCAGCAGACAATGGAAGGATTGGCCTACAAGGACACTGCGTGGCGCCATGGCGAAGAGGGCATGGACCCGTTCCATGACGAGATCGGCTTCCTGCTGTGGGACAAGAAGCACGAACAGGTGCTCCGCACGGTGGTGTTCGGGCGCGGCATCGCCATACAGGCGGGTGCCACGGCAAAGGCCCGCGACAAGGTGATCCACTTCAAGGCCATGCCCGGCGACCCCAGCTACGGCATCCTGCAGAACAAATACCTCATGGAGCGCGCCCAGCTGATGAGCTTCACCAGCGTGTTCAAGTTCAACGCCGACGGCACGTTCACCCATTCATCGGACATTGTGATGAAGCTGGCGGCATTGGGCGGCAAGGAAATGCACCACACGGACGTGAACACGTTGCACTTGGTGAAGCGGTACCATCCCGGTGCCGAGTTCCAGAAATAGGCGGCGTGCGCTGCACTGCTTCGAGCACAGTACAGCAACCCGGTACGCGCCCAAGCCCGCACGGCACGGTTGCGGACGGATGCGTTTTGTACATTGCCTCGCGGAAGCCTGTCCACACAACATCCATCCTCATTCCCCATGAACACGAAAACCACCGTAATGGCCGCGATCGGCGGCATGTTGATCCTTGGCACCTTCGCCTTCAGCCCTGCACCGCCGCCAAGTGAACGCGAGAACAACCTGAAGTTCCTCCCAAAGGACATCAGCCATGACGACCTGATGAACGTGATGCACAGCTTTGAGGCCGCCACCGGCATGAACTGCGGCGATTGCCACACGCACTCCACCACCGACCCCAACAAGATGGATTGGGCGGCCGACACCAAGCACAAGCAGACCACCATTGATATGATGAAGATGGTGCAGGACCTGAACAAGCAGTACTTCGGCGTGGACGGCGACTTCAAGACCAACTACCTGCAGTCGCAGTACAAGGTGAGCTGCAGCACCTGCCACAATGGGCACGACCAGCCCAACAGCATGGTGACGATCCCGATCCCGGAGAAGAGGTGAAGGAGCGGTTGTCCGTTGTTGGTTGTCAGTTGTCGGTTGTTGGTTGTCGGTTGTCGGTTGTCGGTTGTTGGTTGTCGGTTGTCGGTTGTCGGTTGTCGGTTGTTGGTTGTCAGTTGTCAGTTGTCAGTTGTTAGACGGTACGTCCGCCCTGGCAACTGGCAACTACTCCCCAATATCCTCATTCCACAGCTCCGGCTTGGCGGCGATGAACTCCTCCATCATCCGCACGCATTCCGGCAGGTCCAGGTCGATCACTTCCACCCCGTGCGCCTCCATAAAGGCGCGTGCACCGGGGAAGGTGCGGCTCTCCCCCACCACCACCTTGGGGATCTTGAACTGCACGATGGTGCCCGCGCACATGTAGCACGGCATCAGGGTGGAATAGATCACCGTGTTGCGGTAGCTGCCGATGCGTCCCGCATTGTTCAGGCAGTCCATCTCGCCGTGCAGGATGGGGTTTTGCTCCTGCACGCGCTTGTTGTGCCCGGAGGCGATCAGCTTGCCGTCCTTCACCAGCGCGGAACCGATGGGGATTCCGCCTTCGGCCAGGCCCTTGCGCGCCTCGTCAATGGCGGCTTGCATGAATTGATCCATGGTGTTCCCGGCTTGCGGCTTTATAGGAATTGACGGGTCCGTTTCACTTCCCCCATTGAACTTGCGCTACCAAGGTTTTG
>JAFEAI010000281.1 GCA_018266475.1 Bacteroidota bacterium
ATTGCGAGGCCGCTCTGGGCCGAAGCAATCTTTGATTCCCTCCGGGAATCCCCACGTGCATATCGGGGTTGAATTAGAGATTGCTTCGGACCCGTTAAGCGCACGGGCCCTCGCAATGACGGGGGGCCGCGCGCTACAACGACCCCGTGATCTGGCTGGGCGCGCCCGTGGTGGTGAACATGTCCTCGCGCACCGCAAAGGCATTCAGCCTTCCCTCCACGATCAACGTGGCCAAATAGACATCGGGCGGGGCGGTGATGGGCAGGCCGTGCGCATGCAGGAGCGCAGCGCCCTTGCGCGACACGGCGTAGGCATGCGTACCTTGGTGGTAACCGGCACGGTAGAGGTGTTCGGAAAACGGCCGCAGATAGAGCCGTGCCGCTTCCGTGCGCGTCAACCGGTACTTGTCCGGCCGCAGCAGGCGCAGAAACGGCAGAAGGACATTGACCTTGAACCCGTGGGTGGGCGGTGGCAGCCGGTGCCCGCGCAGGCCCAAGTACAGCAGGTCCCAGTCGGGCGGCAGCTCCGCCAGGCAGGCCGGCAGCACGCCCAAGCGGCCCTCGATCGGTTGCGCATCATCCTCCAGCACCAGGGCGGAGGGCAGGCCCCTTTTGCTCCACCTCCGCATACAAGCGGCGATGCGACAGGAAACAGCCGATCATTGTAGGGTGCAGGCGCCGTGAAATGGTCTTGTGCGCAAGCGCACCCTGCTCATCGTACACGGCCGCCACCTCCGCCGGGGAAAGGTCCGCGCCCATGGTGGCATCGAACCACTCATGGGCGATGCCCGCGTGCTGCAGGGCCGCATGCACCGCCTGCTTTCGCGCGTGATCGCCGGCCTTGCTGATGACGAACACCGCGCCGAAACCGAGGGATGAAGGCATGGGATGGAGGGGGAACAGCGAAACCTGCGGCAAGGTAGGCAACGGCTTTCCCCCGCCAATAAGCCTCGATCCGCACCACGCCTGGCGGCGCATGCACCTATTGAATTGAACCACGGATAAACACGGAAGGACACGGATGGGGAATGCGTTGTTGGGCGGGCCATCCGTGTTCCCCCGGCAGGCACCGGGGGTGTCCATCCGTGGGGCTGAACACTGGCGGACACCGCGCCCCAAGGGCGCGGCAGGGCCGATAGCCCGGGCAAGGGCCCCTTCGGAGAGGCGAGGGGACGACCCCACCAAGTTTCCGCACAGGGCCGCAGCGGCTACTTTTGCCGCACAACCGCCACACCATGCAACCGGCCCAAGCCTTGGAATCCACGTTGACGCGCGATGCCGCCATCTTCGACATCATTGAACAGGAACGCTGGCGGCAGACCAAGGGGGTGGAACTGATCGCCAGCGAGAACTTCGTAAGCCCGCAGGTACTGGAGGCCATGGGCTCGGTGCTCACGAACAAGTACGCGGAGGGCCTTCCCGGGAAGCGCTACTACGGCGGCTGCGAATACGTGGACCTGGCGGAGAACCTGGCCATTGAACGGGCGAAGAAGCTCTTCGGCGCGGCCTGGGCCAACGTGCAGCCCCACAGCGGCGCCCAGGCCAACGCGGCGGTGATGCTGGCCTGCCTGAAACCCGGCGACACCATACTGGGCTTCGACCTCAGCCACGGCGGCCACCTCACCCACGGCAGCGCGGTGAACTTCAGCGGCAAGCTCTACCGGCCCACCTTCTACGGGGTGGAGCAAGAGACGGGCCGGGTAAACATGGACGCCGTGGCGCAAAAGGCGCACGAGGTGAAGCCCAAGCTGATCATCTGCGGGGCCAGCGCCTACAGCCGCGACTGGGACTATGCGCGCTTCAGGGCCATTGCCGACGAAGTGGGCGCGCTGCTGCTGGCGGACATATCCCACCCCGCCGGCCTCATTGGCGCCAAGCTGCTGAACGACCCCCTGCCCCACTGCCATATCGTGACCACCACCACGCACAAGACGCTGCGGGGCCCGCGCGGCGGCATGATCCTGCTGGGGAAGGACTTTGAAAACCCGTGGGGCCTGAAGACGCCCAAGGGCAGCTTGCGGATGATGAGCGCGGTGCTGGACAGCGCGGTGTTCCCCGGCACCCAGGGCGGTCCGCTGGAGCACGTGATCGCCGCCAAGGCCGTGGCCTTCGGCGAGGCGCTGGACCCCTCCTACACCGTGTACGGCAAGCGCGTGATCGCCAATGCGGCGGCCATGGCCGCCACGCTCACCGCCAAGGGCTACCACGTGGTGAGCGGCGGCACCGACAACCACTGCATGCTGATCGACCTGCGGAACAAGAACATCACCGGCAAGGAGGCCGAGGCCGTGCTGGGGTCGGTGGACATCACCGTGAACAAGAACATGGTGCCCTTCGACACCGAAAGTCCCTTCGTCACCAGCGGCATCCGCATCGGCGTGCCGGCGGTGACCACGCGCGGGCTTACCGAGGAAGACTGCATCCAAGTGGCCGAGCTCTTGGACAGCGCCCTGCGTGAAAAAGGCGACCAGGGGCAGTTGGACCGCATCCGCTTCCAGGTGAACGGCATGATGCGCCTGAGGCCGTTGTTCGCATGGTAAAAGGGCTGTTCCGGGCCTTGCTGGGCAGGCAAGTGCCAACCGTGCTGGCGGCGGCGGGCATGCTGCTATCCGCAGCCCCTGCGTGCGGCCAGGGCGGGCCTTGGCTGAAGCACCGCGTATTCCTGTACTGGGGCTACAACCGGGCGCAATTCACCAACAGCAACATCCGCTTCAGCGGGGAGGGCTACAACTTCATGCTGAAGAACGTGGTGGCCGTGGACAAGCCGGAAGCCTTCACACTGGGCAACTACTTCGACCCGAAGTACATCTGGATCCCGCAGTACAACTACCGCGCAGGCTGGTTCCTCAACGAAAAATGGAGCTTCTCCATTGGCCTGGACCACATGAAATACGTGATGGTGCAGGACCAGCGCGTGGCCGCATCGGGCACCATCAGCCCCGGCCGGTGGGCTGGCGGCCTCAGCGGTGAGGCCGGTGAAGGCCTACAGCTCACCCCGGCCTTCCTCCGCTTCGAGCACACCGACGGGCTGAACCTGCTCTCCCTGGATGCCGACCACTACAGCAGGCTGTGGCACAGCGTGAACGGCAAGCATGGGCTCTGGCTTACCCAGGGCCTGCTGGCCGGCCCGGTGATCCCCCGCACGGACGTCCACCTGTTCGGCGAAGGGCTGAACAATCCGTTCCACCTGGCCGGATACGGCGCCGGTGCGCAAGCGGGCCTGTTCGCCCTGCTGCAGGACCGCATTTTCGTGCGGGCCAACGTGCGCGCGGGCTACATCGACCTGCCGGACATCCTCACCACCGGCCGCACCGGAGAACGCGCCGCCCAGCATTTCTGGTTCATACAGGAAAATGTGGTGGTGGGCGTGCTGATCGGCAGCACCCGGCCACGCACCGCACCACGGACTTGACCGGCGCACGGCCCGCACCGCAGATCCCGCCTCCATGGTCCGTTCACGCTGGCACCACCTCCTCTTCCTCCTGGTCCTCTGGGCGGGCATCACCGCGCTGGACCTCAACAAGGCGTTCCACATTGACGACACCTTCCACCTGAAGGCGGCGCAATGGATCGAACAGCATCCCGGCACCCCGATGAGCGGGCCGGTGAACTGGGGCTACCACCCCGAGCCGCTGCACGCATTCAACCAGCCGCCGGGCTTCTTCTACGCGGTAGCGCTCACCGGGCATTGGTTCGGCTGGGGCGAGGCGCCCATGCACGCCATGCGCAGCCTGTTCTCCTTGCTGGCCCTGGCCTGCTTCCTGCGCCTGGCGCTGCACCGTGCGGCACCGCACGCACACCTGCTCACCGGCCTGTTCGCCCTGTGCCCGGCCTTTTTGGTGAACCAGGGCCTGATGACCGATGTGCCCCTGCTGGCCATGGTCCTGCTGTTCGCCTGCCTGCTGCTGGTGCCGGGCCGCTTGCCCACTGCCTGGCGGTACGCCCTTGCCGCGCTGGCCCTGGGCGGCGCCCTGCTGATCAAGTATTCCGCCCTTCCGCTGCTGGTGGTGTTCCCGCTGGCCCTGGCGCTGCGGCGCGAATGGCGCCGGATGCCGCTGACGCTGCTGCCCTTGGCGGTGCTGGCCGCATGGTCCGCGTGGAACCTGCACGAATACGGCGCCATCCACCTGCTGGACCGCAAGGGCGGCGACCCCTCCCTGCGCGGCATCTACGTGCGCACGCTCGGGTTCCTCACCGCCCTTGGCGCCGTGGCACCCTTCACGCCCGTTTTTCTGGGCGCCTTCGCGAAAAACGCCAAGGCATGGCTGCTTCCCGCCTGGGCTGCCGCCCTGGCCGTGGCGGCCGCGTTCATCGCCGCCGTGCATGCCGGCTGGATCACGGAGGCGGCCTCGGACCAGGTGCTGCGCATCGCCTTCACCCTCAACGGCGTGCTGATCGCATGCTATGCCGCACGCTACCTGCCGCATGCGCTGGAAAAGTCCGCAGCCGAAACATGGACGCTTGCCGCATGGGCACTGGGCACCGCCCTGTTCATCTGCCTGTTCTCGCCCTTTGTGGCCACCCGCCACGTGCTGCTGGTGCTGCCGCCCGTGCTGCTGCTGATCGCACCGGCGCTGGAGGGCATCGAAAAACCGATCAAGGGCCTTGCCGTGGCCAGCACCGCCGCACTGGGCATATTGCTGGCCTTGTCCGACAAGGCCTACGCCGACTTCTACCGCCGGGAGGCGCCGGTGGTGGCCGCCGCCATGCGGCCGCTGACGCGGGGCACCGTATGGAACCTGGGGCACTGGGGGTGGCAATGGTATGCGGAGCGCGCCGGCATGCCCACCTTGGCACAACCCGCCGATGCCGTTGCCCTCGGCGACGTGCTGGTGGTGCCGCAGGACTACGACGCACAGGCGATCCCAAGCAACTTGGCGGTGGAAGCCATCGCCAGCTGGAAGGAACCACCAAGCAGGGCCAACTTCTTCAACGTGGACCGCTATGCCGGCATGTACACCTCCGGCTACGGCGAATTGCCGTGGAGCCTGTGCCGCAGCCATTCCAAGGTGATTACCGCGTACCGCGTGGTGGGTTTGGGGAAGAGGTGAGGAGGTGAGGAGGTGAAGAGGTGATGAGGTGATGAGGTGATGAGGTGAAGATGTGAGGAGGTGAGGAGGTGAAGAGGTGAAGAGGTGAAGAGGTGAAGAGGTGAAGAGGGGAAGAGGGGAAGAGGGGAAGAGGGGAAGAGATGATGCGTGCCCTTCGGGTTTGCCCAGGGGAAGAAGTGCTGGAGCAAGCACCTTCACAGGGAGGTGTGCATCCCTCCTGATGCCGTGCCCGCCGCAGGCCGCGGAAAGAGCGGACCGGTCCCTGCGGAAAGCCGCCTCCGCGAGCGACCTTTGCGGCATGAGCAATCTTGGCAACCCCGGCATGCGGTCGTGGATCGACGCAGCACCGCAGAGCGACTTCCCCATCCAGAACATCCCGTTCGGCATTTGCAGCACCCCGGGGATGCCGCCGCACCCCTGCACCCGCATCGGCGACCAGGTGATCAGCCTGCACGCATTGGCCGAAGGCGGCCTGTTGAACGGCATAGGCATGGATGCCGCCGTGTTCGCCGCACCCGTGCTCAACCCCTTGATGCAATACGGCAAGGCGGGCGTTAGGCGGCTCCGCGAACGGCTGATGGACCTGCTGCGGCATGACAACGGTGAGCTGCGGGACCGCGCCGACCTGGTGCGCAAGGCCGTACTGCCGATAGCCTCCGCCACCATGCACCTGCCGGTGGAGGTGGGCGACTACACCGACTTCTACAGCAGCCGCGAGCACGCCACCAACGTGGGCATCATGTTCCGCGGGCCCGAAAACGCGCTGATGCCCAATTGGCTGCACCTGCCCGTAGGCTACCATGGCCGCTCCTCCTCCATCGTGGTAAGCGGCACACCCATCCGCCGCCCCATGGGGCAAATGCGGCCCAAGCCCGACGAGCCGCCGGTCTTCGGCCCTTCCAAACAATTGGACATCGAGGTGGAAACCGGCTTCATCACTTTCGCAGGCAAGCCGCTCGGTGAGCGCATCACCGCAGGCGAGGCCGAGGACCGCATCTTCGGCATGGTGCTCTTCAACGACTGGAGCGCGCGCGACATCCAGAGCTGGGAATACGTGCCGCTGGGCCCCTTCCTCGGCAAAAACTTCGGCAGCAGCATGAGCCCGTGGATCGTTACGCTGGATGCCCTGGAACCCTTCCGCACCGCAGGCCCCGTGCAGGAGCCCACACCTCTGCCCTACCTGCAAACGCACGGTGCGCACAGCTTCGACATCCGGCTGGAGGCCGCGCTGAAGACCAACACCGGCGTGGAAACCGTGATCTGCCGCACCAACTTCAAGCACCTGTACTGGTCCATGGCCCAGCAACTGGCCCACCACACGGTGAACGGCTGCAACGTGCGGGCAGGCGACCTGATGGCCAGCGGCACCATCAGCGGGCCGGACCCCGGCAGCTACGGCAGCCTGCTGGAGCTCACCTGGCGCGGCACCAAGCCACTGGCCCTGCAGGACGGCAGCACGCGCAACTTCCTTGAGGACGGCGACACCGTGGTGATCCGGGGCCACGCCGAAAACGGCGGCCTGCGCATCGGCTTCGGCGAAGTAAGCGGCCAGGTGCTGCCCGCCGCCTGAACCGCATCCCCGCCGCAAACGCCCGCAGCACCCAGTACATTTGAAGCATGCCAGACAGCGTAGCCACCACGCCCGCCATAGACCTGGAGGCGGAAAAGGAACAGATCCTGCACCGCTACCGCGGCCTGCTGCGCGCCGTGCCGGGCGACCGCAGCACGGAAAACACACGGCTCATCCGCAAGGCCTTCAACATTGCCCTGGAGGCCCACAAGGAGCAGCGGCGCAAGAGCGGCGAGCCCTACATCTACCATCCCATCGCGGTGGCGCGCATCTGCGCCGAGGAGATCGGCCTGGGCGTCACCAGCGTGGTGGCCGCCCTGCTGCACGACACCGTGGAGGACACCGACCTCACCTTGGAGGACGTGCGCGACCTCTTCGGCGACACCGTGGCCACCATCATCGACGGGCTCACCAAGATCAGCGGCGTCAACTGGCAAACCGACAGCATGCAGGCGGAAAACTTCCGCAAGGTGCTGCTCACCCTGGCCCAGGACGTGCGGGTGATCCTGATCAAGCTCGCCGACCGGCTGCACAACATGCGCACGCTGGACAGCATGAGCCGCGAAAAGCAGCTGAAGATCGCCAGTGAAACCCTCTTCCTCTATGCCCCGCTGGCCCACCGCCTGGGGCTGTACAACATCAAGAGCGAGCTGGAGGACCTCAGCCTGCGCGCCAAGGAGCCCGAGGTATACCACGACATCGAGCACCGCCTGAAGAAAGGCGAATCCGTGCGCAAGCGCTTCATCAGCCGCTTCATCCTGCCCATCCGCCAGGCGCTGGAAAAGGAAGGCTTCGAGTTCGAGATCAAGGGCCGCCCCAAAAGCATCTTCAGCATCTACCAGAAGATGCTCACCAAGCACGTCACCTTCGACGAGGTGTACGACCTCTTCGCCATCCGCATCATTGTGGACAGCAAGCCGGAGCTGGAAAAAGCCGACTGCTGGAAAGTCTACTCCATCGTAACCGACTTCTACCAGCCCAGCCCCGACCGGCTCCGGGATTGGATCAGCATGCCCAAGGCCAACGGCTACGAAAGCCTGCACACCACGGTGATGAGCCCCGGCGGCAAATGGGTGGAGGTGCAGATCCGCAGCCGCCGGATGGACGAAGTGGCCGAAATGGGCCTGGCCGCCCACTACCGCTACAAGGGCGAGGAAGACCACGTACACGCCATGGAAGGCATGCTGAACAAGATCCGCAGCATGCTGAAGAACCCGGCGGGCAACGCGCTCGACTTCGTCCATGACTTCAAGCTCAACCTCTTCACGGACGTGATCATGGCCTTCACCCCCAAGGGTGAAATGCGCACGCTTCCCGTGGGCGCCACCGCCCTGGATTTCGCCTTCGACATCCACAGCCAGATCGGGCGGCGGTGCATCGGCGCCAAGGTGAACCACAAGCTGGTGCCCATGAGCCAGGCCCTGCGCAACGGCGACCAGGTGGAGATCATCACCAGCCGCAAGCAACAGCCCAAGGAAGAGTGGCTCAATTTCGTGGTCACCCCCAGCGCACGCCACAAGATCAAGCAGGCCCTGCGCGAGCAGAAGCGCAAGCTGGCCACCGTGGGCAAGGAGGCCGTGCAGCACAAGCTGCGCGCCTGGGGCGCCAAGGTGAACGAGGAAAACATCACCATCCTGTCCGACCACCTGCTGGCCACCTCCCCGGCCGACCTCTACTGGAAAGTGGCGCGCGAACAGCACGACCTCAACGCCATGGCCCCGCCTGCGGTGAAAAACGGCAGGCTCATCCTGCCCAAGGGCAAGCGCGCACCCGACGAACGCCCGCTGGAGGAGATCGTGGCCGAGATCCGCGGCACCAAGGGCAGCACCCTCACCATCGGCGACGAGCTGCAGAGCATGGACTACAAGCTCTCGCCATGCTGCCACCCCATTCCCGGCGACGACGTGTTCGGCTTCATCACCCCGGAGGGCATCCGCATCCACCGCGTAAACTGCCCAAACGCGGTGCAGCTGATGAGCAACTTCGCCATGCGCATCGTTAAGGCGCGGTGGAAAGGCAAGGACAGCGTGGAGTTCCTCGCCGGCATCCAGTTCAGCGGCATCGATGCCGTGGGCATCGTCAACCGCATCACCACCATCATCAGCCACGAGAACAACGTGAACATGCGCAGCATCAACTTTGAAAGCAGGGACGGCATCTTCGAAGGAAAGGTGATGGCCTTCGTACACAACGCCGAGCACCTGCATTCCTTGGTGGAGAAGCTCCGCAGCGTGCCCGAAGTGCGCAGCGTGGAACGCATTGACCGCTAAGCAGGAACCTTCGCCTCTTCGCCAAGCTCAGGGTGAGTGCGAGGGTGCAAACCCGTAACCCAGCAACCCGAAAACCCGCAACGGACAACTAACAACTCGCAACTGCCAACTAACAACTGCCAACTAACAACCGGCAACTGCCAACTGCCAACTAACAACTGCCAACTGCCAACCAACAACTAATCCCTCGGAAACTTATGCGGGTCCTGGTGATCCTCCTCGATCCGCATCTTCACCGCCCACATCTTCAGGCCCAGCATGGCCAGCTCGCGGTGGCCGCTGCGCAGCAACCACTGGAAGGCCGCATCATCGCCGCCGCACTCCGCCATCTTGCGCAACGCAGGCATTCCGTGCGCATCCAGCCATTCCAGGGCCTTCTCCTCGCCCTCTATCCCGCGGATCACCGCCATCAGGTGCGGGTGGCCGTTCTCCATGAGCCACTTGCGCGCATCCGCCTTCAGGTGCAGCGCGAACACAAAGATGCCCAGCTCCGGAAATCCGTTGCGGACCAGCCAATCGCGGATGGCCGCATTGCCCGAAACCGCCTCGCCCCAGGCCACCAGCACCTTTGCAGGATACTCCAAACGCATGGCGTGAAGGTACAGCGGACCTGCGCCGGCGGATCCCGGCCCCGTGCCGCACGGGCCTCCCGGCAGCAATGCAACCGCGTGCGCACGCCCCAAGCCAGCACCGGCCGGGCACCATGGAGCCGGCCCTGGCCGGTTGGCATAAGCAGCGGCCATGCACGCCTACCTTCGCGCAATGCGCATCGCCATCATCGGGATCACCTTGCTGCTGCCAGCCCTGCTGCTGGCGCAGGAACAAACCAAGCAGGAGCGCAAGGTGCGCGGCCAATTGGCGCGTGGAAAAGCCTACCCGGCCATCCGCAACGCCACGGCCATGCTCATCAAGGGCGGCCACCCGGAGTTCTTCGCACTGCGCGCCCAGGCCTACAACAGCATCGGAGAGCACGCCAAGGCCGAAGCCGATGCCCGCAACGGCCTAAAGGCCCTGCCCGGCAACGCCGAGGGCCTGATGCAGCTGGCCCTGGCGGAAAAGGGCGAAGGCCGCCTGGACAGCAGCGCCGCGCACCTGAAGCAACTGCCCGGCGCCGCCACCAACGGGGAGGTGCTCTACCAACTGGCGCTGGTGGAGCAGGCACAAAACCGGCTGCATGAGGCCATGGCCACCATCAACAAGGCCATCGCGGTGGAAGGAGACCCTGCCGCGGCCAACGCCAAGCTGCACCGCGTAAAGGGCGAGATCGCCGCCTTGGCGGGCGACACCGCGTTGGCGCGCGCCGAGCTGGACCACGCCGTTCAGCTTGCCCCGGCCGATCCGGTGAACTACAACAGCCGCGGCTACTTCCTGCATGCCCTGCAAGCCGACCACAAGGGCGCCATCGCAGACTACGACCGCGCCATCAAGCTGAACCCCAACTACAGCTACGCCTTCAACAACCGGGGCTGGAGCCGCTACATGCTCGGCCAGCGGGACAAAGGCATCAAGGACATCCTGCAGGCCAAGCGCCGCAGGCCGGGCAACCCGTACATCTACCGCAACCTGGGCGTGATCGCCCTGCAATCCGGCGATACCGCCAAGGCCTGCACGCTCTTCAGGGAAGCCCTTGACAAAGGATTCACCGCGCTGTACGGCGGGGAAGTGGAGCACTACGTGGCGCAAAGCTGCGGAACAACCTCCCCCGGCAAGCCGCCGGCACCACCCGCGCCGCTGCCCCCCCGCAAAGACCAACCCGCCGCACCGCGCACCAACGCCCCGGAATAACATGGAAGCACACACCGGCATGCTGCGCGAAGGCGCACTGAAGGAAAAAGTGATCGTGGTAACCGGCGGGGGGACCGGGCTGGGGCGCAGCATGGCCGAGGCCTTCCTGCAGTTGGGCGCCAAAGTGTGCATCACCAGCCGCAAACTGGACGTGCTGCAGGACGCGGCCGCGGAAATGGCAGCAGCCACCGGCGGCGAAGTGCTTGCCTCGGCCTGCGACGTGCGCAAGTGGCAGGACGTGGACCGCATGCTGGAGGAAGTACTGGCCCGCTTCGGGCAGGTGGACGGCTTGGTGAACAACGCGGCAGGCAACTTCATCAGCCCCACCGAGCGGCTGAGCACAAAGGCCTTCGAGACCATCATCGGCATCGTGCTCATGGGCACGGTGAACTGCACCCTGGCATTGGGCAAGCATTGGATCGCCAAGGGCGAACGCGGAAAAACCGTGCTGAACATCACCACCACATACGCATGGACGGGCAGCGGCTACGTGGTGCCCAGCGCCTGCGCCAAGGCCGGCGTGCTGGCCCTTACCCGGTCGCTCGCCGTGGAATGGGCCAAATACGGCATCCGCACCAACGCCATCGCTCCCGGCCCCTTCCCCACCAAGGGCGCATGGCAGCGCCTGCTGCCCGGGGAACTGGTGGAAAAGTTCGACATGGCCAAGCGCGTGCCCCTGGGCCGCACGGGCGAGCACCATGAACTCACCGACCTCGCTTCGTACCTGATCTCCCCGTACAGCAGCTTCATCAATGGCGAAGTGGTGACCATCGACGGCGGCGAATGGCTGAAGGGCGCAGGCCAGTTCAACATGCTGGAGGCCGTGGAACCCGCCATGTGGGACACCATTGAGCGCATGGTGCGCAACGTAAAAAGTTGACCCTCCGCAGGCGGGCCCATGATTCGGCGCAGCGGAACACCTGCGCCCGCACCCTATCTTCGTACCACAAATCCAAACATGCCCATGAGGACGATCAAACTGTTTACCGCCGCGCTGCTGATCAGCATGGCCGGCATGGCTGCGGCCCAATCGGACAAGGATGCCAAGGCATGCGCCGAAATGGCCAAGGCCAGGGGCGAGCTGCTCACCAAGGAGCTTAACCTGAATGATGCCCAGGCGGCCAAGGTGCATGACCTGCTGGCCAAGAACGAAGAAAGCCTCACGGGTATGCGGGGCCATTGCGAAATGATGGACGCCAAGGCAAAAAAGCAGGATGAGGCCACATACGCCTCCATCAACGAACTGCTGGACGCCAAGCAGCAGGCCCGCTTCAAGGAGCTGCGATCATCCGGCAAGCTGGAAGCGTGCGGCAAGGAGGGCGGCAAGGGCTGCTGCGCCGGAAAAAAGGATGCCAAGGCCGACAAGCCGAACGCGCTGAAGACCAAGGTGGAATCGGCGGATTGAACCCACCCGTCCGGAAACTGAAAAGGGCCGCGCTCGCGGCCCTTTTCAATTTCCATCGAGCTGTACTTAGTCCACTTGCACCACCAAGTACTTCGACACGCTCCAGAACGCTGCGGGGTCCTTGATCGAAAGGCTCTGCACATGGTCCTTGGTGCCCACCAGCTCATAGCTGCCGGCCGGGTGCGTGGAGACCAGCTTGGCCTTCTTGGCATCCAGGGGGATCGAGTTCACCTTGGTGATGTCGATCTCCTTGAAATAGGCCTTGTTGAGGTCGGTGGTCTTCAGCTTGTTCACGCTGCCGATGCCGATCACGCCGCCTTCCTTGCTAAGCACATTGTTGGCACGCAGCTCCTTTTGGGTGCCCACGCAGTACCACGCGCTGTTCAGCTGGGTTTGCTGGGTGTTTGCCTGCTGCTCCTTGTCCTGGTACATCTGGATCATGCTGGCCAGGGAGGCATTGGTGCTGGCCAACTGCTCCTTCAGCGAGCCGATCTCCGCATCCTTGTCCTTCATGCTCTGCTCCAGGGTGGCGATGGTCTTTGCCAGCTCGCCGAGCTTGGCATCCTCGGCAATGGAGCTCTTCTTCATGCGTGCGATGATCTTCTTGTTCACCGTGAGCAGCGAATCAATGGCGCGCAGGTCGCTTACGATGCTTTGCTCCATGGATTCCCCGCCCTCCTTGCCTTTTTGGCCAGGCTTGATCAGGCCCTGCTTTTCGCGGATGGCCTGGAGGTTCTCGGTGATGCGGTTGAAGGCGCCGAACATCTCGTTGATGGTGGAATCCTTGGCGGTAACCTGGCCGCTCACTTCCGCAGTCTTCTGTTCCAGCTGCTTGTACTGCTCGCTCTGTGTGGGGTCGTTCTTGCATGCGGCAAGCAGGAGCACGGTGGCTGCGCAGGCTTTCAGGAGGCTCTTCATTTATCGGGGTTGTTGATTGTTTTGTAGTCGGCCCTGTGGCCAACGGGCTGCAAAATTGCAGGTTTGCCACGTAATCTGAACGCATTTGCGCAAATTCTCGTTGAACATGCACATTCAGCCGTCCATTGTGGCATGAAACCCGTACGAACAACGAACAAACGCATCCCACTTCCGGTTCGCCTGGCGGGCGTGGTGGTGTTGTGCGGGCTTTCCACCGCTGTGGCGGCGCAAGGGAAAAAAGGCGCATTGGCCAAGGATTTCGACAAGCTGCCGGCCAAGGAGCGTACGCGCATTGCGGCCCAGGAGACCCGCGAATCCGCCGAGGACACGGCCTACCAGGCGGTGATGCACCAGGGCGACCAGGCCTTTCAGGCAGGGCAATACGAAGCGGCGCTTACGGCTTTCCAGGAAGCCCGCAGGCTGCGCCCGTACAATGTGTATCCCAAGGTAAAGATCGAGGACTTGCAAGCATTGATCAGTAAGCGGGCTGCGGAGCAGACCGCCCCTTCCCCACCCGCTTCCGGGCCTGAAGGCACGGGCACCGGGGAGGCCATGAAGCCTGCGCCGCCGCCTGTTCAGCACGCGGCTTCCCCAACGGCTGCCCCGGGAGCAGCCCCTGCTTCCTGGGCAGCCAAGCCGCCACCTGTTGCCGCGCCGGCCAACCACCCGCCTGCAGGCCGCGTAAGAACCGCGCCATCCGCCGCCTTGGGCGAGCGGGTTTACAAGGAAGCCGGTGCCGTGGTTACCGAGCGCACCGTGGAAGACGACGGCAAGCCTGTAACCTACAAGAAAGTGGTACACCCCTGGGGCCAGACCTTCTATTTCAAGGACGGCCTGTCCATTCCGGAAGGGCAGTGGTCCGCGCGGTTCAGCCAATAGTGCCGGGCTCCAAGCGGACGGGCAGGTCCAGCAGCGCCCTGTAGTCTTCGCCCGCCTCCTCCATGTCCAGGTCGTCCGGCTCATAGTGCCACACCACTTCCACGGTGCCGGGCCTGGCGGCATTCAGGTCATCAAACAGCTTCAGCAGGTCCAGCAGGTACTTCGAGCTGCTGGAGTTGAAGTAGGTTAAGCCGATGTGTACGGCAGTGTGCGGGGCCGGGTTGCGCACATAGGCCTCCACGTTCCGCATCAGCGGCTGGAAAAAGGCTTCGGCATTCTCGTGGATCGAGCATCCCTCCATGCGCAACAGGCCGGCTTGGGTGTCGAACAGCACTTGCGGCGTCTTGTCGGTAGCGGGAATAGCTAAGGGGGCTGGCATGGCAAGGGCGAAGATAGACCGCCCCTTTCCCTGCGCGGAACGCCCCCACCTGAATTTGCACGGTCAGGATGTTCATTTCCTGTGCTAATTTTCAGGCCGGAAGAAACCCACCTTGCCAATGGCCCTGAACAACATCCTTGTGCCGTACGATTTCTCCGAATGCGCCACCGATGCCTTGCGCGTGGCCGCCAAGCTGTCCCGGCTTTCCGGGGCCATGCTTCACCTGGTGCATGTGTACGAGGACATGACGGACTTCCACTCCAGCAATCACTGGAAGCGGGACGACATAGAGCAGCGGCTGGACAAGGTGCCCGAGCTGCCCTTCCTGGCGGGCATCCCCATGAAGCGGTTCATGCTGCGGCAGTTCGGCATCACGGAAATGTTCCGCAACACCCAGTTGCGCAGCATGGACATGATCGTGATGGGCAGCAACGGCGCACGCGGCCTGGGCGGCATGGTGGGCTCCAACACGCAGCGCGTAGTGCGCGTGGCGCCCATGCCCATCCTGGTGATCAAGCACAACGTGGAGGACTTTGACATGAAGGACCTGGTGTACGCCTCCACGTTCACGCCTGCGGACATTGACAAGTTCGATGCGTTGCGCCCCGTGGTGGAGCTCTTCAACCCGAAAATCCACCTGCTGAAGGTGAACACGCCCGCCAACTTTGAGCGCAGTGCGGACAGCTACAAGGCCATCGACCGTTTCCTGCAGCGGTATGAACTGCGCAAGTTCAGCACCAGCATCTATAACGACCTCTCCATCGAGGAAGGCATCCTCAACTTTGCGCGCGGCATAGATGCGGACGTGATCGCCATGGCCACGCACGGGCGAAAGGGCTTCTTCCACGTGGTGAACGGCAGCGTTACCGAAGACATTGTCAACCGCACCACCTTCCCGGTGCTCAGCGTGAAATTGTGAACGGCGCGCGAACGGGGTTGCGCAACTCCTAACTTAGCACCTCCAATTTACCACTACATGAAGTTCCTGTACAGGAAATACACGGGCAAGCGGGGCGGCGCGATCGAGGTGGACCTGAGCGCACCGGCCATCGTGAAATTCATGACGGCAAAGGAATTCAAGAACTATGGTGCCGGGCGCACCCACACCTACTACAAGGGGCAGGAGGATGGAGAAGCCATCCGTTTCACCCTGCCATTCGACGGCGTTTGGCATGCCGTGGTGGAGAAAGGCGATGCGGCCATCACCGCCAACAGCAGGCTCAGCGCGCCCGAGCCGGGGCAGCAGCAGTTGTCAGCGCCCGAAGAAGGTGAGCTTGAGCACCTGAGCGCCGGCAGCCACAGTGAAGGGTAGCGGAATACCATTGCGCACGATGAGGCACACGCGGGAGGAGGAACTGGCGGAGCTTCTCAGGGGCCAAGCCTCGCTGATGCAGGATGTTTATGCCATCCTGGAACAAGCGGACAAGCAGGATGAGCTGGTGCGCGCTGCCATCCGATCCACGCTGAAGCGCCGTACGAACCACCTCCCTGTACCGGACCCGTCGCGGATCTTCAGCCTGGAGGACATCCGGGGCACCTGCATCCGGTACCGCTTGCGCTTCCTGCCTTCCGGCCGGTTCCGCGGCACCATTCCCCACGAGGCCGTGCATGCCGTGCGGCGGCTGGAGGCCAAGGCCGGGCATCCGGTGCACGGCTTCATGATCATGGCCCCGGCCAAGCGGTTCCAGCTGTGCGATTGCGATGCGGACCCCATGTTGTTCGTGCCCTTGGCCGATGGAAACTTCCACCTGGTCCACCAATGGGGGCGTGAGATCGGTCCCTGGCGGGCCGCCATGGGCTGGCCGGTGCGCACATGGCGCCACCTGGTGATCACGGTGGTGCTTGCTGCGGCAATTTTCTCGGCCCTGCTGCCCGCAGCATGGTTGACGAACGATGTGCATGCAGGCTGGTGGGGCGGCTTCCGCTTCGGGGCCTTCTTTTGCACCACCATGGTGGCGTGCGCCGCCACGGCCTTCGGATGGATGGCCTTCTTCGGGCAGTTCAGCACCGAGGCTTGGGACAGCGAGACTTTCAACTGATCTGTTCAGGCACGCAGGGGCACCTCGCGCGGTGCAGCCCTGTCCTCTGTTTTGCACACGCAGGAGGAGCGGAACCATTGCTTGAGCACTTGGCGCTCTTCGGGCACCAACCGGCGGAAGGCCTTGCGCATTTCCTTGCGGAACACGGCCTGGTCCGCGAAACTGATCTTGGACAAGACCTCCTGGTAGTATTCAAGCAACGGTTTAGCCATAGTTGAGGCTGTTACGGGCGATTTCGATTTGTGTTGCATCCCGGACTGCGCGGGCAAAACGGAAATTCGGCTTCCAACGTGCGGGAATCCGCCAACTGCACGGCCCCGGGCCAAAAACCACTTCATGCCTTCATGCGTGGCGATCGGCACCGTTCCTGGCAAGAACAGGGCCGCCCCGTGCCTCCGGGGCGGCCCTTTGCCCTTGCGGGGTGCGGCTTAGCCGATAGTGATCTGCTTGGTGGCCGGTTTCACCTCGGCCTTTTTGGGAATGCTTACCGTAAGCACGCCGTTCACATGCTCGGCCTTAATGTGCTCGGCATCCACCATTTCGGGCAGGCGGAAGCTGCGGCTGAAGGCATGCTTGCCAAACTCGCAGCGCGTATAGCGCTCGTTTTCCTTCAACTCCTGCTCTTCCTTTTCCGCGCTGATGGTAAGCACGTCCTGCTCCAGGTTCAGCTTCAGGTCTTCCTTGGCATAGCCGGGTGCTTGCATTTCCAGCTTAAAGGACTTTTCATCTTCCAGGATGTTCACCCGGGGAAACGACCGCTTCATGGAAACCCCGCCGTGGAACGGGTCCATCTCGCCAAGGAAGCGGCCCATGGCATCGGAAAACGGGCGGAACGTGGTGGGGAGCGCAAAATCTTTTGTGTAGGTCATTGGTCGGTTGTTCTTGGTTGGTTCGGTGTGCCGCCTACCAACTTGGTACCGATCTGGAAAACCTGCTGGATCAGCAGGTTGAAACCCACCACTAAGCCATTATGTCACCACCCATCGACAATGGTGTGTCAATTTGTCCTACTGCGCTAAGAAGATATAGGTAATGGTACCGCGCTGGGGTTGCGCGGCATTGGCCGCGCTGGTAAACCGCGCATTGGCTGCGGATTGCAGGGCGTTTTCGGCCATGCAGCCGGTAACCGTGGAACTTGCGGCGGGATCCAGCTCGGCCTTGGCCACCACGCCGGAGCGGTCCACGGCCACCTGCACCACGATCTTGCCGCTGCCTTTGCAAAGGTAAGCGGGTACGTCCAGTACAAGATGCGCGCGGCCCTTCAGGTCGTAGGACACGGTGGTGAGGCCCTCCACCTTCTCGGGCTTTGGCGGCTTCTCCATGTAGTTGCGCTTATCGAACTTACTGGGATCAAGTTCGGGCACGGTGATCTCCTTGCCTTGGGCCTTGCGTTCTTCGGCCAAGCGCCCGAATTCGGCCTGTTCCAGGTTGTGCAGGTCGCGCTCCACGCTTTCGGACATGCGTTCCTGGGCGGCCCGGGAAAGCGGCTTGTCCGCGCTGGTGGCGGCGGTACTGTTGCTCGCCTGGTTGGTCACCTGCGCGGCTGCACCCTGGCTCCCGTCGGCTTGCTGCTCCTGGGGTGCAGGCTCCGGCGCGGCCGCCTCCAGCTCCAGTTCGATCGGCATCTGCCCCTCACCTTGCGAGCGCGGTTCCACGTGGTACACAAAGAGCACGAACAGCAAAAGGGTATGCACCATCAGCGTGCCGATGATGCCGTACTTGTGGCGGTCGAAGAGGTCGAGCGGTCGATCGATCCAGGCCATGGCAGGTACAAAGAAAAGGTACTTGGGCAGCGGATCGGGCAGGTTCAGCGCATGCGTATGCGCCATTCGGCGGGCCACAGGTTGTTCCAGCGGTTGCCGGCGCCGTTGGCCCAGCCCAAGCCAAGGCCATTGCACCGCACCAGTGCCGTCCCGCTTGCACCGGTGGCAGGCATGGCCTCGCCCCTGAGGTACCGCAGCGCCTGCTCCCTGCCCAGGTCCATCGCAGGGAATGCACCGTGGTCCAGCACCGCATTCAAGGCCAACGCCGGGTGCGGCTGCCAGCCATCGCCCTTGTGCAGCGCCGCGGGAATGCCCGGCGCCAGCACCTGCACCGTACCGGCAAGCGCGGCGGCCAGCGGGGCCCATGGCCTGCTGATGGCATGCAGCACCGACCTGTGTTCCAACAGGACGGAACCCTCCCTGTCGCGCAGCCATTGCCGCACGCTGTCCGCACCGGCGGGCATCGGCCGCCCCAGGGTTGTTGTTCCGCCGGGTCCCATGGCCTCCATCGGCTTTCTGACCAAGGCCATGAAAAATCCTTCGCCGCGCACGCGGTGCGGATAGCAGCGAATGCCGGCCGCTGATTGCACCACGCCCCATTGGCCTTGCACGGGGATTTGCAGCAGCTCCGCCCCGTTGCGCACCAGCCCCTCCACCTGGTCTTCATTCTCGGCGGGTTCCCAGGTACAGGTGCTGTAGACCAGATACCCGCCCGGCTTCAGCAGGTTCCACGCATGGCCCAGGATGGCGGACTGTCGCTCGGCGCATGTGCGCACCAGGTTGGGCCCCCATTGGTTCCGCGCATGCGGGTCTTTGCGGAACATGCCTTCGCCGCTGCACGGCGCATCCACCACCAGCAGGTCGCAGAAGGGGCCCAGGGGAAGGAAATCCTGCGGGTCCGCAGCGGTCACCACGCAATCATGGCGGCCCCATTTCCACAGGTTTTCGGTAAGGGGCGCTTGCCGGGCACGCACCACCTCGTTGCTGATGAGCAGCGCCTGCCGTGGCAGCAGGGCCGCCAAGTGGGTGGACTTTCCCCCGGGCGCCGCACAGAGATCGAGCACCACGGCATCGGAGGGCAGCGGCCCACACGCCTCCAGGGCCTGCTCCAGCAACATGCTGGCGGCTTCCTGCACATAGTATGCGCCGCTGTGGAGCAGCGGGTCCAAGGTGAACACGGGGCGTTCGGGGAGATAGCGTCCCTGGTCGCACCAAGGCACCTGCTCCCCGTCGGCGGCCTTGTGCTTGGCCGGGTTCCAGCGGATGCTTACGGGCGGTGGCTGGTGCAGCGCGTGCAGCAGGTCCGCAGCTTCCGCACCTAGCAGGCCTGCCACGTGCGGCGGCAGCTCCAGGGGTGCCTGGCGCGATGCCTTGCTTTTCACGGGCCGCCTTGCCGCCATGCAGGGGATCAGCGTGGCACGGACGCCACTTCGCGCACCAGCGTGGCCTCGCGGTCCGGCCCCACCGATACAATGCGGACGGGAACGCCGACGGCCTGCTCGATGAACGTGATGTAGGCCTCTACTTCCGGGGGCAGCGGGCGGGCGGCATCCAGCGCACCCCAGCCCTTGAGGTCCGCATAGACCGGTTCGGCGCCTTCCGCCAGGTCGAAGGGCAGGCTGTCGCGCACCTGGCCCTTGATCTTGTAGGCGGTGCAAACGCGCACGGTGCCCATGCCGCTGAGCACATCGGCCTTCATCATGGCCAGCTCGGTGATGCCGTTGATCAGGGCGGCATAGCGCAGTGCGGGCAGGTCCAGCCAACCGCAACGGCGGGGCCTGCCGGTGGTGCTTCCGAATTCGTTGCCGGCCTTGCGGATGGCCTCGCCCGCGGCATCATGCAGCTCAGTGGGAAAGGGCCCGCTGCCCACGCGGGTGCTGTAGGCCTTGAAGATGCCGATGACCTTTCCGATGCTGGAAGGGCCTACGCCAAGGCCGGTGCAGGCGCCCGCGCTGATGGTGTTGCTGGAGGTAACGAAGGGATAGGTGCCGAAATCGATGTCCAGCAATGTGCCCTGCGCGCCTTCGGCCATCACGGCACTTCCCTTGCGCAGTTGTTCGTGCAGCCACAGTTCGCTGTCCACGAGGTGGAAATCGCGCAACATCTGGACGGCATCCAGCCATTCCTGCTCCTTGCTGCGCCACTCCGGCTTGTTCACGTGGATGCCGAAGAGGCGTTCATGCTTGGCCACCAGGGCGCGGTAGCGGTCCATGAAGTCGGGCCGTTCGATGTCGCCCACGCGGAGGCCGTTGCGGCCGGTCTTGTCCATGTAGGTGGGCCCGATCCCCTTGAGGGTGCTGCCGATCTTGGCTTCGCCCTTGTCCGCCTCGCTGGCGGCATCCAGTGCGCGGTGCGTGGGCAGGATCAGGTGTGCGCGTCGGCTGATGAGCAGCTTGCTGCGCACATCCACGCCGGCCTGCTCCAGCCCTTTCACCTCATGGAGGAAGATCACCGGATCGATCACCACGCCGTTGCCCACCAGGTTCCACACGTTCTTGCGGAACACGCCGCTGGGGATGGTGTGAAGCACGTGCTTTTTCCCGTCGAAGATCAGGGTATGGCCCGCATTGGGCCCTCCTTGGAAGCGTGCGATCACGGCATAATCCGGGGCCACCACGTCCACCACTTTTCCCTTTCCCTCATCACCCCACTGGGCGCCGAGGATCACATCCACTTTGCCGGCCATGGTTCAGGAGCGCAACTTGGCCAAGGCCAGTTCCACGGTATCAAGGATGGGGAACACGGTATCCAGCTTGGTGACCACAAAGAGCTGGCGCACGCCGTGCGAAACGGCGGCGAGCATCACTTGCCCACCGGCCTTTCGGGTGCGGGTGAGCACGCTGATCATGATGTTAAGGCCGGTGCTGTTCATGTATACCAGGCCGCCCATGTCCAGGATGACATGGGTACCCTCATGGCCCTGCAGGTGCTCATCGAGGGCCTGCATCAGGAGGTCCGCCTGTTGCTGGTCCATCAGGCGCCCTTGCAGGTGGAAGACCTTCACCCCCTGCTGCTCTGAAACGGTGAGGTTGAAGGCGGGCTTGTCCGTAGTTGTGCCGGTCATTTTTTGCTGTTGCGTTCTTTGATGCAATCGGGGCAGAGCCCGTAAATGTGCAGGGCGTGGTGGCTCACTTCAAACCCCATCACTTCGGCCACGGTGGTGCGGATGTGCTGGATGCGGGGATCGCAGAACTCCATCACCCTGCCGCAGTTGGTGCAGATCACATGGTCGTGTTGGCGGAAGGTATGTGCCCGCTCGAACTGCGCTTGTTGCGATCCGAACTGGTGCCTGCGCACGAGCTTGCATTCCAGCAGCAGGTCCATGGTGTTGTAGAGCGTGGCCCGGCTGACGCGGTATTTCTTCCGCTTCATGCTCACATAGAGCCGTTCGATGTCGAAGTGCCCGGGCTGGGCGTAAATCTCGTTGAGGATGGCAAAGCGCTCCGGCGTTTTGCGATGCCCCTTCTGCTCGAGGTAGTCGCTGAAGATGTGCTGCACGTCCTGCTGGAGCTCGGGGGCCTTCATGGCGTTGCGAAGGTAGCTCGCCGACGGCATGGAATAAAACGCGGCACCGGCGTACTATTCCACGGCCACCCTGCATGTGCCCCGCTGGCCTTGCCCATCGGAAACGGAGAGCAGGTAGATGCCTGCCGGAAGCCCCTGCACGTTGAGCATGGCTTGCTGGAGGCCCGTGGCCCCGGTTTGTTCCAGTTGCGTGCGCACCGTGCGACCGGTGGCATCAACAAGCTGCAGCTCCACACGGTGCCCTCCGGCAAGGCCGTAGCGCACGTTCATTTGGTTCCGTGCGGGCACCGGCCAGGCCTCCACGCCGATGGCCTGGGCTTCAGGTCCCGCGATCCCGGCAAATGCCTGTTCGGAGAGGTAGGTCATGCCCATGCCGGTGCCCGTTTGTTCGCCATTGTGGTAGCGGACGATGTTGCGCGCCATCAGCAGGAAATAGGACAGCCCGGGCCTGTACAGGAACACGGTGTTTTCCACGGTGAGGTAGTCGTCGGGGGCCAACGTTTCGCTGGTGGCCGTCACCCCGCGCAGCAGGAGCACGTTGTCCACCTGGCCGTAGGGCAGCACCACGGACCCGAAGGCATCGGCGGTGTAAGTGCGCCTGCCGCCGCCATGCACCACGTTCTGCAGGTAGGGGTAGGTGTAGGTGAAGCTGTCCGTGTACGCGGTGTTGAACGCGCAGGGATAGGGCAGCATGAGCTCCTCGTCGCTGTAGGTGATCTGCAGCTGCAGGCCGTTGAGCTGCTGGAAATAGCCTGCGCGGTACAGGCCCGAGGCGTCCTTGCGCAGGTAGCTTTCCCCCGTTCCGTCCAGCAGCACGATGTTGCTGGAGGGGAACAGGCCCGCATGGCCTGCGGCTGCGGCATCTATGAAGGACACGATCTGGCCCTCCCCCGCCGCCGCCACTGCGGAGAGGTCCCAGGTGGCATTGGGGCCGCTGGCGGTAAGCGGATCATAGGTGCCGGGGAGGTAGGTGTACTGTTGGCCGTCCTGCGGCGCATCAGCCGCAGTGATCACCGGCTGGGCCTTGGCGGCCACGGCGGCCAAGCACAGCACGACCGGCAAGGTCCGCAGGCGGTACATGGGCATGTGCGGCGAGCTTGGTTCAATGCGCCACCACTAAGCGGGCGGTGCTCCGCAGGCCCTCCTTGCTGGTGAGCACTACCTGGTAGATGCCCGGTGCCCACTGCTGCACATCGATGTCCACTGCCGGGCCGTTGGCCTGTTTGCGGAGCACCACGCCGCCGCGCATATCCACCACGGCTACTTCCACCGGGCTGTTGGCGGCGTTGTGGACCAGCACGGTGGCCGCGTTCCCGGCGGGATTGGGGAACACTTGCATGGCCAATGGCTGCGCCTCCTGGCTGGCGATGCCCATGGCGGTGGCATCAAGCCACTCGGTGTAGGCATAGTTCTGGTTGATGTTGATGGGCGAGGAGGTAAGGGAATCCGACACCATGCGCAGCACCGGGAACTTGCCCCACAAGGGGTAGAAGGCGCTTGCATTGTGTACGTGGGTGATGGTGACCGGAATGCCGCTGACCGTCATGGGGATGGATTCCGTAAGGCGGGTGGCAACGCGGAGCACTTCCACGGGGCTGCCGCCGCCGGGCATGGTCAGTTGGCCCCAGGCATCGGCCTTGCCCGTAATGGCGCCGTTGCGGGTGGCGTTATTGCCGTCCACGGTGAAGGTGCCGGTGAACAGGTCCGTCCATGGCGCATTGCCAAAAGCGAGCGGAATTTGGAGCTCCAGGACACTGTTGGAAAAGGAGGTGGTGAAGTGGTAGCTGTTGCCTGCCGAGATGGTCTGTGTGTCGCCAATGCGCTCCAGGCCGGCGGCCGTGGCCTTGTAGAACACGGTGTCGGGCCCGGCATTGGTAAGCGCAAACTGGGCTTCGGGAAACTGTGCGCCGTTGGGCAGGGAGGCGGGATCCTGCCAGGCGTAGGTGTTCACGCCGGTTCCCGTCAGTGCGGTGTAGTTGAACTGCATGTTGGCACCACCGGCCCCCGGAGCGGTGTACGCGCCGCGATGCACGATGTAGGTCCGGCCGTTCACCGGCACATTGCCCGGGCTTACCAAGGTGATCTGCGCCCCGGCGAGGGAGGCCAACGGAAGTGCAAGTACAAGGGCGGCGTAACGGAAGGAGATCATGGAGCGCTGTTTTTTATGGATGCAAACCTAAGACACGTCCAATGCCCGGTATGTTGCCCGGTAAGGATGTTTTGCAATGAGGTACCGCCGATGGTCACAGCTGGATGAAGCGGGCCACATGCACCCCGGCCTCTCCGCGCAGGACCAGTGCATAGCACCCCGGGGGCAGCTTCCCGAGCTCTATTTCCACCTGGCCGGGCCGTAGTTCCATTGCGGCCTGCACGTGCCCGGTAGCATCCACCACCGTGGCATCCAGCCCCCCTTGCAGGGCACCCCCCGCAAGGGTGATGCGGTCCGTGGCCGGGTTGGGAAACACCCCGATGGCCGCAGCCGCTAGTACGGGCACTTCGCCGAGCGTGAAATCGCAAGCATTTGCTTCCTGGGCGGTGAAGGACAGGGCGAAGTCGCGGTAGCACTGCAATTGCACGTTGCCCGCCAAGGGCAGCGGCAGGGCCGGTTCAAAGGTGTCCGCGTGCAGCAGTCCGATGCGTTCGTACAAGGTGTCCGCCATCACCGGCCCTTCCCCCGCATGGAAAAGTTCCAGGGCTAAGCGGCGCAGGGGATGCCCGTCCACGTGTACTGTGTCCACGTGGAGCACGCGGTATTCATAGGTGTTCTGCACACCGGGCAGCAGCCAGTGGTCGCCGGTGGCCGCCCCCATCCAAAGCAGCGTATCAAATTCCGTCGTTTGGCCCAACCGGACCTTCACCACACCGTTGCCGAACCGCGTGTACACCGTGGGCAGCTCGGTGTGCTCGATGGTGCCCGCCCCAAGGTCCACATACCGGTCGCGCTTGATGCGTTGCGTGATCAATCCGCCCACGAGCGTGTCGCCGAGAAACCGGGCGTGGATGGTACCGTGCTCAACAGGCCCTGCCGGTGAACCCTGGACATTGAACGACTGTATCCATTCCGCCTGCGGTGGGCACCAGATCTGCGCGGGTGCCCCTTGTGCCAGCAGAAGTGCTGCAGTGGCAAATTGGACCGAACGTTTGCAATTCATTCGTAACCGTAGTTTTTGTGCATGGCCTCCGTTCCACTCGTGCAACAAAGGAGCAAGCGCAAATGTTCCGCCGCCGTACAGGATCCCGCACGGCCATGCCCGGGGCTGCGCGGCATCACCTGTTTGCGGCCCGCTCATTCTCCGCGTCCATCATCCCGGATTCCTTCTTCTCTTTGCGCGATCAATCCCTGCACATGCGGCACAGCATTAGCGAGCTTACGGCCATCATCCGCGACCGCCGGACCATTCAACCCAAGGATTTCAGCACGCGCGAGGTGCAGCGCGACCTTATCGACCAGGTGCTGGGCAATGCGGTGTGGGCGCCTACCCATGGCATGACGCAGCCTTGGCGGTTCGTGGTGTACACGGGCGCGGCACGCGAACGGTTGTCGGCGTTCATGGGTGGCGAGTACAGGCGGATCACGCCTCCCGAGCGTTTTCTTCAGCGCAAGTATGACAACCACGTGCAGCGCCCGTTGCAGAGCAGCGTGGTGGTGGCGCTGGGCGTGGCGCGGGACCCGCACGGCAAGGTACCGCTGCACGAGGAGCAGTATTCGGCGGCCTGTGCGGTGCAGAACATGTACCTCACCTGCACGGCCCTGGGGCTTGGCGCCCTGTGGAGCACCGGCGCGGTGGTTACCGGGGAGGAGATGGTGAAGTTCATGGGGCTGGGGCCGGATGACCGCTGCCTGGGCCTGTTCTACATGGGCTATCCGGCAGTGGAATGGCCAAAAGGCTACCGCAAGCCGCTTCCGGACCTGGTGCGGTACGCTGAACCCTGATCCGCCCCCAACGGCAGCGTGCGTACCGAAGCTATGGCGCCCTATCCGCAGGGGCAGGTTCGGGCACGCGGAAGATATCCTCCCGGTCCGTCGGCCTTGCTGCGGCGTTCCAGCGGAAGCCCTCCAGCTGCTGCTCCTCAACAGGCGCATTGGCCAAGGGGTACAGCGTGGCCGATGGCTGCGTGGTGAAGGCCACGGTGCTCACCTTTCCGCTGTCCAGGCCCACGGTGATCCCGCTGCAGTCCACCCTGTTGAGGCCGGTGGTGCGTTCCACGCTGTCCTTTTTTTCACGGGTGAAATAGACGGTGCGGGCGTTGCCTTCGGTAATGAGCTGCTTGAGCTCGTCGCCGCTGAAGTGGCCGGTCATGGTGGATCCGCTCACCTGGTTGAACCGGCTGCTGTCCGCTTGGGAAATGAGGAAGGCGTTGCCCAGCACAAGCAGGGTTTGTGCCCTGCCATGGGCCAGTTGGATGCGCATGGTATCGCCGCTCAGCTGGTCCTGCATGCTCCAGAGAAAGGGGTGGCCGTTCAAGCGGACCAGGCTGTCCGCGGTGGCGTAGGCCATGGTATCGCACACGCCCTGCATGTCGGGCTTGAAAAACCGGACGTTGCGCCGCGCCAGGACGCGCCTGCCGCCGGTATGGTCGCGCATGCCGTAAAGCGTGTCCGCATGCAGGAAAAGTGAATCATTGCCCATGGCCATCACCAGTTCGGCGCGGCCGGTCATCATGGAGCGCCCCGTGGCCTGCGCATGGGTTCCCCGCTGGCCGCGCACCATCAATCCGTTGGCCGTATCGGTGAGGGTCACATGCCCCCATCCGTCGCCCTGCTCGGCCCCGCGGTCGTAGTGCAGGCTATCGCCGGTGAGGAATTGGCCCTTGCTTTCGATCCGTCCTGCGCGGGTAAACCGCCCTTTGCCGGTAGGGCTATGGTAGCTGCCGCGCTCGCAGTACATCCGCGTGTCGCCTTGGGTGATCCAGGTGGGGCCCAGAAACTCGGCCATTCCCGATGCGGTGGCATAGCGCAACGAATCCCCGGTGATCAATCCGTTGGGGCCGGTGATGGACACGCTGTCGCTGAAGGTGAAGATGCGTTTGGCGGCATCATAGACGCCTTTCCTGCTTGCCAGGATGTTTCCGTCCCTCCTGCTTTCAATGCGCGCCCCTGCGGCATACTTGGCCGTGTTGGTTTTCACGGAATAATCCAAGGCATCGGTGCTTAGCTCCGTGCCGGGATCGGTAAGCCGCACCTGGCCGGTCATTCGCGCGGTGCGGGTGGCGCCGTTGTAATCCAGCAGGTCGCCGGTGATGCGCAGGGTATCGTCCTGCACCAGCTCCACGTGGCCGAAGGCCTTCACCCGGTCGTTCTTGTAGAGGTATGCGCTGTCGCACGCCATGGTGGCGTTCTCCTGGCGGAAGCGCACGTGCCCCAGGAGGCGCTGGGCACCGGTGGCCACATGCTTGTCGAACTCCCAGCGGTCGGCGTTGAGGATCTCCACGTGGCCTGCGCTTTTTGCACCATCCCGCTGGGCCAAGGCCGCGCCGGTTTGCAGCGCCACCAGCAGCAACAGCAAGCCCTTGTACATGTTGACCCGCCTCATTTCCGGGCCTTTGGCCTGTGTTGAAGTTCAAGCCCGGCCATCACCCATGGCCTATTTGGGCGATACGGTCTTCTGTTGGCGGTGCCGTGCATTCAGGCCGTTCACCACGGCCGGGGTGATGTCCAGCGCCTTGTTGCCCACCCAGATCTGCCCGGCGTCCTGGATGCTGAAGATGTAGTCGTAGCCGGCCTGTTTGTTGTATTCCTCCAAAAAGCCCTGGAGCTCACCGGCGATCTGCTTGAGCATGTGCGCCTGCATCTCTTCCAGCTTGTCCTGCGATTCGGCCTGCAGCTGCTGGATCTTCGCGCCCAACTGCTCCACCTCGGCCTGGTCGGCCTTCAGTTCGGCCTGGGTGCTGTAGGCATGGTCCTTGTTCACCAGTTCGTTGTAGCGGGCCTGGGCCTTTTGTATTTCCTTCTGGATGTTTCCCTCCATGCGCTGGCCCTCGCTGCGCACGCGGGCGGCGCTCTCCTTCACCAGGTCATATTTGGCGGTCACGGAATCCATCAGGAAGTACGCGATGCGCGCCACTTTTAGCGCTGCGGTATCCATGGTGGCGGTGGACATTTCGGCGTTTGGCAGGCTGTCCTTCAGCCCTTGTATTCCGGCGAGCTTTTCCTTGAGGATGCGCTCCGGCACCCGTTGGCGTGAAAGTGCCCAGACAATGGCGCCGGTAAGGAGGATGTTCCAGGCCACCAACAACAGCAGAAGGGATCTTTTGGACATGCGTGAAAAAGGAATGGCGCGAAGTTAGCCCTCGCGCCATTCTTCAAGCTTCGTGCCGCGGTCAATGCGCCACCATGAAGCGGCCGCTGAACGCTGCCCCAGCAGCGGTGCAGTGCAGTACGTATGGGCCTGCGGGCAGTTGCGCCACATCGATCATGGAGCGGCCGCCCGAGGCACGTTGTTCGCCCTGCAGCACCACCGCGCCCCGGGCATCCACCACCCGGAAGGCGAACGGCCCGTCCGGCACGCCGGCCAGGGCAATGTGGTCGTTGGCCGGTGAAGGCCACAGGGACACCTGCTGCCCGCGCAGCTCACCTACGCCGGCCAGCACATCAATGTTCACGCAGGTGGTGTCGTTCTGGTGCAGGGTGTCCGCTGCGGCACTGGTCCACACGCACAACGCGCCGCTGGAGGGGTTTACCTGCGGCAGTAGCTGCTGCGTGAAGGCGAAGATGGCCGCATTGCCCGGCGCGATGGCGCCGCCGGTATAGGATTGGCTCACCACGGGCCCGTTATTGTATCGGTAGTGTACCTGGAAGGCGGAAGCGGGCGTGTTCCCGAAGTTCTGCACCAGCGCTTGCACGGTGGTGGGCGTGGAGATCTGCTGGCCGTTGTTGATGCCCACGAGGCCGGACACGCCGATATCCAGGAAGGGCGGCTTGAGCACCTTCATACCGAGGTGGAAATCCGTGGTGGTGCGGTCGCGGTATTCGGCCCATGCACCGCTCAGCACTTCAAAGCAGCGGAGGGAGAACGGCGCCACCATGTTGCGCGCGATGTTCACATTGGGCCCCAGCATGTACCACACCACATAGTATCCGCCGCTGGTGCATTGCAGGGGGCTGAACAAGGGGTACACGTGGTCGCCGGCCCCGCCATTGGCTACCGAAACCACGGAGCTGTCCAGCAGTGTTCCCGGCCCGCCATTGGGGCCGTCATCATCGTATACCATCATGGCAAAGCCGCTGCCGCCATTGCTGTTGATGCGCACGGTGGTGGCCGTAACCTGGCAGGGATAGAACGGCGGCATGATGTATACGGCGATGCCGCCATTGCCGCCGTTCCATGCCAGCCCGATGCCGTCATCGGTAGGGCCCGCCCAGCTCACCAGGTTTTCCGCCGCCGTGGGGGCGTACACCACGATCTTGCGTTCCATGGTATTGTTGTCGGTGATGGATTCCCCGTTGATCCCTGACAGCACCACCTGGTGCCTGTAGATGCCGGTGGCGGTGGGTGCAAAGGGTTGCGTCAAGGTGAATTCCAGGTTGTTCCCCGCCTGCATGGCCGGCACGTTCACGGTTTCGGTCACCAGGGTTTGGCCGGTGGAGCTGATCACCTTGCTGGTGAGGGTGAAGGCCTCCAGGGGCTGGTTGCCCACGTTCTGCACCTGCGTGGCCAATGTCAGCGAGGCACCGGTGGACATGGTGATGCCGCCCGTGCCGGGTTCGCCCACCCACTCCACTGCGGCATCCTTCACCTGCATCAGCGGGTTGGCCGGGTTGTAGAAGCGCACGGCGTAGCCGGCGGCAGGCATCAGGCTTTGGCTGCGGGCCAGGCCCACGCTGCCGATGACGCTTTCAATGCCGATCACCGGCCCGTTGCTGCCGGTGGTGCCCGAGCAGTTCTGGTACTGCATGGTGATGGTGCTGTCCTGCTTGTTCAGGATCAGCTGGAAGGTGTTGCTGCCGGTGTACCCGGGGGCGTTCACGCTCCAGAAAGGCGCGTTTATCCAGGAGATGATGAGCCTGGCGGGTTCATCCTTCAGGAAGCATTGGCCGGGATTCCCGGCACCGGCGAAGTTGAGGTCGGCCATGAACACGGCGACGTAGTTGTCCGTGCCGCCTGCGGAGGGCAGCACGGGGAAATTGGCCGCGATGTTTCCGCCATTGAAGGCCACATAGCCGTTGCTACCGATCCACACCTTCTTCACATCGTACCAATAGTAGGGCATGTTGCCCGACATGATGTAGGGGCCGAACGTGTTGTCGTCCGCCAATCCGGTCACGGGGATGCCGTCCGACGTGATGTCGATCCAGGAATATACGGGGCCGCCGGGTTCATTGCTGTCCTTCCAGGTGTAGCCGTACTGATCGGGCCCGCCTTGGGCGGCCATTAGGGAAGATGCACTGAGGAGGGCGGCAAGCAGGGGGTATTTTCTTTTCATGGCAGGGGATTTGCGAACAAGGTACGATGCGGCGGTGCATTTCTCCGCAGCACGTCATCTTGCCGAACCATCTTTGCACGGATGAAATCACTGCTTCTCGCCTCCTTCCTGCTGTGCGCCCCGTTAGCCCCGGAGTGCCTGGTGACCATCCACCACGATCCGGACACGCAGAGCCTTTCGGTAGTATGCCTGCTGAACCTGCACGACCTGAACACGGTGATCATGGACATGAGCGGTGAGGACCCGCAACTTGGCACGGCCACGGAGACCTCGGACGCGGACACGCTGATCAAGCAGTATTTGCAGCGGCACCTGCACCTTTCCTTCGGCGACAGCGCGCTGCACATGGCCTACCTCGGGCACAAGGAAGATGTAAGCCTGATGATCTGCCGGCTGCAAGTGGACAGTGTGCCTACCGCCGAGGGGCTTACGGTAAGCAGCGACCTGTTCGGCTCGCTGTACCAGGACCAGGTGATCGACGTGAAGGTGGAGACCAAGGAAGGCGTGGAAACCCACCCGCTGTACCAGAACGAGAACTCCTTCACGTTCGGGATGCAGAACAAATAATACCAATGTGGCATTCAGATCAGTCCAAAGGACGATCTGAATGCCTACAGTGGTATATGCCGTGTGTACAAGCAAATGGTCGGATAAGGTGATGCCAATGTGTCTTCCGGCAGCGCCGGAAGGCTACAGTGGCACATGCCGTTCGAGCATGCAAATGATCGGAACGGTGTGATGCCAATGTGTCTTCCGGCAGCACCGGAAGGCTACAGCAGCACATGCCTTCGAGCATGCAAATGATCGGAACGGTGTGATGGCGAAATCGGACCATATTGCTTGTCACAACGGCATGAGTGGGATCACAGCCCCATCAGCTCGCGGAAGCGGAGGGATTGCCTACGGCTCACCTCCACCACTTCCCCTGTGGAAAGTGTGCAGTTAAGGCCTCCGCTGAACCACGGCTCGATCTTCTGCACCCAGGCCATGTTGATCATCTGCTTGCGGTTGGCGCGGAAGAAGGCGTGCGGGTCCAGCCTCTTCTCCAGGCTGTTCAGCGAGCGTAGCACCAGCGGCTTGTTGTCCCCAAAGCGCACGCGCACATAGTTGCCCTCGCTCTCGAACAGCCGCACCTCCCGCAAGGGGACGAACCAGCACTTCTCGCCATCCCTGATGAAGATGCGGTCCTCGGGGGTGAGCACGGCGCGCTGGACATCACCTGCTTTGGGCAGCAGGGCCAGCTTGGCAATGGCGGCGGCCAGCCGCTCCGGGTCGATGGGCTTCAGCAGGTAGTCCAGCGCATTCACCTCAAAGGCCTTCACGGCATGCTCGTCGTATGCGGTCACGAAAACCACATGTGGCGCAGCCTCCAGCGCGGCAAGCAGCTCGAATCCGTCCCTGCCGGGCATGTTGATGTCCAGGAACAGCAGGTCCGGGCGCAGCTCCGTAAGCAGCTTTTCCGCCTCGTCCGCATTGGCCGCCTCCCCCACCACTTCAATGTGGGCATGCGGCTCCAGCAGGCGCATCAACTCCTTGCGCGCAAGGCGTTCATCATCTACGATCAGTGCTTTCATGGCTGAAGGTTTTCGGTGGGTTCATTGGTCAGCTGCGGCGGGTACAGGGGCAAATGCAGCTCGCACACCACCATTCCCGCTTCGTTCCGGACGTGCATGGAGGCCTTTCCCGCATAGATGTAGGCGAGCCTTTCACGCGTATTGCGCAGGCCCAGCCCGCCCTCCGTGCCGCCGTCCGCGCTAAAATTCCCGCTATTGGCCACGGCCAGCAGCATGCCGCCCTCCTCCGGGCGTGCCGAAATGGCCACTTCACCCCCGGCCTTGCTTTTGGCGATCCCGTGGCGTACGGCATTTTCCACCAGCGTCTGCAGCATCATGGGCGGCACCTGGCTCCGCTCCAGTGCGGGATCCAGGTCAAACTTCACGTTCAGCCGCTCCTCGAAGCGCATGGATTCCAGGTCGAGGTAGGCACGCACGGTGTCGATCTCCTCGCCCAGCGGAACCGTTCTGCGCCGCACGGTGGACATGGCATTGCGCAGGATGGCGCTCAGCCTGGTGATGGATTCCTTGGCGCGGCGCGGGTCCTCATCGATCAGTGAGCGGATCCCGTTGAGCGCATTGAACATGAAGTGCGGATTGAGCTGGCTGCGCAAAATGGCGAGCTGCCCTTCGCGGTTGGCGGCTTCCAGGCGCAGTGCCCGCATCTTCTCCAGCCGGCTGCTGACCGTATAGTGGTATGCCACGTAGGCCACGGACCACACGAAGAGCTGCACCACCCAGCTAAGGAGCACCTCCGCGAGGCGCCTTCCGCTGCCGCCGATCAGGGGCTCAGCCTCCGGGAAGGCGGCATCATGGGCCGCAGCCTGAGCCAGCCCTGCCAGCGCGCCCAGCACCAGGGAGCCCAGCACCATGCGCAGCACCAGTGCGCCAAGCGGTTTGTCCAGCCAATGCCATTCCTTGAACCGCGACCGCATCACATGGCTGCTTGCGATGCCGATGGCCACCATGCCTGCGGCCACGGGCCCGAAGCGCGCGTTGGGTCCGCCCTCCAGCCAGGCAGGCAGGCCCAACAGCAGGACGTACCCGGACCACGCCACCAGTTGCGTGGCCCAGTACAGCAGCGTGGAACGGCGGCTTGCAGCCATGGCCGCCAAATTACCCGGCACGCGGCACCGCACGCCCTCAGATACATGGGCGGCGGCGTGCGGCCATGTGCGGCGGGCTTCGCGAAAAAGGCCCAAGGCGCCGCCACTGCGCCACGCCAGCCCGTACATTGCCCACGGCGCTATGAACTTCCTGGGGCATCTTCTCGTATCGGCCAACGACACCCCTTTGGTGATCACGGGCAACTTCATGGCCGATGCCGTGAAGGGCCGCGACCTCTCCGCTTGGGAGCCGGACCTGCAACGGGGCATACGCATGCACAGGCGCATAGACAGCTTCACGGACAACCACCCGCTCACCTTGGTGGGCCGGGAGCGGCTGCGGGCCCACTGCGGAAAATATGCGGGCGTGGCGCTGGACCTCTTCTATGACCACGCCATCGCAAACCTGTGGGGGGAGCTGGGCATGGAACCGCTGCCAGCCTTCACAGGCCGCATGTATGCGTTGCTGCAGGCCCACAGCCGCCTGATGCCGATGCGCACGCAGCAGATGCTGCCGTACATGGTGGCCAATGACTGGCTCACTTCCTATGCGGAGATCCGCGGCATCGCACGCGCCCTGGGCGGCCTCTCCAAGCGGGTGCCCGGCGGGGAAGCCCTTGCAGGCGCCGAGCACGTACTGCAGGCGCATGAAGAAGCGTTCACGGCGGAATGCCGGGAATTTCTCCGGGACTTGTTCAATCACTTGGCCTTGCCGGATGCGTAGCGTGGAATACCTCGGTTCGGCGGCTTTCGCCCTGCTGCTGGCCCTGCCCTTTGCGGTGGGGCCCGGGGAATTGCTCCTGGAGCGGCACGACAGCTCCTTGGCGCGGCCCCATGTGCTGCGCGACCTGGCCCAGATCAAGCACGACACGCTGCGCGTGCTGGTGCTGCCCGACCCCTTGACCTGGGAACAAAGGCCCGGGGCGTCCACGGGCCTGGAATGGGAACTGCTCCAGCGGTTTGCCAAGCGCTACCGCATGCCGGTGAAGGCCGTGCCCATTGCCAACCGCGACAGCATGCTGCACCTGCTGCAAGCGGGCAAGGGCGATGTGATCGCAGCCCAGCTCTCCCCGGCGGGATGGGCCTCCCGCTACACGCTGGCCAGCTGGCCCTACCGGCATGTGGCGCAAATGACAGGTGCGTGCCGCAGCAGTGCGAAGGCGGCGCAAAAGGCAGGCGGCGACACGGTAATCGTCAGCGCATGGTCCCCCTTTCTGGACAGCCTGGGCCAACTTCCCTTCACCGATGCCGGGTTTCCCTACCGCGTGGTGGATTCATTGCCGGACGACCTGCTGATGGCCACGGCGCTGGGCCGGCAGGGCCTGCTGTTGGCCAGCGATGCCACCGCCTCTTTGGAGACGAAACGCCTGCCGCTGGTGCAGTTCGGCCCACGCTTGGGCAACAGCACACCGCTGGTATTCGCCATGCGCACCAACTCCATCCACCTGGCCCACGCCCTGGACACCTGGCTGGCCTCCGCCCGTTACCGCGATGAACGCAATGCACTGATCGAGGCCTATGAAAACGGCCTCGACCCGCGCAAGGACCTGAAGCCTACCTCCTCCATGGCCTTCGGCACCGACAGCATATCGGACTTCGACAGCCTGTTCCAAGTGCATGCCGACAGCATGGCCTGGGACTGGAAGCTGCTGGCGGCCGTGGCCTACAAGGAGTCGCGCTTTGACACCACGGCCCGGTCCTACAAGGGCGCCAACGGCCTGATGCAGATGATGCCGGCCACGGCCGCGCGCATGGGCCTGGCCGATTCGGCCGGTGTGGAAGGGCATGTGCAGGCCGCCACGCGCTACCTGGACCAACTGGACCAGCTTTGGCGGAGGAGCATCCCCTCCCCTGCCGAACGGCTCCGCTTTGTACTGGCCTCCTACAATGCCGGGCCTGGGCATGTAAAGGATGCGCAACGGCTGGCCGTGGAGCTGGGCATGTTCCCCGACCGCTGGGAAGGCAACGTGGAACGCGCCATTGTGCTGCTGAACCGCCCGCGCTATTTCACCGGCGAAGCTGCGAAGAACGGCTACTGCCGCGGGCAGGACACCTACTGGTACGTGCGTGACGTCACGGGGCTGTACGCCTGGATGAGCGGGAAGCCCAAGCGCTGAACCCCCAAGTTGCAGGGGGGCGGCCGATCGGTTCTCTACTGCATCATCCCTGTTGACCGGGGCCGGAAAAGGGAAGCCCCGCCGTCCGATGGATGGCGGGGCTTTCCGCATGGGGTGGCATCATGCCACCGTTTCGATCACCCGGGAATGCGCTCCGAGCGTTGCATGGGCGCAGGTGCCTGCCCGTATGGCGTGTGCCACCGTAGCCGTTGGGCACGGTGGTGCCAGTTCATTTCCCCATCTTCTGCATCTCCTTGTCGAAGGTCTCCTTGAACTTCTCGTAGTCGTAGTCGATCTTCAGCTTGTCATCCTTGCTGAGGCGCTCGTTGTAGGCGGCCAGCAGGTCCTGTGCGCTAAGCTCGATGGCCACATAGCACTTGTAGTTGCCGGTGGCGTCCACCTTCATCATTTTCTCGCAGATGGTGCGCGTGCCGGTGAGCTTTTGGTCCACCACTTCGCGTGCAAGGCTTTCGTAGCGCTCGGCCACTTCCTCCTTGTTGTTCATCTCGCGGCTGTTCACGTAGTTGTCGATCACGGCCTTCACCTGGGTATTGATGGCGCTGGCCATGTCGGCGCGGGCGTTGGAAAGGGCCTTCTTCTTGGCCGTGGCCTGGTCCATGCTCTCGCCAAGGTTGTTGGCGCGGAAGTTCTTTTCGTCGGTGAAGAACTCGGGGCCCGAGCAGAGCACCTTCACCTCGGTTTCGCCGCTGGGCGGCTTGGCGGCGGCCTCGGCGGCCTTCTTCTTGCTTTTGCAGGCGCTCATTCCGCCCAGCAGCATCACGGCCATAAAGGCGATGGATGCGAATTTGGATGTAGTGGTCAACATGGTTTTCTGTGTTTGGTGTTTCGGTGGTGTGGTGATGGTTCTTTCCAATGGCGTGCCAAAGTGCGAAAGGGCGCGCAATTATTGAAGCAATGTGTTCATGAGTTCGGGCACTTGCGAGGCGCGCAGTTCCTGGGCGGCCTTCTTGTAGGCGTCCAGCCCGGCCTTGGCATAGCTGAGCTGAATGCCCTTCACGCCCTGCTTCCCTGCTTCATGGACGGTTTCGTTGCTGCGCCGTTCGGCCACCTTGATCGATTCGTCCAGCGTGGCGGTGAAAAAACCGTTGCTCTCCCCTGCTTCGCGGGTATCGGCATTGATGTCCACCAGCAGGTCCGCGTCGGCCGCCTTGTCCACGGCCCTGAAGCCGCGCATGGAAAGTTCCTCCTTCAAGGCCATCAGCAGCGGGCCGTCGGCCAGGGGCTGGCCCAGGTTGCGCTCATTGCCTTTGAAAAACACCTTGGGCATGGTGCGGTCGATGGGCACATGCACTTCAGGTATTGCAAGGCTGCCGAGCAGGGGCTTGGTGAACGCGGGATCCAGGTCCGCGGGCACGAGCGCCCCGGCATCCAAGCGCACCACCACCTCGGGGGCCGGGGCGGCCAGGTCGGTGCGCTGCACGGTGGTGCGGGCACGCCCGTCGGCATCGGTGTTGCGGCTTTCGGCCACCATGCCCGCCTGACCCGGATAGCTGATGGTGATAGGCAGTTGGGCAAGGGCCTTTCCGCGGTCGGTGAAGGAGGCGGTGATGAGCAGTTCGCGCCTGAAGCGGTTGGCCCAGTCCAGCATGCAGCGCTCCGGCAACACCGCCAGGCGCACCCCTGCGGTCATCCGCTGCAGGTTGCTGAAGAGCTCATTGGCCAGTGGCACGGGTTTGCCGTCCAGCATTACCTGGTCATTTTCACCCCAGTAGTCCTTGATGGCCACCAAGGCGCGCAGGTCCAGGTCGAACGCAGTGCGCAGGTTGCCCTCCTTGAGGCTGGCCTGTGCGCGGGCGTAGAGGTCGGTGGCCTGGTTGATGGCCTGTTGCTTGCGCAGTGCCTTGGCCTGGGCGAATTCCGCCTTGTTCAGGCGGTAATACACCCAATAGTTGGCGGCGTCGGCATAGCTGCCCACCAGTTCAAATCCTTCCAGGCGTTCCTGGGTGCGGGTGCGTATGCTGCTGGTGAACTCCTCGTCGAACTTGTATTTGCGGTCCAGCGTGTAGAGCAGGCTGTTGCCTTCCACGGTGACGCTGATCTCGCTGGCGAGGTCGTTCAGTGCGTTCTTCTTTGCGGCCTCCTGGTAATCCGCGCGGCTTTTGGGGGCCGATCCGATGCCGATGTAGTCGGCATTGTCCACGGGCCTTGCGGCCACCCATGCGGGCTTGCCGGCTTCGGTGTTCGCCGGGGATTCGGCTGCGGCCACGGGCTGCTTGGCCTTGCATGCGTGCATGGCCAGGAGCAGCAAGGCCGCACAGGCGGCCCAAAGGCTGCGGCAACGCAGCAACCGGGGCAGGGTTCCGGTGGTCATGGCAGCTTGCCGGCGAGGTCTGTTTGAATGCTGGCGGCCACTGCGGAGGAGGTGCTTCGCAAGAGGTCGTTGCCCAGGTCTGCCGCTGTTTTCACATTGCGGGGCGCGGCCAGCAGGGCAGCCAGGTCCCTTCGGGCCGAGTTGCGCGTGTCCACCCCTCCGTTGAGCTTGGGCAGAAGGGCCTGCCCGTTGCCGTCGTAGGTGGCATACCAGGCATGGTCCGCGGCATCGCGGTCCACCACCTTGCTCATCAGCACTTGGCCGGTTTCCAGGGACACCAGTTTGTAGCTGAAGGAGATCACGGCCTTGTTTTCCCTGTAGCTCTCCACGTAGTTCACGGGCTTGTACTTGGTGACGTATTGCTCCTGGCCGGTTTCGGCATTGAGTTCCTTCACCTGGTAGCCTTCATAGCCTTCCTTGGTGCTTTGGCGCAACCGCCCGTTGTCCTCCTGGTAGCTGATCAGCGACCCCATGAGCACGGCCTGTGCGCCCAGGAGCTTGCCTGCGCTCACGGCGGAAGATTCGTCCACCACGCCGCTCATGCCCAGCTTCTGCTCGTCCAGGATCTTCTGGATGTTGTCCCGGTCCACCACGGTGATGAACGGATCATTGAGGTTGGTGAGCGCCGAAGTGAGCAGGGCCTGCATGGTGGCGGCCTGCGCGGACTTGGTGCCCGCAGCAGCAGCCGTGGTGGTGGTAAAGGGCATTACGGCGATGGGGTAGCGCCCCTTTTCCACGCATTGTTTTTGGAGCGCGGCCGCATCCTTGTACGCGGCATTGCGGGCGGTCACACGGCCAAGGTCGGTATAGGCCTTGCGGTATTGGCCTGCGGCCATGGCGGCCTTACCCGAGATGTACAGGGGCTCCAGAAAGGCCACATTTTGCAGGCTGCTTGCGTCCTTGTAGCCAGGCTCCAGCTGGCCGATCTTGGCGAAGGTGGCCTCTGCGCCGGGGTAGTCCTTCTGCCCAAGCTGCTCCTGGCCCTTATCGTACAATTGGAGCAGGTATTCACCTTTCACCTGCTTGAAATCGGTGGCATAGCTGGCGGGGATCTCCAGTACCACGCCGGCGCGCTGCACCCGCTGCTGGTACTGCTGCGCGTCCAGGAAGGCGTTCACCGCACTTTCCTTGTCCTCGCCCATGGAGAAGGCCTTGAAGAATGCGCTGAGCTTGTCGTTCAGCAGCATTTGGCCGGTTTTCTTCAGGCCGATCTTGGCATCCACGTTATTGGCATTGCGGATGGCGCTCTGCAGGTACATGTCCGCCGCTTCGGCATACATGCCCCCGGCATCCAGCTTGGCGGCCTTCTTGGCCAGCGGCTTGGAGCCGGTGCAGGAGGCGGCAACCAGCAGCGACAGCACGGCAATGGCGGTGCAAACGGCTTTCATTCGCCAGGTGCGGATGGCAGGCTTCAGGCGGCTCAGCGCCCTTGGATGTAAGTGTTCAGCTCGTCCACGGAGCTGGAGAAGCTAAAGGCATCGTTCACCTTGTAGTAGCTGCCCTGGTCGTACACGCGGTCGTAGGCGAACTTGGCGAAATCGAGCTTGTTGGCCTCGAAGCCGAAGAGGCCCATCACGGCCTTCACTTGTTCGCTGGTAAGGCAATTGCCCCCGGCGATCTGTTTGGCCAGCGTCAATTTGGTCTCATCGAAGCCCTTGGCCTGGATGCTGCCCTTGGCCTTCTCAAATTCGGCGGCGGGCATGGCGCTGCGGCACGCCCCGCCAACAGCCGCCTCCGTACGGTCCGCGCCATGCTCATGCACGTGCGGCGATGTGCGGTTCGTGCCGGTGGTGGTACTGGTGGTGGTGGTTGTGGTTGATGACGTGGTGGTGGTGGTCCCGCCTGTGCCATCGTTCACGTGCATGTTGATCCCCATGCCGTTCACCCCGATGCTCATGTTCACATTGCCGGGGCCGCCCTCGGTTACCGTGGTGGTGGTGGTAGTGGTGGTGCCGGTGCCGGAAGGCACATCGGTGGCGATCACTTCGCCCTTGGTGGCAGGGGCATCATCGGTGAACTGTGCCGGGGCAGGCTTGGCATCGGGTGTACCCGCAGCCGAAAGCGGGGTTTGTCCCTGGGGGCGCAGCACGCGCTGTCCCTTTTTGTTGGTAGTGATCCGCAGCGTGTATTCCTGGCCCGCTTCCATGTATCCGTTCTGCCGGATGGACGGAATGGAAGCATCGGCGAAATTCACCACCAGCAAAGGAGTTTCGTTCTTGATCCCCTTGGCCTCCACCCGGGTGGCAGGAGCTTCATTCTTTTGATCGCCATCCACGAGGAAGGTGAACTTCTCGCCGGCCTCGGAAAACACGATGATGTTGCTTGTTTGCGCCCGCAGGGCGGGCATGAAACAAATGGCTGCAAGTGCCAAGGAGTAACGGATCCCGTTCATTTGGTGGTTGATTTCGGTTCGCGAATGTAACTGGCCGATGGCAAGGCAAGGGTTGTGCCAAAATAGCAAACAGCGCTCCCCGGCCTTGCGGTTGCACCCGCCCAAATGGCCCGGCAACCGCCCATGTATGGGCGCAACTGCGCCTGCGGGCCGCAGGTACCTTCGCCGTGAACAATCGCCAATGCTGCAACTGACGGGGATCCGGAAGAGCTACCAGATGGGGAGCAACCGGCTGCAGGTGCTCAAGGGCATCGACCTGCACGTGGCCAAGGGCGAGGTGGTGAGCATCATGGGCTCCTCCGGCTCGGGCAAGAGCACGCTGCTGAACATCATCGGGCTGCTGGACCAGGCGGATGAAGGGGAATACCGGCTGGACGGCCTGCTGATCAAGGACCTTACGGAAACGCGCGCGGCGGAACTGCGGGGCAAGTACCTGGGGTTCATCTTCCAGAGCTTCAACTTGATCGCCTTCAAGAACGCGGTGGAGAACGTGGCCCTGCCGCTGTACTACCAAGGAATTTCCGGCCGGAAGCGGAACGAGCTGGCGCTGGAAATGCTGGCCAACGTGGGCCTGAAGGACTGGGCGCACCACATGCCCAACGAGATGAGCGGCGGGCAGAAACAGCGCGTGGCCATTGCCCGGGCACTGATCGCCAACCCGAAGGTGGTGCTGGCCGACGAGCCCACGGGCGCATTGGACAGCGTGACCAGCGGGGAAGTGATGGACCTGCTGCTGCGGGTGAACCGCGAACTGGGCATCACCCTGGTGATCGTTACGCACGAACCCAAGGTGGCCGCGCTCACCCAGCGCATCATCCGCTTGAAGGACGGCGAGATCGAAAGCCATGACGGGGCACCCCTGATCGACCTCTCCCATGTTCGACCGTGAGCAATGGGCGGAGATCTTCGACACCATCGGCAAGAACAAATTGCGGACGGTGCTCACGGGCTTCAGCGTGTTCTGGGGCATCTTCATGCTCATTATCCTGCTGGGCACGGGGCGCGGGCTGAGCAACGGGTTCCAGTACGGGTTCCGCAACACGGCCAAGAACACCATCAACCTGTGGGGCGGGCAGACAAGCAAGCCGTGGCAGGGGCTTGCCGCCGAACGGGAGGTGCAGTTGGACATGCGCGATGTGGAGGCCCTGCGCACCTCCATTTCGGGCCTGCTGCACATCACGGGCACCCTGCGGGTATGGCGCGGCAACAGCCAGCTGAGCCGGGGCAAGCACTACGGCAGCTTCGGCATCAGCGGGGTTACCGCCGAATACACGCAACTGCAGCAGGTACGCATCCTGCGCGGGCGGTTCATCAACGAAGTGGACCAACTGCATGCGCGCAAGGTGATCGTATTGGCGGAAGATTCCCGCGATGCGCTCTTCAAGGGCGGGGACCCCATCAACCAATGGGTGCAGGTGAACAACATCCCGTTCCAGGTGGTGGGCATCTACCAATTCGAGGCAGGCGGGCGGGGCATGAACCAGAACAGCCAGGTCTTCATCCCGCTGAGCGTGGTGCAGCGCGTGTTCAACGAACAGCAGAACGTGGACCGGATCAGCTTAAGCTTTGCCGACGGCAGCCTGGCGGGAAGCAAGCAGGCGGCACAGCGGGCAGTGGCCGTGCTGTCCCAGCGCCACCGCTTCGACCCCACGGACCCCCGCGCGGTATACGTGAACAACAACGTGGAGAACGCCGAGCTCTTCGGGAACGTGTTCGCCGGCATCAACGGGTTCCTGTGGATCATCGGCATCGGCACCATCGTGGCCGGCATCGTGGGCGTAAGCAACATCATGCTGATCACCGTGAAGGAACGCACGCGGGAGATCGGCATCCGCAAGGCACTGGGCGCCACCCCTGCGAACGTGGTGGGGCAGGTGATCATGGAGGCGGTCTTCGTAAGCGCCATGGCCGGATACCTTGGGCTGGTTTGCGGTGTGGGCCTGCTGGAGTTCATCGCCTCCAAGATGCCGGGCACCGACATGTTCCGCGACCCGTCCATCAACCTGGGCACCGCCCTGTGGGCGCTGGCGGTGCTGGTGGCGGCCGGGGCCCTGGCCGGCCTGATACCGGCGCGGCGCGCCGCCGCGATACGGCCCATTGAAGCACTGCGGGACGAATGAGGGGTTACGTGCAAATGCAAAAAGGGGCAGCGTGCAGTGGGCAGTTGGCAGACTCCTACCTGCCGACTGCCCACTGGCCACTGCACACTGCCCACTGCCCACTGCCCACTGCACGCCGCCCACTGCCCACTGCGCGCCGCCCACTGCCAACTACACGCTGCCCACTGCCAACTGCACGCTGCCTTCTGCCCACTGCACGCTGCCCACTGCCCACTACACGCCGCCCACTGCCCACTGCACGCTGCCTTCTGCCCACTGCACGCTGCCCACTGCCCACTGCACGCCGCCCACTGCCAACTACACGCTGCCCACTGCCAACTACACGCTGCCCACTGCCAACTACACGCTGCCCACTGCCCACTGCACGCTGCCCACTGCCCACTGCACGCTGCCTCCTGCAATTGCCAACCAACCATCCATGTTTGACAAGGAACGCTGGAGCGAGATCTGGGCATCGGTGAGCCGCAACAAACTGCGCAGCGGCCTCACCATGTTCGGCGTGTTCTGGGGCATCTTCATGCTGGTGATCATGCTGGGCATGGGCCGGGGCCTCAGCAACGGGGTGATGGGCGGCTTCGGCGGATGGGCCACCAACAGCTGCTTCGTGTGGACGCAAGCCACCTCCCTGCCCTACGCCGGCTTCAAGCGGGGCCGCCACTTCAACTTCAACAACAGCGACATCGCCGCCATACATGCCATCCCGGGCGTAGCCCAAGTGGCGCCGCGCCTGCAGCTGGGCGGCTACCGCGGCGCCAACAACGTAAGCTACGGGAACAAGGCCGGCGGGTTCAGCGTGAACGGCGACATGCCCGAGGTGATCCACTTCCAGGCCGCCACCATCAGCAAGGGGCGCTTCCTCAACGAAAAGGACATCCGCGATGAACGCAAGGTGTGCGTGATCGGGCCCGACGTGGTGAAGGCGCTCTTCGGGCCCGAAGACCCCATGGGCAAGTACATCAAGGTGCAGGGCGTGTACTTCCAGGTGGTGGGCCTCTACGCGGCCCAGGCCTCGGCCATGGACGAGGAAGGCAGCGGCAGCACCATCTACATCCCCTTCAGCACGTTCCAAAAGGCCTTCAACAGCATGAACATGGTGCATTGGTTCAGCATCAGCGCCAAGCCGGGCGTAAAAGTGTCGGAGGTGTTCGACCGCGTAAAACGGGAGATGGCGCGCCGCCACAAGGTATCCCCGGAAGACCCGCTGGCCTTCGGCGGCTTCAACCTGCAGGAGATGTACGACAAGATGAACATGCTCTTCACCGCCATCGCCGCCCTAAGCTGGACGGTGGGCATCCTCACCTTGATCGCCGGGGTGATCGGCATCGGCAACATCATGCTGGTGATCGTAAAGGAACGCACCAAGGAGATCGGCATCCGCCGCAGCATGGGCGCCAAGCCCTGGAACATTACCGGGCAGGTGATGCTGGAGGCGCTCACGCTCACCTTCATGGCCGGCTACTTGGGGCTGTTGGCGGGCATCGGCCTGCTGCAGGGGATCGGTGCGGCAGGGCTGCAAGGCAACTTCTTCACCAACCCCGGAGTGGACCTCTCCGCAGCCCTCACCGCACTGGCCGTGCTGGTGATCAGCGGCCTGGTGGCCGGCTGGATCCCCGCCCGCCGCGCCCTCAGCATAAAACCCGTGGACGCGCTCCGCGCCGAATAGACCCTCCTTTTCCGCAACACCATGAAACGCATCCTCAAGTACCTCCTCATAGCCGCCCTGGGCCTGCTCTTCGTGTGGACCCTGTGGTTCCTCTACCAGAAGAACGCCAAGAAGGAGCCGGAATACAACACCGTGAAGCCGAAGACGGCCACCATCGTGAAAAAGACCGTGGCCAACGGCACCGTGCAGCCGCGGCAGCAGATCGACATCAAGCCCGTGGTGAGCGGCGTGATCCGCAAGCTGATGGTAGTGGCCGGGCAGCAGGTGAAGGAAGGCGACCAGCTGGCCATCATCCAGATCGTGCCGGACATGCTCTCGCTGAGCCAGGCCGAAAGCCGCGTGAGCAGCGCCGCCATCGGCGTAAGCAACGCGCAGATGAACTACGACCGCAACAAGCCGCTGGCCGAAAAAGGCGTGATCGCCGCCAGTGAAATGCAGACCTACGACATTGCCCTGCGCAATGCCCGCCAGGAGCAGGCAGCCGCGCAGGACGCCCTGCAATTGGTGCGCGACGGCATCAGCAAAAGCAGCGGCAACGCCACCAACACCATCGTGCGCAGCACCATCACCGGCATGGTGCTGGACGTGCCCGTGAAGGTGGGCAGCAGCGTGATCGAGCGCAACAACTTCAATGAAGGCACCACCATTGCCACGGTGGCCGACATGAACGACCTGATCTTCAAGGGCAACGTGGATGAAAGCGAAGTGGGCAAGGTGCGCATCGGCATGCCCGTGGTGATCACCGTGGGCGCCATCGACAGCACCTCGTGGGACGCCCACCTGGAGTACATCGCCCCGAAAGGCGTGGAGACCAACGGCGCCATCCAGTTCGAAATCCGTGCCGCCGTGCAGGTGAAGGAAGGCCAGACGCTGCGGGCAGGCTACAGCGCCAACGCCGACATTGTGCTGGGCCGCAGGGACAGCGTGCCCGCCATCCCCGAAAGCGTGATCACCTTCAACGGCACCGGCGACAGCGCCTTCGTGGACGTGCGCAACGGCAAGGCCTGGAAGAAGACCTATGTGAAGACCGGCCTCAGCGACGGGGTGAACATCGAAGTGCTGGGCGGCATCAGCGACACCACCACGCTGAAAGGCGCGATGAAACTAACGGAGGAGGGAACACACCAATAAAGCCCCCTTGGGCATTCAGCGACCGGCCATGCCTGTTGGGCGGAGCGGCGCTGCATGCACGCCCGGCAAGCTGCACAAAGCACCTCAGGGCAAATGCCCCCCACTGGGATGGTCCGTTTTGCGGTGATCACCTCTGCGCCGGTCCCGCCCATTTGCACAGAGGCGGCCTTTGCCGCAGTAGTCCTGTACCGCCCCCCCCCCCGGCAAGACCAGTGCCCCGCCACTGCAGGCCCTCTTCCGCCCCGAAGGGGCCGGCCCGCCATCAGCAACGCGTTGGGCCGTCCCCGGCCGATCCGGCCATGTTGCCTGAATCCAGAAGCTGAGCTGTGAACCCAACATGGCCTGCGAACATGCCCATGGGGCTGGCCTCCCCTTGATCACCCGGCTGGCCCACCATTTTACAGAAGGCGCTCAACACTTCATCCACCACGCTGCGTGCATTGTCGGGATAGTTGACAGGAATGCGGGGGCCGCTCTTCAGCCATGCAGTAAGCGCCTCCAGGTTTTCGGGGTGCAGGCGGGGGATCGATGGCACTCCCAGCTTGGCCAGGGCCGCCGCATTGCAGTATTGCTCATATTGGCCAGCCATGGGGGTGACCAAGAGCCTCTTGCCGAGGTAGAGCGCCTCCGCCGGCGTCTCGAAACCGGCACCGCACAAGACGCCTGAGCTATTGGCCATGCTTCGCACGAACTGATCATCCTGCACCGGCGAAACACGGACATTGCCATAAGCATATGCCCTGCGGGCCCGCTTGCTGAACACTTCCCAGCCCGTACCGCCGATCTTCGAGAGGACCTCGATGACCGCCTTGTCCGAATAGGACGGCAGGTACACCGTAATGTGGCCGTGATCCTGGATGCGGCATTCACGCACGGCCCGGCGGATCACCGGGGTGAAAATGTTTCGGTCATACCGCGCGAAATGGAAGCCGAACGCCTTCCGCGCAGGGGCAAAATGACGGAGTATTGCCATTCCGGCACGATGGGCCACAAGGGGTTGGGGGGCCATGTCATTCAGCACTGCGGCCTGGTGGCTCAGGCTGATGCACGGCACGTTCCGCCATCGGGCAGCCCAGGCGGAAACCGGCTCAAAATCGTTCACCACCAGGTCATAATCCTCCACCGGAAGCCTCTTGACCTCCCCGATGAAATCACCCTGAAAGGCAGCACGCAAGGTGGCCCACCGGTCAACGCCGCCCTTGCGGTCCACTACAAGGCCCAAACCCGTGCAGCGGTGCCTTACGGAGAACGGCAATGCCACATCCACCTGGGTGCCGCTCACGAGCACCTCCACCCTGGCATGGCGCATGAAGTGGGGCAGCACTTCGGCGGCACGGCACATGTGTCCGTTCCCGGTACCTTGGATGGCATACAGGATTTTCATGTGCTGGCCTGGAATGGAGCGCGCTCCACCGTACACAGTTCCGCAACCAATGCGGTAAAAAGCTCATGTGGACTGTGCGCGGCCCGGGTCAGTTCATGGTCGTCCTCACCGGCGTCCAACCTTCCTTTTGCCACCGGGTCATCCGCATAGCGGTAAATGTTCCATTGCCCGCCGTTGTATTCCAGCGCGGTCAGGTTCTCCACCCAATCACCGGAGTTCAGGTAGAGCACTGAACGGCCCTGCTCATCCTGCAGATGCCGCATGGCTGGCTGATGGATATGGCCGCAGATCACTTGGTCGTAGTGGTTGTCCAGCGCAATGAGCGCGGCCGTGCCCTCAAAATCATTGATGTACTTCACCGCGCTCTTCACGCTGTTCTTGATCTTGCGTGACAGCGAAATGCGCCCGCCGCCAAAGAGCCGGCTTACCCGGTTGAAGAACGTGTTGAGCAGGATCAGCAGGTCGTAGCCATGGCCGCCCAACTTCGCCAGCCAACGGCTGTGCCGCATGGTCACATCAAACACATCGCCGTGGAAGAACCAGGCCTTCTGCCCGTCAAGTTCCAACACCACCTTGTTCAGCAAATGCAGGCCGCCAAGTTCGAAGCCCGAGAATTTCCGGAACAGTTCATCGTGGTTCCCGGTGATGTAGTACACCTGCGTACCCTTGGCAAGCATTGATGTAATGCTTTTGATCACCTTGATATGTGCGGGCGGGAAGTAGCGTTTGTTGAACTGCCATATATCAACGATGTCCCCGTTCAGCACCAAGGTGCGCGGACGCACCGTACGCAAGTAATTGAGCAGTTCTTCCGCCCGGCAACCATAGGTGCCCAGGTGAACGTCACTGATCACAACAAGTTCAACGTCACGCTTACGGTTGTTTTCCTTGTGGGGCAATTCCATGGCCGCAAAGCAAAATGCCCGGCATTATGGCCGCATTAAGCGCAATGCAACATTCCGTTTGCAGGGCAATAACCCCTTGTTACCCGGATGCTCCCGCAGGGGCCCTGTTCCATCCTCAGGACATGCGCCCCCCGCAGCCGTTCGTGCCGTTCGCCCTGGATCATGCAGCAGCGGACGCAGGCAGGTCCGGGCCCGGCATGCATCGGGGCCGGCCGGCTAAAGGCCCTTGGATCTTCCTCCGGCCCGAGCGGCAGGGAATGCCGGCATGAGATCATTCCCCGCAGGGATGGCCCATGGGCGGAAACACCGCCCCCCCTGCCGCGAACCGGGGCTTTGAACCGGTGGCAAGTGCGGTCCGGAATGCCCAGGCGCTTGCCATCGCCGCCTTCCTGTTGATCTTTGCCCCTGGCCTTCCCTCTCGCCCACTTCAACCAAACCGCTCTGGATGCACCTCTTCCACTGTGCCGACCTCGGCCCCGCGCTCGTGGAGGTCCCGGATGAGGAAGCGCATCATGCAATGAACGTACTGCGCCTTTCCCCGGGAGCAGCCATCGGCCTGTTGGACGGGAGGGGCGGATATGCCGAGGCGGTACTGCAGGAAGCCACGAAGCGAAAATGTGTGGCGCGCATTCTGCGCAGGGAAACCGCCGCACCGGAGCGCAAAGCGCGCATCCACCTTGCCGTGGCGCCCACCAAGCAGATGGAACGCTTCGAGTGGTTCCTGGAAAAAGCAACGGAGATCGGCGTGGACCGCATTACGCCGCTGATGACACATCGCACGGAGCGGGGCAAATTGCGGCACGACCGCCTGGAGCGCGTGCTGGTGGGCGCCATGAAGCAGAGCCAACGCCGCTGGCTTCCGCAGTTGGACGGGCTTACCGGCCTTGCCGACCTTGTGAAGGTAGCCGCACCCCAGCGCCTGTTCGGTTGGTGTGAAGGCGAACACCGTGCATTGGCCGCCACCTACCGGCCCGATCAGGATGCACTGCTCCTGATCGGGCCGGAAGGCGACTTTACCGCGGAGGAAGCGGACCTGCTCTTTGCGCACGGCTTTGCGGCCATAAGCCTTGGCAACGCCCGCCTGCGCACGGAAACCGCCGCCATCGCCGCCTGCACGTGGATGAATTTCGCGCAACTGGCGGAATAACTTTGCCCTCCCGCCCACCATCGGGATGAAACACATGCTCCGCCGCGTCCTTTCCAGCATCCTTGTGGCCTTTGCCCTGCTTCCCGCGCAGGCCCAAGGCACCTATCAACTGGCCGTGCTGAAATACAACGGCGGCGGCGACTGGTACGCCAACCCCACTGCGGTGCCCAACCTGGTGAAGTACTGCAACCAGCAGTTGGGCATGAACATGGGCACGGACGTGCCGAACGTGGACGTGGGCAGCCCCGACATCTTCAACTACCCCTGGCTGGACGTCACCGGCCACGGCAACATCACCTTCAGCCCGCAGGAGGCGCAAAACCTGCGCAACTACCTCATCGGCGGCGGCTTCCTGCACATTAGCGACAACTACGGAATAAATCCGTTCATCCGCCCGGCGCTGAAGCTGGTCTTTCCCGAGCTGGACCTGGTGGAGCTCCCCTTCGCCCACCCCATCTACCACCAGAAGTACGACTTCCCCAAGGGCCTGCCAAAGATCCATGAGCACAACGGCAAACCCGCCCAAGGCTTCGCCCTGGTTTGGGAAGGGCGCGTGGTATGCTTCTACGATTACGAATGCGACCTGGGCGACGGATGGGAGGACCCCGAAGTACACAACGATCCGCCCGAACTGCACCGCAAAGCCCTGGAGATGGGCGCCAACATGGTGCAGTACGTGTTTAGCGGCGCGGAGTGAAGCAGCGCGCTACAGGGGTTGCGGGGCCACGGCACCGCGCCGCATGGCCTCCCCCATCGCCCCGGCAACCTCCACCGCCTTGGTAAGCACCATGATGTGCTCCCCGCCTTTCACCACATGGTCCACCGGGAACCGCAGCGGGATCACATGGTCGTTATCACCGTGGATGCGATACACCGGCCCTCGCCATGGTGACCCCTTCCAACGCAGCACCGCTTCCAGCCCGCTGCGGATCTTATCGGCACCTTGGGACCCGGCCATGTCCCACAGCAGCCCGTCGATTTCGCCCGGCCGTGGGCCAAGCATCTGCTTCAATGGCCACGCCATGCGCATGGAGCGCGTGCGCACCAGGTTCCACAAGTGCAGCCTGCTGGCCCAGCGCACGTACTGCGGCCATTCGCGCGGCCCCGTCCAGGAGGAGACCAGGACCACCATCTCCGGTTTTGTGATCACCGCCAGTTCCTGCGCCACCATGCCGCCCATGCTCACGCCGGCGAGCACATGCGGGCGCGAGGCATCCACCTCCCGGCTCATTTCAGCAGCCAATTCATGCAGGGTACAACCCTTGGCGAAGTGCGGCCACTCCAGCACCTTCACCTCCATGTCCGGCAGTTGCAGGCGGGAGAACAGCCGATGATCGCAACCCACGCCGGGCAACAGGTACAGAACCATGCCGGCAAAGTTGCGGCCCGTGTCACAAATTCGGGGAATCGTTCAAGCTGCACAAGCGCCTCAACGTCGCCAAGGGCGCCACCCGCCTGTTCAACTTCTTCGAGGTGAGCGTTCACCTGATGCAGGTGATGGCCTGCGCCTGCGGGCACAACCAGCTCAACCTGTTCAACAAGGAGGATATTTCCAGCTGGCACAAGGAACTGGCGGAACTGGCCGGGATCGAATGGTCCGGGTTTGACCCGGGGCGATAAGGGGCGCATGAAGCCTGCCTACTTCACCTTCCAGCATGACCAGGTAGGCGCCCGCGTTGGGCTGGCGCGATTGGCGTAGTCCAAGTCCTTCATGACCTATCTTTGCATGCCTGTATAAGGCATTGGACATCAACCGGGAAAAGCTCACCCTCATGGGCGTGCAGTTCCCTGACCTCCGATCGTTGGAACGCACGGCAACCGCAATGGCCAGCAATATGTTCGAAGGGTTCGAGCCTTCCAGGGAGTTGATCCAGCTCTACCTGGAATGGAAGGATGGCGGCATCACCGATGCAGAACTGGTGGCCGAGCTCCATTCCATCTACGATGGAAAATGAATACCGGTATATCGATCCCGTGTTTCACTCGGTGTAGTGCGGTCCACTTCCTGCCGAAGCTCACCGGTAGAGGTGTTGCCTCGCGCGCCGAAGGGGATGCCGATCTCGGGCTTCGCCTTCTCTTCCCGGCTCACCTAATGTGGCTCCTGTATCGGTCGTATTCCGTTCCCGGTTATATTCGTTGGCTCAAAGCCATTCCGCCCAACCACCCCAATGGGAGCTTCACCACGTTACGCCTGTGGGCGCACCACCACCGGTCGCTTTAGGAGTTAGCTGCCATACAATGACAACACCAAGAAAAAACAATCATAACTAAAACAAGGAAAACATGAAACGATTCTTCTTAAAAAGCGCGCTACCTGCTATCATTGCAATAGTGATGCTGACCATTTCAACCAAGTCAGAAGCCTGTACCAGAGTTGTATACAAAGGTCCAAACGGTACTGTTATCACTGCACGAAGTATGGATTTTTCAATGGAGATACCCGCAAATATATGGCAATTTCCACGTGGTATAAAACGAGAGGGACAAACCGGAGCAAACACAGTTAAGTGGACCTCCAAATACGGAAGCATTGTTGTCAGTTCGTGGGATATTGCTGTTTCTGACGGGATGAACGAGAAAGGACTTAATGCGAATATGTTATGGTTGAACAATTCAAAGTACCCACCATTTGAAAAAGATGGAAACTCGAAAGGGCTTGCAGTATCGTTATGGGCACAATATGCGTTGGATAATTTCGCCACTGTGAAAGAAGCGGTTGAACAATTCAGAAAAGAAGAATTTGTTGTGGTTACGGACTTTATACCCGGAACAGATAAATATACGACTATCCACCTTTCATTGTCCGACCCAACAGGAGACAATGCAATCCTTGAATACATCAACGGAAAATTGGTGATTCATCACGACCCTTCCTATACGGTAATGACCAATGACCCAATCTTTGAGGAACAATTGGCCATCAATGAATATTGGAAAGAAATACCCGGCAAAATTTTCCTTCCAGGCACCAATAGGGCTGCCGATAGGTTTGTACGTGCGTCTTATTATATCGACGCAATTCCACAAACCGACAATACTCGAGTTGCCGTAGCAAGTGTATTTAGCGTAATAAGAAATTGTTCTGTTCCCTATGGAATTTCCACCGAGGGATTTCCTAATTTATCGACAACCAGATGGAGAATAGTCGCCGACCAAAAGAATATGGTTTACTATTTTGAAGATGCGCTAAGTCCCAATGCGGTATGGGTAGATTTTAAAAAATTGGACTTCAGCCAATCAACGGGAAAGGTAAAAAAACTCTCTTTGGACAAACAACAGATTTATGCCGGTGAAACATCCGATAAATTTGTTGTTACAAAACCATTTGTGTTCCAAGGAATTTAACAATGGGATTAACTGTACGAGGAGCTAACGAGGTATTGCCGAAAACGGAGGTGAACAGCTTCCATTGGACGTTTGTGCAATGCTCGACTTTCGTTCTTCGATAGAACCCTTGTGCTGAAAATCCCCGCCTTCTGCAATACCTAAACCGTTATCCGATACCATAATAACCCTGAAAAACCAGGACGGTCCGGAATCGCTTTGCTGGCAATCGCTTTGCTGGGTTTCTCACCGCCTTTAGCGGTACCGTTGGCCTCGGCACGATAGCTACGGCTATCCCTTCTCGGTGAAACCCTTGCTGGCTGTGCGCTTCCGACCTTCGCTACGAACCCTACTGCATAATCCGGGTTCAAACCAACAAACAAGGGTAGCGCAAGGGCAGCATCTTCAGCCCTTGTAGGTCACGATCCTGCCCCATGCATCGTTGGTGCCCCCAGATGCCTTGGCGGGTGCATGCCAGTTGCACCGGTTGGCTGTGGTCCACGAACAGGTTTTTAAGCTCCCCTACGGCAACTCCACCTCCATCCCTTGCATGAAGGCCATGGCGCGGTCCATCAGCTCGTGCATCACCACGTCCTCTTCCACGAAGGGCACCTGCTTACGCAATGCGGCATGAAGGCTTTCAATGGCCTTGGAAGACTTCAGCGGCCTGCGGAAATCCAACGCCTGTGCGGCGGTGAAGAGCTCAATGGCGAGGATGCGCTCCACATCCCCCGCCACGGCCCAGGTCTTCAGCGCGGCGGCGGCGCCCATGCTCACGTGATCTTCCTGGCCGTTGCTGCTGTCGATGGTGTCCACGCTGTTGGGCATGCAGCGTTGCTTGTTGGCGCTCACCAAGGCCGCCGATGCGTATTGCGGGATCATGAAGCCGCTGTTAAGGCCCGGATGCGCCACCAGGAACGCGGGCAGGCCGCGCTGGCCGCTGAGCAGTTTGTAGGTGCGGCGTTCGCTGATGCTGCCGAACTCGGCCAAGGCGATGGCTAAGAAATCCAGTGCCAGGGCAAGCGGTTGTCCGTGGAAATTGCCTGCGCTTACGATCAGGTCCTCGTCATCAAAGACGGTGGGGTTGTCCGTAACGGATTCCAGTTCGCGCTCCACCACGCGCTGCACGTAGGCGATGGCATCCCGGCTGGCGCCATGCACCTGCGGCACGCAACGGAAGGAATAGGGGTCCTGCACGTGCTTCTTGGTGCGCTTGGCGATGGCGCTGCCCTTGAGCAGTTCGCGGATATGGCCTGCCACTACGGCCTGCCCGGGATGCGGGCGCACCGCATGCACGGAGGGATGGAAGGGCTCCAGGCGGCCATCGAAGGCATCGAGCGCAAGCGCCGCCACCACATCCGCCATGTGTGCGATCCGGTTCGCCTTCAGCGTGAGCAGCGCGGCATACGCGCACATGAACTGCGTGCCGTTGAGCAGGGCCAGGCCTTCCTTGGGGCCGAGCTCGATCGGCGCCCAGCCCAATTGCTTCAGCGCCTTGGCCGTGGCCATGCGCTTTCCCTCCAGCACCACTTCGCCCAAGCCGAGCAACGGCAAGGCCAAGTGGGCCAGCGGTGCCAGATCCCCGCTGGCGCCGAGCGATCCGCGCTCGTACACCACGGGAAGCATGTCCGCATTGTACATGTCCACGTAGCGCTGGGCGGTTTCCAAGGCCACGGCGCTATGCCCGAAGGCCATGTTCTGCACCTTCAGCACCAGCATGGCGCGGACGATCTCCGCAGGCACCGGATCGCCGGTGCCGCAGGCGTGGCTCATCACCAAGTTCTTCTGCAATTGTGCGAGCTTGTCCTTGGGGATGCTGGTATCGGCCAGTGCGCCGAAGCCGGTGTTCACGCCGTAGATCGGTGCATCGCTTTGCTTCAGGCGATCGCGCAGGTAGGCATGGCTGCGCTTGATGGCCGCCACCGCATCCTTGCCCAACACAATGGGGCTGCGGGTGGAAAGGATGTGGTCGAGCTCGGCGAGTTCGAGGCCGATGGTGCCGATGGGATGGGGTTTCATGGGATTGGTTTTGTCGACCCCATGGGTCGACGGTACAAATGATCGATGGTACAGGTGTTCATACGATCGCGTCGAGCAGCTCCCCCTCCTTCACCGCCCGCTGCTCCCCGCTCTTCATCTCCTTCACAGTCACGATGCCCTGCTTCATTTCGTTCTCGCCGATGATGGCCACGAAGGGGATGCCCTTGTCGTCGGCATATTTGAACTGCTTGGCCATTTTCACGGCGTCAGGATAGAGTTCGGCGGCGATGCCCGCTTCGCGCACTGTGCGCAACAGCTTCAGGCAGTGAAGCGCTTCCGCGTCGCCGAAGTTGGCGAAGAGCACGCGGGTGCTGCTGCCGAGTTCCGCCGGGAATTTGCCGAGCTCCAGCAGCACGTCGTAGATGCGGTCGGCACCGAAGCTGATGCCCACGCCGCTCATGTCCTTGAGGCCGAAGATGCCGGTGAGGTCGTCGTAGCGGCCACCGCCGGCGATGCTGCTCTGCAGGCTGCCTTCGTTGGCCTTCACCTCGAAGATGGCACCGGTGTAGTAGTCTAAGCCGCGGGCCAGGGTTGGATCGAACTCCAGCGTGGCATTTCCCAACTGCCCGGCCGTATCGAATACCGTGGAAAGATCCCGGATGCCTTCCTGCGCAAGGGGCACGCTGCCCAGCCAGTCCTGCAGCTGCTGCTTCTGCGCAGGCCATGTGCCATGCAGGCGGAAGAGCGGGGCAATGGTGGCCAAGGCGGTTTCGGAAATCCCTTTGGCACGCATTTCCTCCTGCACCTTTTCCAGGCCGATCTTGTCCAGCTTGTCGATGGCGGTTACCATGTCCACCACCTTTTCCGGCTGGCCGCTGATCTCTGCAATGGCGCTGAGCACCTTGCGGTCGTTCACCTTGATGGCCACCTGCAGGCCGAACGCGTTGAACACTTCAGCGGTCAGCTCCACCAGCTCCACTTCGTTCAGCAGGCTCTTGCTGCCGATCACGTCGGCATCGCACTGGTAGAACTCGCGGTAGCGGCCTTTCTGCGGGCGGTCGGCGCGCCACACCGGCTGTATCTGGTAGCGCTTGAAGGGAAAGGCGAGTTCGTTGCGGTGCTGCACCACATAGCGTGCAAAGGGCACGGTGAGATCGTAGCGCAGGGCTTTTCCCGAAAGAGATGTAGCGAGTTTACCGGGATGCACCTCTTCCCCCTTGGCCAAAGCAGCCTTCAGCTCCGGTGCCACTTCCTTCCAAACGTCACCATTATTGAGCACTTTGAAGATCAAGCGGTCCCCTTCCTCGCCATACTTGCCAGTAAGCGTTTCCAACTTCTCCATGGCGGGTGTTTCCAGCGGCAGAAAGCCGTACTTCCGGAACACCGTTTCAATGGTGCCGAAGATGTGCTTGCGGCGGAGCATTTCCACCGGCGAGAAATCGCGGGTGCCCTTGGGGATGGAAGGCATATTGGCCATGGCGCGAAAGTACGGTTGGCCGCGCTCACCGGGGTTTTGCGGCAGGCCGGTAGCGGTTGCGCAACTTCAGGATCGGCGCTTCAAAGAACCGGTAGGAGCCCCCCGCCACGGCGATGGTGAGCAGAAAGACAGCGGGATAGGCCCACACATCCCGCAGCACGTGGAAACGTGCGAGCAGGCTGAGCACCAGCACCACCACGGGCGGATGGTACACATAGAGGCCGTAGGAGATCCTGCCGAGGTACCGCAAGGGCGGTTGCTCCAACAGGCGCGCCGCGCGCGGGTTGGCGGCCAGGTTCAGCACCAGCAGCGCAAAAAGCACCTCGATCACCTTGGTGCCTACGGCGGCGATCCACTCGTACCGCGACAACACGGCCACGGTGATCACGGCCGTGGCGATGAACACGCGCCTGTCCAGCAGGATCCGCAACATGCGGCCCTGGCGCAACAGCAGCATTGCCATGCCGGCGCCTGCGGCCATGGCATCTATGTTGAAGTTGCGCCAAAACGCGAACAGCAGCTCCACGGTGCGCGTGCCTGAGGCGGGTCCGTTGGCCAGCAGCACGTAGATGGCGGACCAGCCGAAGAACACCCCGATGATAAGCAGCGGCCGGATGCGCTTGAACGCGATCAGCGCCAAGGGCCACAGCGCATAGAAATACTCCTCCGTGCCGATGGACCACAGATGGGCTGCATCGGGCACGCCATTGGTGATATCGGGCACCAGGGTGGGCAGGAACAAGGCGAAGAGCAGCAGCTTTCGGGGCCATTCGGAGAGCACTTCCGCCGGGGACATGCCGGGGATGTGCAGCAGCGGAAAAAAGGGGATGACGAACAAGGTGAGCAGGACCATGAGGAAATACAGCGGCCAAATGCGCAACATGCGGCGCATGAGGAACGGGCGCACATGGATGCGGCCCAGCCTGCGCTCCTCATCCAGCAGGAGCCAGGTGATCAGGAATCCGCTAAGGACGAAGAAAAGCCGCACGCCCAAGCCGCCGAGCAGCTCCCAGTGCAGCAGGGATGCGGCCCGGCCAAGCCCGAGAAGCTGGGGGGTCTTTTCGGTATGCCAGATGATCACCAGGGCGGCACCGATGAACCTGAGGCCGTCCAGGTTGGGGAAACGTGTGGCGGCCACGGGCATGCGGCGAAGCTATGGCGGGCAGCGGTCCCCGTGTTCAGGCCAGCAGCTCGCGCACCCGGGGCACCACCTGTGTGGCAAACAGCCGGATGCTGCGCAGCATGGTTTCATGGGGCAGTGTTCCGGAGCTGTACTTGAGGTCGAAGCGCGAAAGGCCCAGCAGCTTGGCCGTTTGGGCGATCTTCCAGGCCACGGTCTCCGGGGCGCCCACGCACATGGCACCATTGGGTCCGGCGAGTTGTTCGAAGCCGGCGCGGGTCAAGGGCGGCCACCCGCGCTCACGCCCGATCTGGGTGTGCATGGCGGCATAGTGCGGATAGAGCTCCTCCTTGGCCTGCTCATCGGTTTCAGCGATGTGGCCCGGGGAGTGTACACCGATGGGCAGCGTGCCCTTGCCGAACTCGGCCAAGGCCCTCCGGTAAAGGTCGGCCAGCGGTTTGAAGTTGGCCGGATCGCCGCCAATGATGGCCAGCATGAGCGGCAGCCCGTAATGCGCGGCGCGCATCACGCTTTGCGGCGTGCCGCCCACGGCCACCCAGGTCTTGATCCGCCCGTGCATGGTAGGCGGGTAAACCCGCTGGTCCTTCAGCGCCGCGCGCGTTTCGCCGCTCCAGGTCACGGGCTTTTCCTTCAGCAGCTCGGCAAACAAGTCCAGCCGTTCATTGAACAGTTGTTCGTATTGGTCCAGTTGGAAGCCGAAGAGCGGGAACGATTCAGTGAAGGAGCCGCGGCCCACCACCACTTCCGCGCGCCCGCTGGAGAGCGCGTCCAGCGTGGCGAAGCGTTCATACACCCGCACGGGGTCGTCGGAGCTGAGCACGGTGACCACCGAGCCCAGGCGGATGCGCTTGGTGCGCGAGGCGATCGCGGCCAACACCACTTCCGGTGCAGAGACCGCGAAATCCGGCCGGTGGTGCTCGCCCACACCGAAGAAATCGAGCCCGAGCTGGTCGGCCAGTTCCGCCTCGGCCACGATGTTGCGCAGCACCTCATCATGCTTCAGCAGTTTCCCGGCGGTGTCCACCGTGATGTCGCCAAAGGTGTCCAGCCCAAATTCAAAATTCGTTGCCATGGCCAATGCTGAAATGTTGCGGTGAAGGTACGGGGGTGCA
>JAFEAI010000282.1 GCA_018266475.1 Bacteroidota bacterium
ACACGGATGAACACGGATAGGGAATGTTGTTTTGCTTGGTAGGTGGGTCCGGGATCCGTGTTCATCCGTGTCCATCCGTGGTTTGAATTCCATTGGAAGCCGCGCCCGCAGGGCGCGTTAGACCCTATGGACCTGAGTCCGAATGCCTACTGTGGTTTATGCCGTGCGTGCAACCAAATGATCGGAACGGTGCGAGGCCGCGATCCGGCCATATTGTTTGTCATACCGGTGGAAGGAAACAACCAGGCCGCGCCAGGCATTGCTTTTTTGGCATGCCCCTAAAAGCGAACATCCGCAAGGACCAAGGCCCTTGCGGATGTTCTGCGGGGAGAGGGTTCGTTAGCGGACCACCAAGCCCTTGCAGCTGCGCCCTTCAGCGGAGGTGATCACCACCGTGTAGGCACCGGCAACTACGCGCCCGGCCAAGTTGACCTGGCGGGTGCCTCCGGCTGCGAGCACCGCATGTTCAGTGTATGCCGTGCGGCCGGAGAGGTCCACTATGTCGATCTGTACGCTGCCCATGCCCTGCGGCGTGGCAATGGCCACCGTGCCGTCAGCGGGGTTCGGGTACAGGTTCCAGCCTTGTGCCGCAGCTTGGTTGCCTGCAATGCCCGTATGCAGGCAGGTTACGGCATCCACTTCAATGCTGTAATGGCCTCCGCCTTGGCCGAAGCCTACATTGGGCACGGGCAGGTAGTAGGTGCCGGGCTGCAGGTCGGTGAAGGAGAATGTCCAATTTCCGTTGGTGCAGGCGGTGTCGTTGGCGGCCGTTGCGTTGATGATGTGGTGCGCCGGGCAGTCGGTGGTCAGCAGCTTCCACACGTTGGTCCAGCCTTCGGGAGTGTTGCAGTAGCTGAAGGTGAGGTCCAGGCAATCGGTTGTGGTGAAGGCATGCCAGGTGTTGGGCGAGGGGAAATCGGCCAGGATGGTGCCCGGTTCGGCATCGCCGGCAAAGGTGGCGTGGGTGTTGTCGCCCTCGAAGGTGATCGCGGTTCCCGCAGCGATCTCCATGGGCGTCACATCGGTACACAGGTCATTGGCGGGTGCGGCATTTGCACATGTTGCCGCGGTCACCTCAATGTGGTATGCCCCGCCGCCCTGTCCGAAGCCCACGTTGGGTACCGGCAGGTAGTAGGTGCCCGCAGGCAGGCTGCTGAAGGAGAAGGTCCAGTTGCCATTGGCGCAGGTGGTATCGTCAGCTGCCGTGGCATTGATGATCGTTTGGGCCGGGCAGTCGGTGGTGAGCAGCTTCCACACGGTGGTCCAACCCGCATCGGTGGCGCAGTAGCTCACCGTAACGTCGGTGCAGGCATCGGTGGTAAAGGCATGCCAGGTGTTGGGGAAAGGATAATCCGCCAGTACGGTTCCGGGTTCCGCATCACCGGCGAAGGTGGCCAAGGTGTTGTTGCCATTGAAGGTGAGCGAGCCGCCTGCGGAAAGGTGCCCCGGGGTAACTGCCGAGCACAGGTCGTTGGCGGGCACCACATTGGCGCAGGCTGCGGCGGATACATCAATGCTGTAGGCGCCGCCGCCCTGGCCGAAGCCCACATTGGGCACGGGCAGGTAATAGGTGCCTGCGGGCAGGCTGCTGAAGGTGAACGTCCAGTTGCCGTTGGCGCAGTTGCCCGCGCTCTCAGTGGTGGCATTGATTAGGGTTTGCGCCGGGCATTCGGTGGTAAGCAGCCGCCATACGATGCTCCAGCCTGCGCTGGTACCGCAGTAGCTTACCGTCACATCGGCGCAATCCGTGGTGGTGAAGGCATGCCAGGTGTTGGGGAAGGGATAGTCCGCCAGCACCGTGCCCGGTGCGGCATCTCCCGCGAAGGTGGCGTTCGTGTTGTCGCCGGTGAAGGTGAGGGAGGCATCAATCGCCAGGGGCTGTGGGGTCACCGCCGAGCAGAGGTCGTTGGCCGGTGGTGCGCTGGCGCAAGTGGCCGCAGTCACTTGTATGCTGTACGGCCCTCCACCTTGCCCGAAGCCCACGTTGGGCACCGGCAGGTAGTAGGTGCCTGCGGGCAGGCTGCTGAAGGAGAAGGTCCAGTTGCCGTTGGCGCAGTCCGTGGTGTTGCTGGCCGTGGCATTGATCAGCGTCTGTGCCGGGCAGTCCGTGGTGAGCAGCTTCCATACATTGCTCCAGCCTGCGCTGGTGCCGCAGTAGCTGATCGTTACATCCGTGCAGCCCGCCGTGGTGAAGGCGTGCCAGGTGTTGGGGGAAGGGTAATCCGCAAGCAGCGTGCCCGGGGCGGCATCACCGGCGAAGGTGGCCTCCGTATTGTCGCCCGTGAAGGTGAGCGGGGTGCCGATGGAAAGGGACACTGCGGTCACTGCGGAACACAGGTCGTTGGCAGGGGGGGCGGCCACTGCCGCGCCGGCGGAGGCCAACGCCGTGGCCAGGAAAAGGGAGCGGGTACTGTGCATCTTCATGATAGGAGCAATTTGCGGCAAAATTCACATTGCTCGCCCATGGGATCCCCGGCCCTGGTGAAAAGATGCCACCATTGAAGTGTGGATGACCGGCGCCGTGCAGCGCGGCGGCATGGTCCGTAACGTCCCATCTTAGCACCGCCCATCATGCGCTTCGCCTTCCTTTCCGCCTTTCCGCCGTACCGGGGCGGCATTGCGCAGTTCAGTACCGCGCTGGTGCAGGAACTGCGCAAGGCGCACCAGGTGCAGGCGTTCACCTTCACCCGGCAATATCCGGGCCTGCTTTTCCCAGGCGCGTCGCAGTTCGACCGCAATGTGGTGGACCCGGTGCAGGCCGTGCGGGTGCTGGACAGCATCAATCCGCTCAGCTGGGGGCGCGCGGCGGGGCAAATGCGGAAGGCGGGGCCCGAAGTGGCCGTGCTGCGCTACTGGATGCCCTTCTTTGCGCCCGCCATGGGCACCGTGGCCGGCCACCTGCGAAAGCACGGGGTGAAGGTGCTTTCCATCGTGGACAATGCGCTGCCGCACGAGCCCCATTTCTACGACAAGCCGCTCACCCGTTGGTTCCTGCGGAAAAATGATGGCCTGATCGCCATGACCGGGGCCGTGGAACAGGACATCCTTGCCTTGCACCCGCAAGCGCGCGTGAAGCGGATGCCGCACCCGCTGTACGATCATTTCGGCGCGCAGGTGCCCAAGGCCGAAGCGTGCCGAAAGCTGGGCCTGCCGGGCGATGCACGTGTGCTGCTCTTCTTCGGCCTGATCCGCGACTACAAGGGGTTGGACCTGCTGATCGATGCGTTCGGCAGCCTGGATGAACGCTATCACTTGGTGATCGCCGGCGAACCCTATGGCGCCTTCGAGGGCTACCAGCGGCAGATCGATGCTTCACCCTTGCGGAAAAACATCCACCTGCACGCACGCTTCATTGCCGATGCGGAGGTGCCCCTGTTCTTCGGTGCTGCCGATGCGGTGGTGCTGCCATACAGGAGCGCCACGCAAAGCGGGGTCACCGCGATCGCATTCCACTTTGGCGTGCCGGTGGTGGCCACCGATGTGGGCGGCTTGCGCGAGGCGTTGGACGGGGGCAGGGCCGGTGTGCTTGTCCAGGAGGCCGCAGGGCCTGCCGTGGCCGAAGGGATCCGCCAGCTTTTCCTGCTGGACCAGGCCCGGGTACGGCAGCACATTGCGGAGCTGCGCGATACGCTCTCGTGGCAGCACTTTGCGGCAGGGCTGGCGGATTTCGCGAAGACGCTTTGAGGGTCGCCGTTCAGGGTGCCTGCAGCCCCACCTGGTCCTCATCCGCCCCAAAGTAGCGGGCCTGGCAGTGCATCATCCAATCGCGCAGGGGATAGGCGCCCTCGTAGCTGGGCAGGGTGCGGGGCGGCAACAGTTGCGGGATGAAGGCCACCTTGGCGTCCGGGTTGCCCGCCGCGGCGCGCACTTCGGCCTCGCGCCGCGACATCACGCGGTCGTACGCCGCCGCCCGTCCGCCCAGCAGGTCGGCATTGGCGGCAAAGCCGTTGCCGGTAAGGTTCAGCGCAAGCAAGGCCAAGGCCATGGCGTAGCCCGGCACCTGCGGTGAAGGCGCCCATGCGGCGATGCGGCCAAGCGCTCCGCGCTCCAGCCAAAGGACCAGGTTCAGGAAGAATATCGGGATGAAGAAGATGCAGGCCACGTTGATGGTGCGGTGCTGGCCCAGCAGGCCGGTGTTCCAGTAGGCGGGAAAGGTGGTGGCCGCCACCAGCACAAATGGAAGCAGGGCCGCGATCCAAGGCGGGGTGCGCAGCAGGGCCGCAAAACCGGGGATGCGCCCGCGCAACACCTGGTGCAGCGGGAGATACAGCACGCCGCACGCAAGCAGGGCGGGGGAGAGCAGCCACATGCCGATAAACCGCACCGCCTGCAGGGCGCTCATCCCCAGCGACCACCACAGGCGGTGCGTATCGGCAAACATCGCGCCGCGCACGGCATTGCCGGGCGCCAGGTACATCAGCAAGCTGCCGCAGGCCACGGCCAGCAGAAGGAGGGCTGCGCCCCACGCCCGTTTCCGCCTGGCCAGCATCCACGCCATGCGCCCAAGGTGAAAGCAGAGCATCAGCAGCATGTGGATCTCGTCCATGCCGACGATGGTAACGGCGATCAACACATTCAGCAAGTAGCGCATGCCGCGAACCATGCGGTTGCCGGAAGAGGGCACCAGCAGGCCAAGGTGCAGCAGCAGCAGGATGCTCCCAAGTTGGTACGTGATCGCGCCGGTGTACCAATAGAAGCCTTCCCCCAGGTCGGGCATCAGGTTGAGGTAAAGCAGCAGGAAGCACAGCACGGCCAGAAATTCCTGCCGCATGGAAAGTGCATGCCGGGTGAGGCGCCGTAGCAGGAACCAGGCACTGGAAAACGTAAGGGCCATAAGCACCAGGGGCATCAACCGGTAGCCGGCCAGCATGTTGCCGGACCAGGTGAGCGGCCCGTGGATCATCAGCAGGTTGCTGGCGTACCGGCCGTTCCAGTACAGCCATTCGCCAATGCTCCATTGCCACAGCGTTTGCCCTGCGCTCTTGGCCGCATAGCAGTAATCATCGGCCACCGGGTGCGCGTAGCCCGCCAGCCACAGGTAGGGGGCAACCGACAGCACCAGCAATGCGGGGAAAAGGCGGATGGCCCAACGGGAATTCATGCCTGCAAGTTGGGAAAGTGCCGGGATGTCACAATCCAAGCCGCTCCGAAACCCGGTAGTTGTTGCGCTCGGCGGAATTGCGGGCCACCAGCTCCGCCACAAAGCCGGCCAGGAAGAGCTGCACCCCGATGATCATGCTGGTGAGGGCGATGTAGAACAACGGCTGGTCCGCTACCAGCGGGGCGCGCACGTGGGTGAGCAGGCTGTACAGCTTGCTGCCCAGCACCCACACGGTGGCCAGAAAGCCGAGGAAGAACACAAGCGTGCCCATGGCCCCGAAGAAGTGCATGGGCTTTTTCCCGAACCGGAACACGAAGGTGATGGTGAGCAGGTCCAGGAACCCGTTGATGAAGCGGTCCAGCCCGAATTTGGTCTTTCCGTACTTGCGCGGGTGGTGCTTCACCTCCTTTTCACCGATGCGGTCGAAACCCTCCTTCTTGGCGATGAAGGGGATGTAGCGGTGCATCTCCCCGTACACTTCGATCGCCTTTACCACCCGTCCGTCGTAGGCTTTCAGCCCGCAGTTGAAATCGTGCAGGTGCAGGCCGCTGGCCCAGCGCGTGGTGGCGTTGAAGAGCTTGGTGGGCAGGGTCTTGCTTAGGGGGTCGTGGCGCTTTTTCTTCCAGCCGCTCACCAGGTCATACCCTTCCCCCGTGATCATCCGGTACAGTTCCGGGATCTCCTCCGGATCGTCCTGCAGGTCGGCGTCCATGGTGATCACCACCTTGCCTTGCGCCGCAAGAAACCCCTCGTTCAGCGCAGGGCTCTTTCCGTAGTTCCGCCCCAGCCTGATCCCCTTCACCCGCGCATCGGCCCGGTGCAACCGTTCGATCTGCTCCCACGACCCGTCGCGGCTGCCGTCATCCACCAACAGGACCTCGTAGCTTTTGCCCATGCCGCCGATCACTTCGTGCAGCTTGCCCACCAGTTCCGGCAGCGATTCACGCTCGTTCAGTAAGGGGATGACGACGGAAATGTCCATGCGGCGCGAAAGTAGGTCGGGATCCGTGGTACACGCCTCCCTTCCCAGTGGCAACGACCGATCCAGTGTTCCCGTTCCTGCCATGCGGCAAGCCCCCGCTGTGCCCTCTCCCGCAAGCCGGATGAAACACGTGCCTCTGTGGTGAAAACCCCCTCTGCGCCCCCGTACCTCTGTGGTGCCCCCCCTCTGTGTCCTCCGTGCCTCTGTGGTGAAACCCCCTCTGTGTCCTCTCCCGCAAGCGGGATGAAACACGTGCCTCTGTGGTGAAAAACCCCTCTGTGTCCCCGTGCCTCTGTGGTGAACGCCTTTCACCACCACATCAATGGCACTTGAAGTGGTCGAACGGCTCCTTGCAGGCATTGCACTTGTACAGCGCTTTGCACGCCGTGGAGCCGAAGTGGCTCACCAGGGTGGTGTCCGTGCTGCCGCAAAGTGGGCATGCAATGGCCGGTGCGGTTCCTTTCAACGCGCGGATATCGGCGGAACTGGGCGGGGGCGCGATGCCGAAATCCAGCAGTTTCTTCCGCCCTTCCTCGCTGATCCAATCGGTGGTCCAGGCCGGGGAAAGCGCTTGGTGTACCGTGAACCGTTCCACGCCCGCCTCCCGCAGCGTGCGTTCCACCTCGAGGCGCATGAAATCCATGGCCGGGCAGCCGCTGTAAGTGGGGGTGATGGTCACTTCCACGCGGTCCTCGTCCACGGACACGTTCCGCAGTACGCCCAGCTCGCGGATGCTGATCACCGGTATCTCGGGGTCCTTCACCTGTTCCAGCAGGGCGGTGATGTCCTCCGCCGTGCGCATTACCAGGTGGCGCCGGGATGGGTGCGCTGCAGCACTTGCATTTCCGCCAGCATCAGGCCGAGGTGTTCGGTGTGCATGCCGTGCTTGCCGCCGCTGGCCATCCATTCCCCGGCAGGCCGCTGCAGGGTGGCTTCCTTCAGCACGCCGTCCACCGTGGCGTTCCAGTCGGCCTTCAGGTTTTCCAACTGCGGAATGATCCCGGCCTTGGCCAGCAACCGTTCCGCGTCATCGGCCTCAAAGAGCTCGCCGGTAAAGCGCCAGAGGTCGTTCAGCGCAGCTTGGGCGCGGTCGTGGCTTTCCCCGGTGCCATCGCCGAAGCGCACCAGCCACTCGCTGCTGTGGCGCAGGTGGTAGGTCACCTCCTTCACCGCCTTTTCGGCAATGCCCTTCAGCCGCTCGTCCGGGCTGTTGGCCAAGGCTTTCAGCAGGGGCAAATGGAAGGCATCCCAAAGAAAGCTGCGCACGATGGTATGCGCGAAATCGCCCTTGGGCTGCTCGGTGATCAGGGCGTTGATGTACTCCCGGCTGTCGCGCAAATAGGCCAGGGCATCTTCCCCGCGCCCTTTGCCTTCCACCTCACCGGCGTAGGCCAGGTAGTTGCGCGCCTGGCCGATCAGGTCCAGCGCAATGTTCGCCTGCGCGATGTCTTCTTCCAGCACGGGTGCGTGGCCGCACCATTCACTGATGCGGTGGCCCAGCACCAAGGTGTTGTCGCCCATGCGCAGGGCAAAGCGGAACAAGGCTTCTTGCTGAGTCATGGTCAGATGTACTTCACCCCCTCGGGCATGGGATAGAAGGTGGGGTGGCGGTACACCTTGTCGTCTGCCGGGTCGAAGAATGCGCCCTGGTCCTCGGGCCTGCTGGCGTGGATGTCCGAGGCCCGCACGGCCCAAATGCTGTTGCCTTCGCCGCGCCGGGTGTACACATCACGGGCGTTCTCCACGGCCATTTGGGCGTCGGCGGCGTGCAGGCTGCCCACGTGCTTGTGGTCCAGGCCGCGTTTGCTCTGGATGAAGATCTCCCAAAGGGGCCAGTCTTTTTCGTGCTTGGTTGCCATGGGGGGCGGTTGTTAGTTGGCGGTTGTCAGTTGTCAGTTGGCGGTTGGCAGATGGCAGTGGGCAGTTGGCAGTGGACAGTTGGTTATGCACCGTTTTACCGGACCAGGTGGTTAAGCCGCCTTACGTTTCGCCTTTTTCTCTGCGTAAGCCAACGCTGCCTCGCGCACCCACGCGCCTTCGGCATGTGCCTTGCGCCGCGCAGCCATGCGCTCGGCATTGCAGGGGCCATTGCCCTGGATCACCTGGTGGAACTCCTCCCAGTTGATCTCGCCCCAATCATAGTGCTGCGTGCTTTCGTTCCATTTCAGCTTGGGGTCGGGCACCTTCAGGCCGATGAGCTCGGCTTGGGGCACGGTGCGGTCGATGAAGACCTGGCGCAGTTCGTCGTTGCCTTGCCGCTTGATCTTCCACTTCATGCTCTGGGCGCTGTGCGGGCTGTCCTTGTCGCTGGGCCCGAACATCATCAGGCTGGGCCACCACCAGCGGTCCAGGGCATCTTGCGCCATGGCCTTCTGTGCAGGGGTGCCCTTGCACAGCGTCACCAGAATGTCGTATCCCTGGCGGTTGTGGAAGCTCTCCTCCTTGCAAATGCGCACCATGGCGCGGGAATAGGGCCCGTAGCTGGTGCGGCAGAGCATCACCTGGTTGATGATGGCCGCGCCGTCCACGAGCCAGCCGATGGCGCCGATGTCCGCCCAGGTCAGGCTGGGGTAGTTGAAGATGCTGCTGTATTTGGCCTTGCCTGCCAGCAATTGGTCGATCATTTCATCCCGGCCGGTGCCCAGCGTTTCGGCGGCACTGTACAAGTACAGGCCGTGCCCGGCCTCATCCTGCACCTTGGCCAGCAGAATGGCCTTGCGGCGGAGGCTCGGCGCCCGGGTGATCCAATTGCCCTCGGGCAGCATGCCCACCACTTCGCTGTGCGCGTGCTGGCTGATCTGGCGCACCAGGTTCTTGCGGTATTCCGCAGGCATCCAATCCCGGGGTTCCACTTTCTGCTCATCATCCACCCGTTGCTGGAAAAGGGCTTCGTTGTCTTGCGCGGACATGGTGTTCGGCGTGCCTTGGTTACGGTGGCTAAAATAGGGCGCAGGTTCCAGCCGGAGGCTGTCCGCTGTCAGGATGCAGCGGCACGGCTACTTTTGCCGCACCGCCAACAGGCGGCATGGTCCTCCATCTTATGCCAATTGTTCCTCCCCGCATGGCCCGCTTCCATACCCTCACCGTTTCCAATGTGCATCGCGAAACCGAGGATGCCATCGTGGTTGCTTTCGCGATCCCGCCCGGGCTGCGGGCCGATTTCGCATTCATCCAAGGCCAATACCTTACCCTGAAGGTGAAAACGGACAGCGGCGAGGAGGTGCGGCGCAGCTACAGCATCTGCAGCAGCCCGCTGGATCCCGAGGAAGTGCGGATCGCCGTGAAGCGCGTGGAGGGCGGAAGGGCTTCCGGCATGCTGGTGGGCAAGCTGCAAGCCGCTATGGTGCTGGAGGTGATGACGCCCATGGGCAGCTTCTACACCCAGCTGGATGCCGGCAACCGCAAGCATTATGTGTGCTTTGCCGGAGGCAGCGGCATTACGCCCATCCTCAGCATTATCTGGACCGTGCTGCGCGTGGAACCGCACAGCCGCCTCACCCTGTTCTACGGCAACACCGACAAGGACCGCATCATCTTCCGCGCCAAGTTGGAAGAGTTCCAGGCCAAGTACGGCGACCGCCTGCAGGTTCACCACATCCTTACCTACGGCATGGATGAGGACCTGCTCTTCAACGGCCTGATCACGGTGGACAAGGCCAGCGCACTGGCCAAGCGCTTTGTGCAGGATGATGCCGATACGGAGTATTTCATCTGCGGCCCCGAGCCCATGATGGTGAACGTCAGCGAGGCCCTGGAAAAGCTGAACGTGGACAAGAAACGGATCCACATTGAGCTGTTCACCACCCCCGTGGCCAGCGAGCCCAAGAAGGAGGCTGAACCGGCTGCGGCCGTCAGCGATGCGCCGTTGACGGGCAAGGCCAAGGTGAAGATCATCCTGGACGGGCGGGAGACCGAGATCGAAGTGGCGCCCAAGGGGGACAGCATCCTGGACACGGCGGAGAAAGCCGGGCTGGACGTGCCCTACGCGTGCAAGGGAGCGGTGTGCTGCACCTGCAAGGCCCGCATTGTGGAGGGCAAGGTGAAGATGGACATGAACTACGCCTTGACGGACCAGGAGGTGGAGGACGGCTTCGTGCTCACCTGCCAAAGCCATCCGCTCACCCCGCGCGTGGTGGTGGACTACGACCAGCATTGAGCATAATACCATCTTGAATTACAAATCAGGCCAAAATATGCGCGGCTATTTTTTTGCAGTACGATCCGGGGATGTTGCGGCGTAGCCGTAGCTACGGCACTGCATCCCCGGAGAAGTAATGCGGAAAAAGAGCAAGCAGATTGGTCTGATTTGTGGTTCATGATGGTATAAAACTGCAAGGGGCCGCACCTTTCGGCACGGCCCCCCCCTTAGCTCGCGGCCCCTGCCAAGGTGCATTGGTGCTTGGCAGGCGGGCGGAGGCGTTAGCGGGGATCCATCTGCGCCCGCAGCATGGCCATCTTGGCTTGAATGTCCGTGATATAGCCCATCTGCGGCATGAAGCCCATGGCCTTGTCATCCCAGCGCACAATGGCCGATGGAAAATCCATGAAGAACGGATCGGCATGCGTGAACCGGTCCACCGGCTCAAGGTCCATTTTGCAGTCATAGGAAGGGTACTCCACCCGCTTCTCGGGCACATGGGTGTTGATGTACACCGATTTTGTACGGTACCCTTCCTTGTTCAAGATGACGGTGTAGGTGTTTTCCAGATCAAGGTTCAGCGTGAACTTGTCCTTGCTGGCCCGCATCTCATTCACCAGGGCATTGTCCTTGTACACCTGCACGTTCACCGTCTTGGCATCACCTCCGTTGGCGGTGATGCGCATGTTCACCGGCACGTACCAGCCGGTGGCCTGGTCGCGCCGGTCCACCAGTTTTTGTGCGTGGGTGGTGGCAGGGCCAAGCAGGAACGCTAAGAGGATCAGTGTCAGTTGAGGTTTCATTCGTTGGATGTATTTCCCCCGGTGGGGCTGCTGTTGGTACGTGGGCGAATGGCCCATGGTTGCGTTCAACTTGCTATCCGCATGCCCTGCTGCATGGCCGGAAAGCGGAGGAAGATCTTTGCGCCGCGGTCCACTTCGCCTTCGGCCCAGCAGGTGCCGTGGTGCTTTTTCATGATGCGGTCCACCAAGGCCAGGCCGATGCCTGTGCCTTCAAACTGGGAGGCCGGGTGCAGGCGCTTGAACACGCCGAAGAGCTGGTCCTTCTTGCCTGGTTCGAAGCCCACGCCATTGTCCTTCAACCAAAGCACATCGCTCTCGCCATCATGGCCATGGCCCATTTCAATGCAAGCCTCGGTGCAGGTGCGGGTGAACTTTACGGCATTGGCCAGCAGGTTGTTCAGTGCCACCTTCAGCATGGCGCGGTCCGCATGCACCAGGGCGGTGCCGTGCGCGGGCAGGATGAACCGCACGTGCTTGGGCATGGGCTCCAGTTCCTGGATGCATTCATCCATCACCTCTGCGGCGTCGGTGGGGGCAAATTCCGCCTTGGCGGAATCCATGCGCGAGAATTGCAGCAGGTCGTCCACCAGGAAGATCAGGCGGGATACGCCCTTGTGGATGCGCTGGCTCAGGTCGTGCTCCTCCTGGTCGCCCCGCAGGCCGGCCATGCTGCCGAGGTGCTCGCTCATCACCTTTATGTTCTTCAAGGGTGAGCGCAGGTCGTGGGCCACGGAGTAGGAGAAGGCCCCCAGGTCGTCCAGGGCCTCCATAAGCTGCTTGGTGCGCACGGCCACCCTGCGGTCCAGGTCGTAGTTGAGCTTCTGCAGGCGGTTTTCCTCCTGCTTGCGGTCGGTGATGTCCTTTATCATGGCCTGGTACAGGTTGCGGCCTTCCGCATTCCGGCCCACTAGGCTCACCGTCACCAAGCAGTCCACGGACATGCCGCCCGGCAGGGCCAGCGTAAGGTCCACGTTCTTGTAGGCCGTGCCATGGCGCTTGGCCTTCATTCTGCGGAGCACGGAGGGCATGTTGTCCACGAACTGGGACAGCACGATCTCCGTGGTGGGCTTTTGGCCCGCACGCAGCAAATGCCTTGCGGCGCCGTTCATGTCCCTGAACACGCCGCTGTCGTCCACGATCACGATGGGGTCGCCGCTCATTTCGAAGACTTGCCGGTAGCGTTCCAACAGCCTGTCGCGCTGCGCCCGCAGGAAGTGGACCTCGTAGGCCTGCTCGATCCGCAGTTTCAGGTCCATGGGGTCCCACGGCTTGGTGATGTAGGCATGGATGCCCCCGATGTTGATGGCGTCCACCACCGCCTGCAGGTCGCTGTACCCGGTTAGCAGCAGCCGCACGGTATTGGGCCAGCGCGATTTCACCATGCCCAGGAACTCCGCGCCGGTGGTGCCCGGCATCCGCTGGTCGCTGATCACCACGTGGGCCGTGTTCTTTTCCAGCCACGCCAGGGCGGCTGCCGGGCTTACCGCCGTATGCACCTCGAACTCCCTGCGGAAGCTGGCCCGAAAGGCCAGCAGATTGCCTTCCTCATCGTCCAGGTATAGCACCTTGATCCGTTCTATGGCTTGTTCCATGCGATTATGCGCGCTTTGCAAGTGCTCCCGCCACGGTGGCAGGGAATGAAATGATGAATGTGGTGCCGATGCCGGGTTGGCTTTCCACCCGGATGCGGCCATGGTGCTTTTCAATGATGCCCTGCGCGATGGACAGGCCTAAGCCCGTGCCTTCGCCCACGTCCTTGGTGGTGAAGAAGGGCTCGAACAGGCGTGCCTTCACGGATTCCTCCATGCCGATGCCGTTGTCCGCAATGATGACCTCCACTTCGCCATCCTCCATCCGCGTGGCCACCCGCACGATGCCTCCCGTGTTCCCATGGCGCATCTTCACCGCGTGGGCCGCGTTGTTCAGCAGGTTCATGAACAGTTGGTTGAGCTTGCCCGGGAAGCATTCCACCGGCGGCATTTCCCGCAGGTCGTATTCCACCTGTATGCCATTGCGGAATTGCGGCCCCAGCACCACCACCGTGCTGCGCAGGCATTCGTTGATGTCGGCCTCCTTCAGGTCGTCCTCGTCCAGGCGGCTGAAGGTGCGCAGCCCGCGCACGATCTCCGAGGTGCGCGTGGTGCCGTGTTCCATGGCGCCCAGGATGTCCTCCACCTCACGGATGGTATCTTCAAGGCCAATGCGCTCCTCCAGGGCATGGGCGGCGGCCATGGAAGGCAGCTCCTTGCCGGCCTGCCGGTAGGCGTCCAGCACTTCCCGCAGGTCGTTCAGATCGCGCTTCAGCGGTGGAATGCTGCTGCTGATGAAGTTGATCGGGTTGTTGATCTCATGCGCGATGCCGGCGGTGAGCTGGCCCAGCGAGGCCATCTTCTCGGCGCTTACCAACTGGCCTTGGGTGAGCTTCAGGTGGTCGTTGCTCTCCTGCAAGGCGTGCGTGCGTTCCATCACGCGCTGCTCAAGCACCGTGTTCTGCTCCCTGATGAATTGCTCCTTTTCACGGGCCGTACGCAGTGCATCGGCCTGCGACCGGTCCTTCTCCCTGCGCAGTTCATTGATCCGGTCGGCCAAACCGAAGGAGAGCAGCACCACCTCAATGGAGGACCCGATGGTCATCATGTACTTGGTGAGGTCGTTGTAGGGCAGCAGGCCCCAATCCTTGGCCACGAACACGATGATGCCGGTAACAAAGACCGCCCAGGCCGCAAGAAAGTATTTGGCCGGCCGGTGCCTTTTCAGGGCAATGAAGATGGCCACATACAACATGTACAAGGCCATGGAGGCCGACGTGGCCTGAATGACCTGATAGCCTTCCTGTTCCAACCCGAAGAAGCAGATGGCCGCGCCGAGGATGGCCACGATGTAGATGGCGTACTTCACTTTACGGAAGCTCCGGATATACTTGTCCGCGGAGATGAACAGCTGCATGAACTCGCAGGCGAACACCATGGTGAGCACGGTGAGGGTGGTGGAGGCGTGGTGGTTGACCCAAAGCTGGCCGGGCCAGAAGTAGAAGGCACCATACCCGTTGAAGGATACTTGGGTAAGGCACACCGAGATCAAGTAAAGAATGTAGAGGTAATAGCTCCGCTCGCGGAGGGAAATGGTGATGAAGAAGTTGTAGAGCACCATCACAAGCATGATGGCCACATATCCGCCCATGAAGAAGTTGCGGTTCAGTTTCTGCACGGTGCTCCGCCGCTCGTTCTGCAGGAAAATGGGCAGCTGAAGCTGCTTCGTGCTTTTCGCGCGGATGTATACGTCCACGATCCCGCCGTATGGCACGTCCAGCTCATAGGAATAGGAGGGGGCGTTCCGGTCCTTATGGTCCACAGGCCGCGCATCTCCCCCGTGCAAGGCTTGGGTGATGCGGCCGTTTGAGGCCACGTAAATGTCCAGCTCGTCGATCTCCGGATAGTCTATCAGCATCACCGGGTTCCCGCTGGATGCGGCATTCACCAGTGTGGCCTTTAGCCAAAAGGCGGACCGCGTGAGCCCAAGGTTGGGAACCACCGATCGGCAGGACATGTAATCGTCCGTGGCAAGCAGGTCCCCGATCTGCAGGTTGGCGGCGGGGTCCTCCTTGATCAGCAGGTCCTTCCCCCAGGGCCCCGTCTGGTCGGCCCCGTTGTACTGGATAAAAGTTCCTGTTCCTTGGCCGGGAAGTGCCGCCGCCACTGTGTACAGCAGCATGCCGATAAGCAGATGCAGAACTTTCACGCCCGCTTGTACGGCAGGCGCAGCACAAGGTTGTGGCGCGTCAGCTTGCGGCCAGCAAGCGGTCGGCCATGATCTGCCGATAGGCATGCAGATCGTGTACGGCCTTGCTCAAATGCATCCTGTAGGTTACCTCGAAGGACACGCTTCCATGGGTTTCCACCCGTTCCTGTTCGGGGCGCAAGCGCAAACTGTAGATGAATTGCCGGTGTGCCTCCGTGGCATGCTCCAGGAGCATGGTGTCCGGGTTCACCATGGCCAGTGCTATGATCCGCGGGATGGGGTAACCGGGAAAAAAGCCGTGCTCGCCAAGGTTCTCCATCACCACAAAACCGTTCCTGGCCGGGTGCTTTTGGGTGTAGTGCGCCACAAAGCACACCATCCTGCGGGCACCGGCGGGCACGGCCATGGCGGTTACGGCCTGGCTTAGCAGCACAGGGATGTTCTTGCCATTTGCGCGGTGCGCGTTCCAAAGCCCGCACACCTCGCCGTTGCCGTATGGCCGCAGTTCGGCCAGGGCATCGTCCACCTTGGCATCCAGCTTGCGGATGGCTCCCGCCATGGGCAGCGGTTGGTCACCCGCGTCGATCTTCAGCCGGATGCCGCCCACCATGCCCAGGGTGTCGTGCTGCGCAACGATCACGTAGCTGTACGGGTCGTGCATCCACGCTTCACTGTTGGTGGCCACGTTGCTAATGCCGAAATCCTCCAGGACGCGGCGGTGCTCATGCAGGAATTCAGCGCACAGGTCCGGTTCTTCAGGTGCGCGGAATGCTTTCAGCGTAATGCGTTCGGGTTGCATGCGGGCGTGGTGCTTGGCTTTCAGGGGAGGGAAGTAGGACCTCGTTCAATTGCAGGCGAAGTGACCGGGCTGCGGGCGGGGCGGCCTTGGCGATGCGGAACATGAACAGGGCCTCGCGGTCCTGCAACTGCCACGCACGGAGGAATTCGCCCCGGATTTCTTCCAATTCGTGGCGGTCCTTTTCACGCACGGTGGCCGGCCTTAATTCCAATGTCCGCATCAATTGCACGGGGACCATGAGGGGCTGTATGGCAAGGCCTTCTGCCTGGGCGGCCAGCCACAAGCGTTGCACGGCGCGGCCCGCAGCAATGGGCGAAACCGGCCGGTGCGCATCACAGCTTATTAGGCCCATGGCGGAGGCGGTGGCCGCAGCCATGTTGGCCCGCATGCCCAGGTTGGCGCCCAAGCCCCACCGGTCCAGCAGGTCCATGGCCCGGGGATCGGCGGACATGTGCATCATGGCCTCCTCGGCAGGGTGCATCTCAAGGAGCCCAAGGCCAATGCCGTCGCGCTTTTGGGCTGCTTCCTCGGGTGTCCACCGGACCTCCTGCCGGAAGTGTTCCGCGCGGCTTTCAGGGTGCAGCAGCTTGATGCGCTGGGCCACAGCGCAGATACCGCCCAATTGCGCCAGGTCCTGCCGACCGGTCATGTACCGGACATCCAATCCAGCGCTGCCGTGCAGTGCAGCTTGCAACCGCTGCAGGCTGGCCTCCGGAATGTGCTCCGGGGCGGACAACTTCCTGTTCGTGTGCCGCGCTCCGATCATGCCCGCCAGTGCATCCATCAGGTGCGGCTCGTAGGCGTTGGATGCGGTGTGCGTGAATGCGAAGGCGGCAATGAGGTCGTCGTCCTTGCCTGTACCGGGCACAAGGGCAACCTCCAGCCCTAGGGCGTGCGCCTTCAGGACGACATTCTCCACGCAGGCACCGAGGGCGATGCGGGCGAACGTATCGTCCGGGTCCCACATGGAACGGGAGCGGCCTTTGTCATGGAAGAGCAGCAGGCGATTTTCGTGCTGGATGAACTTCCACGGCTGCATGTTGCCAGCGCTTGGTGCCATGGCACCAGCCTCCACCAACTGCGCAAGGATGCCCGTATCCAGCTTCAGCGCCCCATGGCCGGCCGGGCCAAGTTCTTTTTCCAACTGCAACAGCCGGTCGCTGCTGATGTGGAACGGCTCCGGTGCCGTGTGCGCCGGAAGTTCAACCGGCTCCGCGGCCGGGTCGGCGATCTGCTCCTCCAGGTCCACATGCCACCGGCCCGAGGCGCTGAACTGCCCCAGCAGGATGCGCCGCACGGCATCGCCCGCCAAGGCGCCGCCAAGCACTACCGAGGTGGCCAATTGCGGCCAGGTGCCAATGGTCCGGCCCAGTTCGATCACCGAGGCCTTCATGCGGGGGCTCAGGGTTTCCACCCCGGTAATGGGCAGCATGTAGGGCACCTTTTCCTCGGCGGTCATGGGCCGTTGCGCCGCATCCAGGTCCAAGTGGTCGATCCAGCCGTGCATCAGGGGGCGTGCTGGCTCCAGGTCGAAGCGCTCCACGTCCAGGCACCCGCGGTCGCTCATGTCCATCACCACCGGGATGCGCAGTTCCTTCGCCTTCTGCCGCGCCAGGATCTTGATGTCCACACTATCGCATTCCTCCACCAGCATGTCCAGCGTTCCGCCTTCGGTGAAGAAGGCATCCATGTTTTCACGGGTGAGGCCGTCGGTGAAGCAGGTCACTTTCAGGTAGGGATCGAGCTCCGCGATCTCGCGGGCCGTGATCACCGCCTTGTTCATCCCCAGGTTCCGCGTACCGGAGCGGATGCGGTTCAGGTTGCTCAGGTCCAAGGTGTCGAAATCCGCCAGGCGGATCTCCCCGAAGCTCCGTTCCAAGGCCATCGCCAAGCTTACCGACTGGCCCACCGAAAGACCGATCACCCCAACCTTTTTGGTAGCCAGCACGGCCTGCTCTTCGCGGGTGATCTTGTTCCGGTTCCTGTCCGTGCGCACGATGGCAAAATCATGCGCCCCCAGCAAATGGACCAACTCGTGGCGCCACGGGTAATATACCCAAGAGCCAAACTCAATCACCTTCCTGCCACCCAGGAATTTATCGATAGCTACCTCAATCGAATTCTCATTGAATTTCACGGTGGGGTTCAACGCCTTTCGCAGCTCCCTGAGCTGGGCGTGAATCCGGTCATGCACCCTGATCTGCGGATTCGCCTTCAGCAACTCCTGCAATGCCTCCTGATCGGCAGGAAGGCTGAAGATGACCGCCCTGTGTTCCAAGGGGTCAACTGCATTTGATGAAAGCAGACTTTCCAGTCCGGAATGGATTGACATCGGTGGCTAATTTCCGCAACAGCCGTTAACGGGTCGAAGGTATCATTCGGCAGGTTATCAACAAGTAGCAGTGCTCAACCTGGTAACCATTCGGGCACGCGGCACGTATGTAGCCCCAAAGCTCTCCCATGGAATTGGCAAAGGATTCATTCGCTACGGTGCCTACCGTATTGTACATCGACGATGAAGCGGGGAACCGCGTTGCATTCCATGCGGCGTTCCGCACGGAATTCAACTTGATGGTAGCCTCCGGCCTAGAAGAGGCCTGGCACCTGTTGAAAAAAGGGGGGGTGCATATCGTGATCTGCGACCAGCGCATGCCGGGCATCTTAGGTACGGAGGCCCTGAGGCGCATCAAGGAGGGCTTTCCTCAGGTGCGCCGCATGTTGATAACCGCCCATGCCGACCTTCAGGCCCTTGTTGATGCCTTGAACGAGGCCGGGGTATGCCACTATATCCAAAAGCCTTGGGAGGAAGCCGAGGTGCGGCGGGCCGTGGCCAAGGCATGGGCCTCCGTGCAAGCCGACCAGGAGCGTGCGGCCTACACGGAAAGGCTGGCCGAATCCAACCGGCAAATGGAGTTTGCCTTGCGGCAGTACCTGCTCTCCTGACCGGTGGAAAAGGCCGTGGAAAACAGGTGGGTTCCGGCAATCGCCGGGTTTGGGTTATCCACAACCGATCCACAGCGTTTCCCGCGCTGCCATCCGGGATCAACAGCTTACCGCACAAGCTATCCACAGGTCATCAACGCCTTTTCAACAAGAGGCGCGGACCGGTCTTCTCCAGTTCCCCCGTGCTGCCCAACCTCATGTCCATGCTCATTGGCCGGGCCCAACTGCGCCTCCACACGCTGCTCACAGATGGTATCACTGCGGCTCCAGTAGGGTCTCTTAACACGCCATTGTTCCCGTCCCCAACGCGGACGGGGCATCTTTGGCCAATGCGCCTGTTGTCCTTTGCCTTTGTCCTGCTTGCCGCCCGCTTCGCCCATGCGCAATGCGGCTGCTGGCAACAACATGTCCAATGCGGGATTTCGGTGGACCTGGACGTGCGCACCCACCTGTTCACCGGGCAGGAGCACCTAACCTACCGGAACAACAGCCCGGATACGCTCCGGGAAATGTTCTTCCACCTGTACTTCAACGCCTTCAAGCCGGGAAGCGAAATGGACGTGCGCTCGCGCACCATTGCCGATCCCGATCCGCGCGTGGCCGACCGCATCCTCCATTTATCGCCCGGGCAGCAAGGAGACCTGCAATGCACGCGCATAACGCAGGACGGCAGGCCGGTGGCAATGGAAACCGCGGGCACCGTGATGCGCATCCGCCTGGCCAAGCCGCTGCTCCCTGGGAAATCCACCCGGTTGTCCCTGGATTTTCACGGCCAAGTACCGCTGCAAGTGCGGCGCAGCGGGCGGGACAATGCGGAGGGCGTGGCCTACAGCATGGCCCAGTGGTATCCCAAGGTGGCCGCCTATGACCGCAGCGGGTGGCATGCCGACCCCTACGTGGGCCGTGAGTTTTACGGGGAATGGGGCGATTTTGACGTGCGGATCTCCTTGGACAGCGCGTACACCGTGGCGGCAACCGGGGTACTGGCGAACGCCAAGGAGATCGGCAGGGGCTATGCACCCCGCACAAAGCGCCAACCACGCACCGATGGAAAACTGACCTGGCACTTTCGTGCGCCCCGCGTACATGACTTTGCATGGGCGGCCGATCCCGCCTATGTGCAAACCACCGCCCAGGTGCCGGACGGCCCCTTGTTGCGCTTTTTCCGCAAGGACAAGGCCGAACTGGCGGAGAACTGGAACCAACTGCCCGGCTACATGGTAAAGGCCGTACAATACATGAACCGCCACTTCGGAACCTACCCATGGCCCGAATACAGCTTTGTGCAAGGCGGCGATGGCGGCATGGAATACCCCATGATGACCCTGGTAACAGGGGAGCGCCGCTTGGGCAGCCTGGTGGGCACCAGCGTGCATGAACTGGTGCATAGCTGGTACTACGGCGTGCTCGCCAGCGATGAGCTTAGCCACCCGTGGATGGACGAGGGATTCACCGAATATGCCGGGGCGGAAGTGATGCGCGCGCTCTTTCCGCAGTTGGACAAGAACCGCGTACACAGCGACGCCACCGAGGCCTACCTGCGCTGGGCTGCGGATCCCGATCGCGAGCCCATGTCCGTGGAAGCGGACCACTTCACCACCAACCGCGCCTACAGCACAGTGGCCTACAGCATGGGCGAATTCCTCCTGGACCAGCTGGGCGCGGTGATCGGCGACAGCACCCTCCACCAGGGGCTGCGCCGCTATTTCCTGGCGTGCGGGTTCAAGCATCCGGCCCCCGTGGACGTGCAGCGCGCAATGGAGGCGCAAACGGGCCTGCAGTTGGGCTGGTATTTCCGCGAATGGGTAAACACCACCCGCACCTTGGATTATGCCGTGGCGGATGTGGTGCAGCACGGGGACACCGCCGTGATCACCCTGGAACGGAAAGGGGAGATGCTAATGCCGGTGGACGTGGCCGTGACCGCGCGGAACGGCACCGTGCAGTGGTTCAACGTCCCGCTCTCGCTCATGCTTGGCGCACGCAAGGAAAACCCGCAAGGGAAGCCATTCGGCACGCTGCCCCCGTGGCAATGGACCAACCCCGCCTATACCTTCAAGGTGGCGGTGCCGGGCAATGCGGTGGGCCGTGTGCAACTGGACCCGTTCAACAGGCTGGGCGACACCGACCGGGACAACAACACCTTCACGGTGCCTTCATCCGCAAAGGGCACACCATAGTCGGCGGATCACGCCGGCACTTCCTGCTGCCCGTGTTGCCGCACCAGCCGTTGCTGCAGGTCGGCGGGCACCGCCCGGTATTCCAGGAAGCGTTCCGTATGTGTGCCGCGGCCCTGGGTAAGGCTGCGGAGGCGCGTGCTGTAGCGGTCCAGCTCCGCGGCGGGCACCTGGGCCTTCACCACCTGCACACGGCCCGCGCCTGCAATGCCCAGGATGATGCTGCGGCGGCCTTGCAGGTCCGTCATCACATCGCCCATCAGCTCATCGGGCACGCGCACCTCCACCTCCTGCACGGGTTCCATCAGCTGGGGGTCCGCCTGCGTGAAGGCGTCCTTGAAGGCCATCAGCCCCGCAATGCGGAAGCTGATGTCGTTGCTGTCCACCGCGTGCATTTTCCCGTCATGCACCACCACGCGCACATCCCTTGCCGGTGAACCGGTGAGCGGGCCGTGCTCCATCTTCTCCATCACCCCCTTCAGGATGCTTGGCATGAACCGGTTGTCTATCACGCCCCCGGAGATGCAGTTCAGGAAAACCAGCTTGCCGCCCGTGGGCAGGTCGATCTCCTCGGTGCTGCGTACGGAAACACCTGTGGGGGCCGGCATGCCCTGATGCCACGGCTCTATACGCAGGTGTACCTCGGCAAACTGGCCGCTGCCACCGGTCTGTTTCTTGTGCCGGTACATGGCGGCCGCAGGTTTGCGGATCGTTTCCCGGTAAGGCACCTTGGGGCTGCCGAATTCGGCCCGCAGTTTATAGCGGTTCGCCAGCTTCCACTCCACTACCCCCTGGTGCAGTTCGCCCATGGTGCCTATGATGCGGTCCGCGCTTTCGCGGTCATAGCGCAGGCTGATGGAGGGGTCCTCCTGCTGGAGCTCCAACAGGGCCTGGTGCAGCTTCTCTTCCTCCTTGCCATCGGCGGCCTTCACCGTGCGCAGCAGGCGGGGAGGGGGGAAGGCGATCATGGGCAGGCGTACCTCCGCACCTTTTGCGTGCAGCGTGTGGCCGGTGCCGGTGTCCTTCAGCTTCAGCACGGCTCCGATATCGCCCGCCACCAAGCGGTCCACGGGCTTGCGCTCCTTTCCCTCGGGGATGAAGAGTTGCCCAATACGCTCCGTGGTGCCGGTGGACGCATTTACCAGCTCCTGGCCTTCGCGCAGCTCACCGCTCATCACCTTGAAGTAGCTGATCCTCCCCAAGTGGGGCTCGTTCGTGGTCTTGAAGATGTGCAGCACGGGCCGCCCTTCCGTGGAGCAAGGCAGTTGCCCGCCATCCTCCAGCTGCACAGGCGGCATTTGCGTGGCCGATGGCGCCACATTGTCGATGAAGCCCATCAGGCGCCCGCTGGCCATGTTCCGCACGGCGCTTAGGCAGAACACGGGGAAGCAGCTCCGCTGCATCATGCCTGCCCGCAGGCCCTGGCTCATCTCATCCTCATCCAGTTCCCCCTTCTCAAAGTAGCGCTCCATGAGGCGCTCATCATTTTCGGCGGCCTTTTCCACGAGTTCCCTGTGCAGGCGTTCCGCCCGCTCCCGCTCGGCCCCCGGTATGGGCTGCTTTTCCGGTTTTCCGCCTTCATCCTTGAACACGTACATCGTCATGCGCAGCAGGTCGATGATCCGATGGAAACCCTCGCCCTGCTCCATGGGATACTGCATCACCGTTACCGCCGCGCCGAATTGTTCACGGGCTTGTGCCAGCGCGGCATCAAAGTCGGCGCCGGGGTGGTCCAGCTGATTGATGGCCATTACCACGGGGCGCCGGAAGGGCGCGATCTGCTCCCAGACCAGCTCGGTGCCCACCTCCACGCCGTTCCGGGCGTTCAACAGCAGCACGCAGGTGTCCGCCACCTGCACTGCGGGCAGTGTTTCGCCGAAGCATTCATCGATCCCCGGCGTGTCGATCAGGTTGATCTTGTAGTTCCGCCATTCCGTGTGCATGCAGGTGCTTTGCGTGCTGTAGCCACGCTCGCGCTCCAGCGCCGTGTGGTCGCTTACCGTGCCGCCCTCTTCCACACGGCCGCGCCGCGTCAGCAGCCCCGCCTCAAACAGCATGGTCTCGGCCAAGGTGGTCTTGCCGCTTCCATGTGAACCCAGCAGCACGACATTCTTGATGTGTTTCTCATCGTAGGTCTTCATGGCTCAAGGGATTTTTCGGGAACAGGAAAAAGGAACGCATGTGGCGGCAGGGCTCCGCCAACCACAGGATGAAGGTAGGTGATCCGTCCGGAAAATGATACCTGCAGCGCAGCCTCGCCCCCAAGCGGCACCTTTTTGGGGTCAACCGGGCTCCGGGCCAAGGGGGAATGAAAAAGCCCCGGTATGCCGGGGCCGATCGCCACTCGGGCAAAAAGGTCAGTTCAGGCCGGGCGAAGGCTGCTCGCACCGCAACCGCCGGTAGCGCTCCACGACTTCATCATAGCTGGCCGGCAGATTGAGGTCCTTCAGCGGGTCGAAGAGAAGATGATCGGCCGCCTGGTATTCCATGTATGACCGCTGCACGGAAGGCTCTGCCACCTCTTTCGCTTCCATCGTATGCTCCTTCATCGGGGCGGCGAAGATAGCACCATGCCGATGCCTTGTGCCGCTCCTTTTGCTGCATGCTCGCAAGGCTGCCGGTTCATAGAATGTCAAAATCCATTGCCTCGAAGCGCACCTTGCCCGGGTCCAGCACACGGCCGGTTCCGCCCAGGTCCTTGAAGATGAGGTTCAGCGGGGCGGGCCTGAAGCGCATGGGGATGTTCACGTACGGCTTTCCGGCCCAGCTCATCGCGGGATCCAGCCCGATCCACACCTTTCGCAGCACGCTCCCCGGTTCATGGGGCAGTTCCACTTGCAGCTCCGCCTTGTCCCGCACCCCAAGGATGTAGCGGGCACCGAACTGTTTTCGCCCTGAAAGGACAAGCACGCGCCCACCTTCGGCCTTCGCGGAATAGTGATAGGCCGGGTGGCGCAACCGCCAGGCGACGGATGCGGGGTTCCAGGCATGCGCAAATTGCACATCGGCATCCGCTTTCCGCACCGGTAGCGGACCAAAGCCGATCATGGCCCGCAAGGGTGAAACCAAGGAGAACCCGAGCTTCCTGATGAAGCCATGGGTGCTGTTGGCATTGGCCACGCCCACCACAAACCCAAAGCCCTCCCGGGCTGCGCGTTCGTAGGTGGCCAGTGCAAGCTTGGTGAACAGGCCCTTGCCCTGGTGGGCGGGATGGGTGGCGGTATTCAGCGAAAGCAGTCCCTTCTCCAGCTTGCCGTTCACGTTCGCCTGCATGGGGATGGTTACATAGTGCGCCGCCAGGGTGCCCTCCAGCCACGCATTGCAGCCCACCACCGTTCCGTCCGGATTGTCCATGTACTGCCAACGAAGCACCTCCTGGGTGAAATGCACCGCATCGGGAAAGGCGGTCCGCAGCAGGGTTTCCGTCAGCGGCAGTTCATGCACGGGGTCCACGGGCCTGTACTCGTACGATTGCATGCGGCCAAGATAACCGCTCCGTGATGCAAGCCTCTGGTCCTGTTGCACGGAACCGGGCCCGAGGCAGGCGGGTGCATCGCGCGTATGGCCGCAAGGCATACATTTGCCGCCCGTTCACCAGGCTGGTGATTTGTTTTTCCGCCTCCTTAGCTCAGCGGTAGAGCAGCTCATTCGTAATGAGCAGGT
>JAFEAI010000283.1 GCA_018266475.1 Bacteroidota bacterium
TCGTCGCGCCCTTTGATCAGGTACACCGTGAGCTCATCGCCCACCTGTTTCACCAGCCGCCGCGCCATCCATTGGCTGATCAGTACCTGCGGCCGCACGCTGTCGCCGATGGCGAGCACCGTGCCGGCCACCAAGTGCTTGCGCAGGAAATCCCAGTCGTGGTCGGCGCCCACGCCTTTTACCACCACCCCTTGGATGTCGCGCTCCGTTTCTACAATGCCCGGCTGCAGCGCGAACACCTGGATGTGCTTCACCCCCGGCACCGTGTCCAACCAAGGATAAAATGGCTGGGCGATCTGCACCCGCGCCGAGGCGTTCGCATCTTCCTGGGCCAAGGGCACGATCTCGATGTGCGATCCGGCGCCCGTTACTTTGGCCCGAACTTCGCCTTGGAACCCCGTGCTGATCCCCACCGTCAGGATCATTACCGCCATGCCGATCACAATGCCGAGCACCGCTATGATCACGATGGGCCGCGAAAGCCGGTCCTGCCGCTCGCTGTCGCTGAGGATGCGGCGGGCGATGAAATGTGCGAAGCCCATGGGGTTCGCGGCGAAGATAGGCCGTGCCGCAAGGCTGGCCGGCGTGGTTTCCGTCCTGCTCGGTTGCAATGGCCATGCGCCCGCGCAATTGGTGGATGCGCGGCCCGTGGCCGTGGAGGGCTATGCCAATGCCCGCATCCATGCAGGTGCCGAACGCACGGATCAATACATCCCGCTGCTGCGCGGAAAGCGGGTGGCTGTGGTCACCAACCAAACCGGCATGATCGGCCCGGTACACCTGGTGGATTCACTCCTCTCCATCGGCGTGGACATCAAAAAAGTGTTCGCCCCGGAGCACGGCTTCCGCGGCGAGGCCGGCGCAGGCGAGCACGTGGCCGATGAACGCGACAAGCGCACCGGCCTGCCGTTGGTTTCCCTCTACGGCAAGAACAAGAAACCAAGCCCCGCCCAGCTCGCTGATGTGGACGTCCTGCTTTTCGACATCCAGGACGTGGGCGTGCGCTTCTACACCTACATCAGCACCCTGCATTACGTAATGGAGGCTGCTGCGGAGCAGCGGAAGCAGGTGGTCGTGCTCGACCGCCCCAACCCCAACGGCTTCTATGTGGACGGCCCCGTGCTGGACACCGCCTTCCGTTCCTTCGTGGGCATGCATCCCGTGCCGCTCGTGCATGGCATGACCATTGGCGAGTATGCCCGCATGATCAACGGCCAGCATTGGCTGCGGGGCGGCGTGCAATGCGGACTCACCGTGGTCCCCTGCACCGGCTACGATCACGCCTCCTATTACGAGCTTCCTGTAAAGCCCTCGCCCAACCTGCCCAACATGGCCGCCGTGTACCTCTATCCCGCCCTGGGCCTGTTCGAGGGCACCATCGTAAGCGTGGGCCGCGGTACCGGCAAGCCGTTCCAGTGCATCGGCTTCCCCGGCTGCACCCTCGGCGATTACACCTTCACCCCGCGTGCCACGCCCGGGGCCATGGACCCGCCCTATTCCGGCAAGCCATGCACCGGCCTGGACCTGGCCTCGTTCGGCGAGATCTACTCCCGCGCCGATCCCCGCTTGGACCTCCAATGGCTCATCGGCATGTACCGCAGCACACCGGATAAGGCCAAGTTCTTCAATTCATTCTTCAACAAACTGGCGGGCAATGCAAGCCTGCGCAAGGCCGTGGAAGCGGGGGAGGCCGAGGATGCCATCCGCGCCCGGTGGCAGAAGGACCTGGAGGCCTTCAAGCAGATGCGGAAGCCGTATCTGCTGTACCCGTAACCCTTGGTCGTACGCTTCCGTGCATACGGGTGCTTCAGGTTTCACCGGGGGCATCCTGCGGCCCCGTCATGGGCACCATTGCATGAGTTCCCCGGCTCCTCCGTTCCCCCAATAACCCGTTCCTTTGTACCTGCAATGGCAGCAAAAACCAACGAAATGTCCGTGCCCGAGGCCACCATGGAGGAAGGCACCCTGGAAACCGCCAAGAAGCTCGGCCTCCGCGAGGAGGAGTTCGAGCGCATCAAGGAGATCCTCGGCCGCGCTCCCAACTTCACCGAGCTGGGCATCTACAGCGCCATGTGGAGCGAGCACTGCTCCTACAAAAACTCCATCACCCTGCTGAAGACGCTGCCGCGCAAGGGGCCGCGTGTGTTGGCGGAGGCAGGCCAGGAGAACGCGGGCCTCATCGACATCGGCGACGGCTGGGCCTGCGCCTTCAAGATCGAGAGCCACAACCACCCCAGCGCCATAGAGCCGTACCAGGGCGCGGCCACCGGCGTGGGCGGCATCAACCGCGACATCTTCACCATGGGCGCAAGGCCCATCGCACAGCTCAATTCGCTCCGCTTCGGCGACATCGCCAACACCGCCAGTAGCCGCTGGCACATGCGCGGCGTGGTGAAGGGCATCGGCGACTACGGCAATGCCTTCGGCGTGCCCGTGCTTGGCGGTGAGGTGTACTTTGATCCCTGCTACACCACCAACCCCCTGGTGAACGCCATGAGCGTGGGTATCGTCCGCACCGACAAGGTGATCAGCGCCACCAGCCACGGCGTAGGCAACCCGGTGTACATCGTCGGCAGCGCCACCGGCAAGGACGGCATCCATGGCGCCTCCTTTGCCAGCAAGGACATCACCGGCAGCAGCGTGGACGACCTGCCTGCCGTGCAGGTGGGCGACCCCTTCATGGAGAAGCTCTTGCTGGAAGCTTCCCTGGAACTGGCCGATACCGATGCCATCATCGGCATGCAGGACATGGGCGCGGCAGGCATCACGTGCAGCACCAGCGAGATGAGCGAGAAGGGCGGGTGCGGAATGGATATCAACCTGGACCTTGTGCCCTTGCGGCAGGCCGGCATGCAACCCTGGGAGATCCTGCTGAGCGAAAGCCAGGAACGCATGCTGGTGGTAGTGAAGAAGGGGCGGGAGAAGGAGGTGGAGGCCATCTTCGGGAAATGGGACCTGCACTGCGTGCCCATCGGATCCGTTACCCAAGGGAACGAACTGCGCTTTTTCTGGCACGGCGACCTGGTGGCCCATGTGCCGGCCGACAGCCTCGTGCTCGGCGGCGGGGCGCCCGTGTACACGCGCGAACAAAAAGAACCGGCCAGCTTCAAGGAGAACAATAAATTCCGCACCGACATGGTCCCCGTGCCGGAAAACCTGGAACAAGTGGCCTTCGAGCTGCTGGCAAGCCCCAACATTGCCAGCAAGCGCTGGGTGAGCGAACAATATGACACCATGGTGCGCACGCTGAACATGGGCACCAACGCCCCCAGCGACGCCGGCCTGGTGCTGCTGCGCGAAACCGGCGGCAAAAAAGGGTTGGCCGTTACCGTGGATTGCAACGCCCGCTATGTGAACGCGGACCCCTATACCGGAACCATGATCGCCGTGTGCGAGGCCGCGCGCAACATCGTGTGCAGCGGGGCTGAACCCGCAGGCGTCACCAACTGCCTCAACTTCGGAAACCCCTATGATCCCGAGGTGTACTGGCAGTTCGCACAAGCCATCAAGGGCATGTCCGAGGCCTGCACCGAGCTGAAGACGCCCGTCACCGGAGGCAACGTCAGCTTCTACAACCAATCCCTCATCGACGGTAGGGAAGAGGCCGTGTTCCCCACGCCCACCATAGGCATGGTGGGTGTTCTGGAGGATGTGGAGAAGCGCATGACGCTCGCCTTCCAGGCCAAGGGGCACCTCATCTTCCTCATCGGCAAGGTAACCGATGACATTGCCAGCAGCGAATACCTGGTGAAGCACCACAATGTACACAGCTCACCCGCGCCCTACTTCAACCTGAAGGAGGAGCACGTGGTGCATGTGGTCGTCTCCCACCTCATCAAGCGCGGCCTCATCACCGCTGCCCACGATGTGAGCGATGGCGGCCTGTGGACCACCCTGGTGGAAATGGCAATGCCCAACGAGCTGGGCTTCGATGTGGTCACCGACAGTGAGGTGCGCCCGGACGCGTTCCTGTTCGGCGAAGGACAGGGCCGTGTGGTGGTCACCCTCACCGAAGACCAGGAGGAAGGCTTCCTCGACCTGATGCGCATGAGCAAAGTGCCGTTCATCCTGCTGGGGCACATCACCAAGGGCAAGCTCATGGTGGACGACGAACCCTTCGGCTTCATACAGGATGCCAAGGCCATTTACGAAGGTGCCATCCCCGCTATCATGGAGGAGAATTGACCACCGCTTAACCGGGCGCGGCCCTGCCACTGGCTGCCCGCCCTTGGTTCAAGGCCTGCATCTTATTCACCATGGGCGCGGGCGCAGCACATCACTCACCACTCACCACTCACCACTCACCAATCACCAATCACTACCCACCAATCACTACCCACCAATCACTACCCACCAATGACCACCAAATTCAAAGGCACCGAAGTACACCTCAACGGCCACCTGCCGGCAATCGGCCAGGCCATGCCCAACGTACGTTTTGTCAATAGCGACCTTTCGGAAGGGGATATCGCCGGCCTGAAAGGCAAGGTGGCGGTGCTCTTCAGCGTACCCAGCGTGGATACGGGCGTTTGTGCCGCGGAAACCCGCGCGTTCAACAAGCACCTGTCCGACCTTGGGGCCGCAGGGGTGGCGCTTTCCGCAGACCTGCCCTTCGCCCTCAAGCGCTTTTGCGAGGCTGAAGGCATTGCCAACGTGAAGGGCGTGTCCGACTTCCGCTTCCGCGATGCCGACAAGCTCGGCGTGCGCCTGCAAGGCAGCCCCCTGGCCGGCCTGCTGGCCCGCGTGGTGTTCGTCATCGACAAGGAAGGCGTGCTGCGTTATACCCAAGTGGTTCCGGAAATCACCACCGAACCGGATTACGATCCGGTGCTGGCGGAGGTGAAAAAGCTGCTTTAGCACCCCCCGTAACGTGAAACCGCCATGTGGAAAGGCTTGAAGGTCCTGTTTCGCGTGGCGGCTTCCTGCATGTTCTGGGCGCTGCTCATCAGCGTGCTTTGGGCGCTTGCATTGCGCTTCATTTCGCCGCCTGTCACCTGGGCCATGGCCGCCCAGGCCCGCGAACAAGGCGCCGTGCAGCGCGCGTGGAAGCCGCTGCCCGCCATGCCGCAGGCCATGCCCTTGGCGGCCATCGCCGCCGAGGACCAGCAGTTCTTCGCCCATCATGGCTTTGATATCGGGGCCATGCAGAAGGCCTTCGCGCACAACGAGCGCAGCCACCGGGTGCGTGGGGCAAGCACCATCAGCCAGCAGACCGCCAAGAATGTCTTCCTTTGGCCGGGCCGCACCTTCCTGCGGAAAGGGCTCGAAGCGTGGTTCACCCTGCTCATCGAGGGGCTGTGGGGCAAGGAACGCATCCTTGAAGTGTACCTGAACGTGGCTGAGACCGGAAACGGCCGCTTCGGCGTGGAGGCCACCGCACGGGCCTGCTTCAGCCGCAGCGCAGCAGCCCTCAGCCCCGCGCAATGCGCACTGGTCGCCGCCGTGCTTCCCGCCCCGCGCCGGTACAACGCATGCAGGCCTTCGCCTTTCGTGCAGCGCCGCCAAGCATGGATCCTCCGGCAAATGGACCAGCTGGGCAACCTCGTGGACCCGGCCGAACGCCAGCGTATGCAGGAACTCAGGCCCCGCAACTGATCCGGCCATACCCCGGTTGAATTGCGTGTGCGCCCGCTTCCACTCCCTATCTTGCCACCAGCGATCGCCATCATGAACAAAGCAAGTGGGGACGGAAAACTCGTAGTGGTCACCGGCGCCAGTACGGGCGTGGGCCGCGCAACGGCCAAGGCCTTGGTGCAGCAGCATGGCTGCGAGGTGATCGCCGTGGCACGAAGTGCGGCGAAGCTGCAGGACCTCGCCCATGAATGTGCAGGTGGCCGGGGAAGCCTGCGGCCATTGGGCATGGACCTGGAACAGGAAGATGCCGTGGCGCAGGTGAAGCAGGCCGTGGGCCCGCGCCGGTTGCACGGCCTGGTGAACAATGCAGGGCTGCTCTTAAAGTATGGCTTGGGTGGCTGGACCGCAGCGGATGCGCAAAGGCTCTTCCGCCTCAATGCCACCATCCCGTTGCTGCTGACGCAGGCCTTGGCGGCCGCATTGCAGGGCGATCCCCCCGGGCATGTGGTCAACATCGGAAGCATGGGCGGCTTCCAGGGGAGCGTAAAGTTCCCCGGCATGGCCGCCTACAGTGCCAGCAAGGCCGCCCTGGCCAATCTCACCGAGTGTTTGGCGGAGGAGCTGAAGGACCGGCAGGTGCGCTGCAACTGCCTTTGCCTAGGGGCCGTGGATACCGCCATGCTGCGCGAAGCATTCCCGGGCTACACCGCCCCGGTGGGGCCCGATGAGGTGGGCAACTACCTGGCCCGGTTCGTTGTGGAAGGACATAACTTCTACAACGGCAAGGTGTTGCCTTTCGCCGTAAGCACTCCCTGACACGGAGCCTGAAAAAAATATTTCATCAAGGTGTTGGTGGAATGGAATAGATCCCTACCTTTGCAGCCGCTTTCGGAAAAACGTTCTTTGAGCGCCCCGGTCCGGGGGATGTAATGTGAGCCGCGCCAAGCGGAGGTCGGAAAAAAAATTTCAACGTCGCTTGGCAGATCAAAAGATCGGTGTACATTTGCAGCCCCTTCCGGAAAACGTTCGTCGAACGGAAGGCGTAAAGTGAAACTTTCAAGTCCGGAATGAACCCCGGGAACTTGATGCGTTCTTTGACCTATTGTCCATTCTGAGAAAAGTGAGTGTCCCTGTGTGCTGTAAGGTGCACATGGGAGACACTGGAAGGGGCCAGATCAAACACCACTTACAATGGAGAGTTTGATCCTGGCTCAGGATGAACGCTAGCGGCAGGCCTAACACATGCAAGTCGAGGGGCAGCGCGATGTAGCAATACATTGGCGGCGACCGGCGCACGGGTGCGTAACACGTATGGAACCTGCCCTGTACTGGGAGATAACCCGGAGAAATCCGGACTAATATCCCATAACAACCGAGGTGGCATCACCTTGGCTTGAAAGCTCCGGCGGTACAGGATGGCCATGCGCCCGATTAGCTAGTTGGTGAGGTAACGGCTCACCAAGGCTACGATCGGTAGGGGGCCTGAGAGGGTTATCCCCCACACTGGTACTGAGACACGGACCAGACTCCTACGGGAGGCAGCAGTGAGGAATATTGCGCAATGGAGGCAACTCTGACGCAGCCATGCCGCGTGCAGGAAGAAGGCGCTACGCGTTGTAAACTGCTTTTAATCGGGAAGAAACCCCGGGACGTGTCCCGGGTTGACGGTACCGATGGAATAAGCACCGGCTAACTTCGTGCCAGCAGCCGCGGTAATACGAAGGGTGCAAGCGTTATCCGGATTCATTGGGTTTAAAGGGTGCGTAGGCGGGACAGCAAGTCAGCGGTGAAATCCCGTGGCTCAACCACGGAATTGCCGTTGATACTGCTGTTCTTGAGTACGTTTGACGTGGGCGGAATGTGCCGTGTAGCGGTGAAATGCTTAGATATGGCACAGAACACCGATAGTGAAGACAGCTCACGAAGACGAAACTGACGCTGAGGCACGAAAGCGTGGGGATCAAACAGGATTAGATACCCTGGTAGTCCACGCCGTAAACGATGATCACTCGTGATCGGCGATATACTGTCGGTCACCTAGCGAAAGCGTTAAGTGATCCACCTGGGGAGTACGATCGCAAGATTGAAACTCAAAGGAATTGACGGGGGCCCGCACAAGCGGTGGAGCATGTGGTTTAATTCGATGATACGCGAGGAACCTTACCAGGGCTTGAACGTGCATTGACAGGGGTGGAAACATCCTCTTCTTCGGACAATGTGCGAGGTGCTGCATGGCTGTCGTCAGCTCGTGCCGTGAGGTGTCGGGTTAAGTCCCATAACGAGCGCAACCCCTACTGTTAGTTGCCAGCGGATAATGCCGGGGACTCTAACGGAACTGCCCGCGTAAGCGGTGAGGAAGGTGGGGACGACGTCAAGTCATCACGGCCCTTACGTCCTGGGCTACACACGTGCTACAATGGCGTGGAACAATGGGAAGCTACTGCGCGAGCGGATGCTGATCTCTAAAACACGTCTCAGTTCGGATCGGAGTCTGCAACCCGACTCCGTGAAGCTGGAATCGCTAGTAATCGCATATCAGCCATGATGCGGTGAATACGTTCCCGGGCCTTGTACACACCGCCCGTCAAGCCATGGAAGCCGAAAGTGCCTGAAGTTGGTGACCGCAAGGAGCTACCTAGGGCAAAGTCGGTGACTGGGGCTAAGTCGTAACAAGGTAGCCGTACCGGAAGGTGCGGCTGGAACATCTCCTTTTTAGAGAACTGCCCTTTCACGTTCTCCGTGCCCTGCAACAGCAGCGGCTCGACACTCGCTTTCTCTCAGATGGATGATATTACGGTGCCATCCGTTGCCGAATCCTAGTCCTGTAGCTCAGTTGGTTAGAGCGCTACACTGATAATGTAGAGGTCCGCAGTTCAAATCTGCGCAGGACTACCAGGGATAGGGAACGGGGAATTAGCTCAGCTGGCTAGAGCGCCTGCTTTGCAAGCAGGAGGTCATCGGTTCGACTCCGATATTCTCCACCACAGGTCCGCCTTTGTTTAGGCGACGGCGGACCGGCCGTTCAACGGCAACCGTTCTTTGACGTATTGTTAGACTGACCAAGACAGACCGAGAGATCGGTCCACCGAGCAAGACCTCAAGAGGTCGAAAAGTTACTAAGGGCGTATGGTGGATGCCTTGGCTCTCAGAGGCGATGAAGGACGCGATAGGCTGCGATAAGCCATGGGGAGGTGCATAATGACCTGTGATCCGTGGATTTCCGAATGGGGAAACCCATCCCGTTGAAGACGGGATATCCTGAAAAGGAAGCTTACCCGGGGAACTGAAACATCTAAGTACCCGGAGGAAAAGAAAACAAATAGTGATCCCCCCAGTAGTGGCGAGCGAAAAGGGGACAGCCCAAACCGGAACCGTTTCGGCGGATCCGGGGTTGTAGGACCATGACATGGAAGTTGCATTCATAGTGGAACCCTTCTGGAAAGTTGGACCATAGCGGGTGATAGTCCCGTACACGGCATGAATGCGATACCTAATGGTATCCTGAGTAAGGCGGGACACGTGAGATCCTGTCTGAACCCGGCGGAACCATCCGCCAAGGCTAAATACTACTGAGAGACCGATAGCGAACCAGTACTGTGAAGGAAAGGTGAAAAGAACCTCGAACAGAGGAGTGAAATAGACCCTGAAACCGTACGCCTACAAGCGGTCGGAGTCTGCCTTCGGGTGGATGACGGCGTGCCTTTTGCATAATGAGCCTACGAGTTGCTCGTCACTGGCAAGGTTAAGGGATTAAGTCCCGCAGCCGAAGCGAAAGCAAGTCTTAACAGGGCGCATAGTCAGTGGCGGCAGACGCGAAACCTAAGTGATCTAATCATGGCCAGGTTGAAGTTCCGGTAACACGGAATGGAGGACCGAACTGGTAGACGTTGAAAAGTCTTCGGATGAGCTGTGATTAGGGGTGAAAGGCTAATCAAACTGGGAGATAGCTCGTACTCTTCGAAATGCATTTAGGTGCAGCCTCGGACGTACAGTTATGGAGGTAGAGCTACTGATCGGGCTAGGGGGCTTCACCGCCTACCAAACCCGGACAAACTCCGAATGCCATAACTCCATTATCCGGGAGTGAGCGCGCGGGTGCTAAGGTCCGTGCGCGAAAGGGAAATAACCCAGACCATCGGCTAAAGGTCCCCAAGTGTGTGTTAAGTTGAACTAACGAGGTCGGATTGCACTGACAGCTAGGATGTTGGCTTGGAAGCAGCCATTCATTTAAAGAGTGCGTAACAGCTCACTAGTCGAGCGATCCGGCATGGATAATGATCGGGCATCAAACACACCACCGAAGCTGTGGACCCCGTAGCAATACGGGGTGGTAGAAGAGCATTCCGGTCTGCGTAGAAGGTGTAGCGTGAGCTATGCTGGAGCGTCCGGAAAAGAAAATGTAGGCATGAGTAACGATAAGGCATGTGAAAAACATGCCCGCCGATAGACTAAGGGTTCCTGATCAACGTTAATCGGATCAGGGTTAGTCGGGGCCTAAGGTATAGCCGACAGGCGAAGCCGATGGACATGCGGTCAATATTCCGCAACCGACCCATATTGCGATGGGGTGACGAAGGAGTGAACGGTCTCCGTGCTGACGGAATAGCACGGTGAAGAACGTAGGTATAGCGCTGGCAGGTAAATCCACCGGTGTTGCCGAAATTCGACAGTAGCAGGAAGCTTCGGCTGAATGCATTGACCCTAATCAGACTTCCAAGAAAAACCTCTAAGCTTCAGATATGGGCCGCCCGTACCGCAATCCGACACAGGTAGTCAAGGAGAGTATCCTGAGGCGCTCGAGTGATCCGTGGCTAAGGAACTAGGCAAATTAAGCGCGTAACTTCGGGATAAGCGCTACCCACGCAAGTGGGTCTCAGTAAAATGGCTCAGGCGACTGTTTAACAAAAACACATGGCTTTGCGAAATCGAAAGATGACGTATAAGGCCTGACACCTGCCCGGTGCTGGAAGGTTAAGAGGAGAGGTTAGCCGCAAGGCAAAGCTTTGAATCGAAGCCCCAGTAAACGGCGGCCGTAACTATAACGGTCCTAAGGTAGCGAAATTCCTTGTCGGGTAAGTTCCGACCTGCACGAATGGTGTAACGATCTGAGCACTGTCTCAGCCACGAGCTCGGTGAAATTGTAGTTTCGGTGAAGATGCCGGATACCCGCAACGGGACGGAAAGACCCCGTGCACCTTTACTATAGCTTCACATTGACATCGGCTGCCCGATGTGTAGGATAGGTGGGAGACTTTGAAGCGGTGTCGCTAGGCATCGTGGAGTCAACGTTGAAATACCACCCTTCTGTCATCTGATGTCTAATCCCTGCAAAACAGGGAAACAGTGTGTGGTGGGTAGTTTGACTGGGGTGGTCGCCTCCAAAATCGTATCGGAGGCTTCCAAAGGTTCCCTCAGCACGCTTGGTAACCGTGCGACGAGTATATTGGCATAAGGGAGCTTGACTGTGAGACCGACAAGTCGAACAGGTAGGAAACTAGGGCAAAGTGATCCGGTGGTTCCATATGGAAGGGCCATCGCTCATAGGATAAAAGGTACGCCGGGGATAACAGGCTGATCATTCCCAAGAGCTCATATCGACGGAATGGTTTGGCACCTCGATGTCGGTTCGTCACATCCTGGGGCTGGAGAAGGTCCCAAGGGTTCGGCTGTTCGCCGATTAAAGTGGCACGTGAACTGGGTTCAGAACGTCGTGAGACAGTTCGGTCCCTATCTGTTGCGGGCGTTAGAAGTTTGAGAGGTGCTACCATTAGTACGAGAGGACCGTGGTGGACGAACCGCTAGTGTACCAGTTGTCACGCCAGTGGCATAGCTGGGTAGCTATGTTCGGATGGGATAAGCGCTGAAAGCATCTAAGCACGAAGCCCACCTCAAGATGAGACTTCTTTTAAGGGTCGTGGAAGATTACCACGTTGATAGGCTACAGGTGTAAAGTCAGCAATGGCAAAGCCGAGTAGTACTAATTACCCGTAGACTTTGACCTGCATAGGTCTTCACGGTGGTTCGTTCAATCGTCTGTTTTGGTCCAGTCTAACAGTATTTCACTAATCGTATCCACGATTTTAGGTGACTATTGCGGTGAGGTCCACCTCTTCCCATTCCGAACAGAGAAGTTAAGCTCACCAGCGCAGATGGTACTAAGGCAGTAGCCTTGGGAGAGTATGTCGTCGCCGATCTGAACCCCGCCCCTCAAAAGGCGGGGTTCTTTTTTTGTGCCCATTTCCCGGCATGATGTTTTCCTTTGTGCAGGTACCCATGAGAGCAACGTTCAATTCCGCAATGGCCGGGCTCGCATGCCTCGCCTTCCAGGGTTTGCAGGCCCAAACACTGATCGGCCAGTTCAACGGGGATGCCGCCAACGGGCTAATGCTCCTGCTCCTCCAAGCACGGGGCGAACACATGAAGCCCGTGGATTCAACCCGTGTGGCGGCCGACGGAACATTCCGGTTTGCGCGGCATTTCAGCGAAACCGGATTTTATCAGCTTGCCCTGCACGACACCGACCGGGTGAACATCGTCCTTGATGCCCGGGAACCCCTGGTGGACCTGCGTTTTGCAGCGGAACCGCTCGCACAACATATCCAGGTAGAGGCCTCTGCCGAAAACAAGCGGATGCAGGAAATGACCTACGTGATGGACGAGGCCGAATCCATTCAGGAGGCTGTCCGCAAGGGAAAGGCGAACCTGAAGCCGGATGATACCCTGCACCTGGAGGCATTGGACAGGGTACTGGAGAAGGCGTTGGCCACTCGTGCCAGCTACCTGCAAGGGCTGGCTGATGAGGCGGGAAAAAGTTTTTTCGCCAAAGTGTTGTCCGTCGATAGGGCGGTGGATGCAGCGCGGGACAAGGGACCGAGGGCGGTTGCCGCAGCATTCAATTTCAGCGACCCTGAATTGTTGCGTTCAACAGTGTTCGACAAGGCAGTGCTCGCTTTCCTGCAAAGCATGAGGCCCGTCAGCGAGGACCAGTTCGCGAATGCTTCGGATACGTTGATGGCCCTGGCAGCAGGCAATGTGGACTGCAGGTCCTACATGCTGGAACACCTTATCGACCTGTTTGCCACGTACGGACCCGAGCGGGCATTGCAACACCTGGTGGACCGGTACGTGGCTGATCCCAAGGAGAAAGTTGTGATCTCGCCGGAGCTGCGCACCTTGCTGGACGGCATGTTGGCGCTCTCCGTGGGGCACACAGCCCCCGATGTGCCCCTCAATGATAACGGCGTGGACCTGCATCTGGCCGATCTCGTTCGGGCGCACAGGTTCACCGCCCTGTTCTTCTATTCAAGCACTTGCGAGCATTGCCATGCCCAAGTACCCGGCCTGATCGCCGATAGGGCCAAGTACCTTGCAAAAGGATTTGATGTGGTCGGCATCGCATTGGATGCGGACAGTGCCGAGTTTTTACAGAACATTCGGGAGAATGCGATCCCGTGGAAGTGCTTCAGCGAGTTCAACGGCTGGGGTTCACAGGCAGCCAAGGCTTTTTTGGTGAAGGGCACCCCGGCCTTTTTTCTGCTCGATGAACACATGAAGATCGTGGCCAAACCTGAAAATGCAATGGAGCTGGGCACGGAGCTCGACAAGATGCTCCGATGATCCCTCAAAAGAAGGATTGCGCTTGGCCGGTCATGTGCATGCGGTGGAACACCGTAGCACCATAAGGCCCAAGGTCCCCCGCAAGGGGCCCTTGGGCCTTTTTTATTGCACTGGTTTCGAGCGCCTCAGCCCGTAGGGTTGCATCGTTCCGCTGCTGCGGAGGAAACCCGCGTTCAATGATGCGTGGATGGAATCAAAGATTGCTTCGGCCCAAAGCGGCCTCGCAATGACGTACCCCGTCATTGCGAGGACCTGTGCACCTAACAGGTCCGAAGCAATCCCTGATTCCGAGGGGATCCCGGGAAGGGGATCAAAGATTGCTTCGGCCCAAGGCGGCCTCGCAATGACGTGGGGGCTTCGGCCCAGGGCGGCCTCGCAATGACGGTGTGGCATCAAGGTCCGCTGCGCGAGACCTTGATGGGACTTGTTCCCTCAAGGTCTCCCGAAGGGGACCTTGCAGGAGAGGAAGCACAAAGGGCCGCCCCTATCGGAGCGGCCCTTTGGCTTGTTGTTGCTCAGGCTTGGTGCGTCCAAGCCTGCGTTCTTACTTGTTCACCACCACGCGCTCGGTCCAGGTGCGGTCGCCGGCGGTGATCTGCAGCAGGTAGGTGCCGTTGGCGGCGCCGTTCAGCTCCAGGATGGAGTTCAGCGAGCCGTTGGCCACGGGCAGCTGGGTGCTCAGGGCCATGCGGCCGGTGAGGTCCAGCAGGCGCACTTCGGCCGTGGTGATCTGCTCGTCGATGCCGTTCACTGCCACGTTCAGCTGTTGCCCATCGTTGGGGTTGGGCCAGAGGTTGATCTCAGGCTGCCCCTCCACCTGTGCCAAGCGGCCGCCCAGCACGGGGTTGTTGTTGATGGTGATGGTGCAGGTGCTGGCGCAGAAGCCGCTGTACAGGCCGTTCACCTTCACGTTGATCTGTACGTGGTAGGTGTTGCCGTTCACCAGCGGCGGGGCCACTTGGCTGTTCCACTTCAGCTGCAGGATGTAGGTGCTGCGCGTGAAGGTCTGGTCGTAGCCCTCGCCTGTGTTGTAGATGCGGAACTGGTATTCCGTGGCACCGGTAACCGGTGTGGCGTAGATGAAGCTGTTGTTCGTGTTGAACGTGCGCACTTCATTGCAGCTATGTCCGTACAGCGGTGCGGGGATCAGGCCCGAGCAGAGCACGGTTTCAGCGATGCCGAGGCCCACTTCGCAGCCCGTACCCCAGTATGCACTGGCCAGCGGTCCGTTCTTGTCGGTGCGCACGCGCACGAAGTACTTCACGCCGGGTGTCAGCGGATCCACCACCATGTCCCAGAACTGCACGTAGTTGTTGGTGCGCACCACTCGGCGCATGAATCCTGCGTCGGGGTCGGTGAACTCGAACTCGTACTGGGTGGCGCCGGTGACCTTGTTGGCGAAGATCTTGTTGCCCAGCGCGTAGTTGAACACGCCGCAGCGGGCCGTTTCAATGTTGGCCGGGCCTAAGGGCAGGCAGAAGCTGTGGGCGCTGCCGTAGGCCGCCGTGGCAGGCGGGTTGGCGGGGCTCACGCTGCCGCTGCTGAAGCTGTCCTTCAGGATCAGGCCGCCGGTGGTGGTGCGCAGCTCCCATCCGCCGTTGGCAATGCCGTCGCCGAAGCTGTCGTGCAGGCGGAAGCCGTAGCAGGCGGGGGCATTGCCCAAGCAGGCCGTGGTGTTCACCACGCTGTTGTTATTGCCGGCCGCGAGGATGCCGGATGCAATCGTGGTATTCCCGTTGGTGATCTCCCAGCTGAGCTGCGCGGCATTGTTGTCCGCAGCTATGCGCACCACCACCTGATCACCGGTGCATGGCCCGGCAATCGGAGTGCCGATGCACTGACAGCTTGCGGTGTACAGGTCGTTGATGGTGTTGGGGTTGCCATCATCGCAGGGCGTACCCACAGTATGTGTACCGCCCCAAGTGCCTTGGCAATCTTGCACACAAGCGGAGAGACCAGTGGTGCCACCCACGCAGGTGTTGCAGTTATCAAGATGCGCAGTGCCGCCCCAAGTGCCGTTGCAGTCCTGTGTGCAGGGGTTCAGGCCCGTTGTGCCTCCTACGCAAGTGTTGCAGTTGTCAAGGTGCGCGGTTCCGCCCCAGGTACCGTTGCAGTCCTGTGTGCAGGGGTTCAGACCCGTGGTGCCACCTACGCACGTGTTGCAATTGTCAAGGTGTGCGGTGCCGCCCCAGGTGCCGTGGCAATCCTGTACGCAAGCGGTGAGGCCGGTGGTTCCTCCTACGCAAGTGTTGCAGTTGTCAAGGTGCGCGGTTCCGCCCCAGGTACCGTTGCAGTCCTGTGTGCAGGGGTTCAGACCCGTGGTGCCACCTACGCACGTGTTGCAATTATC
>JAFEAI010000028.1 GCA_018266475.1 Bacteroidota bacterium
CTGCCCCGCATGCAACTGCCCTCGCCGCAAACCCTGTTCATCTGCTTCGGTGTGTCCGAGGCGGGCTTGGCCTTGTTCAAGCGCAGCAGGCGCGCCGCGAAACGGCAGGACCAGGGGTCCTTCGCACTGTTGTGGGCCGTGATCGCCGCCTCCATGTTCCTGGCGATCTTCATTGCGGTCGCCTGGCCCGTGGGTAGTCTTGGTTTCTCGCTGTGGACATACGGGCTGGGCAGCTTGCTCTTTCTGGCCGGCATCGGGTTGCGCTGGTGGTCCATCATCCACCTGGGCCGCTTTTTCACGGTGGATGTTGCCATTGCTCCGGATCACCGCGTGGTGAGCGACGGACCGTACCGGTTTGTGCGGCATCCCAGCTATGCCGGTGCGCTGCTTTCCTTTCTCGGCTTGGGCATTTTGCTCCACAACTGGCTGGCGGCACTTGTGCTGGTGGTGCCGGTGCTGCTTGCCTTCCTGTGGCGGATCAGCGTGGAGGAGAAGGCGCTGGGGGCCGCACTGGGAACCGCGTACGCGCAGTATGTCCAGCGGACCAAGCGGCTGGTTCCGTTCCTGTACTGAGGGGGGCGCAAGGCCGATCGGCGACGGATCCCCGACCGCGGAACGGATCTTGCACAGTGCGCGGTGAACCCTGTAAACGGGTTGGCAATGAAACCCCTGTTGATCTCGGCGGCAATGGCATTGAGCTTGTCCGCAGCGGCATTTGGAGGAGATGAAGGACCCTACAAAAAAGGAACTTGGACGAGCGGCCAGTATGCACAGCAGCTCGATGGGCCGATAGGCGTTTTTCCAAATCCCGCCAGCAACGAAGTGAACGTGGTATACCCCGGCCTTTCCGGAAAAGCCACGCTGTACGTGATCGCTGAGGATGGGCGGATCATGCAGCAGGTGGATGTGGGGGAAACCGATGGTGCGCAGACCATCCTTGACGTGGCCAATCTGGCGGACGGGCTGTACTTCATCCGCGTTACGCAACCGGACGGCGATGATGTGTCACGTCGGCTTGTGGTGGCGAAGTGATCGTCAACCGGCGGGGTGCTCGTAGCGGCGCAGGCGGTTGCGGAGCCGTTGCAGTTCTTCCTGCATGGTATGCATGCGCTGCAGCAAATGGTCTATGGCCTCCAAGCCTTCCACGTTGATGTCCAGGTCGTCGTGCAAGCGCACCAGGCGCTCGATGTGGGCAAGTTGATCGGCCGCGATGTAGCGCTGTTCGGCCCGCACAGTGAGCTGCACAAGGCCGCTTTCCGCCAGGTTGTCGATCAGTGAGATGGACACGTGGCTGGTGGTGCAATAGGCTTGCACGGAGATCAGTTCTTCGCTTTCCATGTTGTCCTTGGCGTTCATGTGCCGGCCAGTTGCTTGAAGAGTTCACGCTGCTTGTCCGTGAGGTGTACGGGCAGCTTCACCGCATAGGTGATCAGCAGGTCCCCGAACTTGCCCTCCTGCTTGTACACCGGGAATCCTTTTCCTTTCAGGCGCACCACGGTGCCGTTCGCCGTTTCAGGCTTCACCGTCACCTTCACATGGCCGTCCAGTGCGGGCACCGTAAGCTCACCTCCCAGCATGGCGGTGTAGAGCGGTAGCTCCACCGTTTGGTGCAGGTTGATGCCGTCACGTTTGAACACGGGGTCTTCGCCCACCAGGAAGGTGATCAGCAGGTCGCCGGCGGGTCCTCCGTTCATGCCGGGGCCACCGTGGCCTTTGATGCGGATGGTCTGCCCATTGTCCACGCCTGCCGGGATGGTGAGGCGGATTTGTTTCCCGTTCACGGTGAGCACCCGCTTTTCCGTAACGGCGGCTTCGCGAAGGCCCAGTTGCAGCTCCGCCTGGTAGTCCTGTCCGCGGTAGCGCACGCGGCTGCCGGACCCGCCGAACATGGACCCGAAGATGTCGCGCATGTCCTGCTCCTGGCCGGTGAACCCCTCGAAGGACCCGCCTTCGAACCCGCCGCCCGCGTAGCCGCCACCGGCTGCCTCCTGCTGCCGCCGCGCCTCCTCGATCTGGTCGGCATGCTTCCACTGGTCGCCGTACTTGTCGTACTTCGTGCGGCTCCCCGCATCGCTCAGCACCTCGTTGGCCTCGTTGATCTCCTTGAAGCGCTGCTCCGCCTCCTTGTTATGCGGGTTGAGGTCCGGGTGGTACTTGCGCGCCAGCCGCCGGTAGGCCTTCTTTATGTCGTCCGTGGAGGCGGTGCGCTCCACGCCGAGGATCTTGTAGTAGTCCATGCAGGTGGTGCCAATTTACCGCTGACTTTGCCATTCAACAGCTTAACGCACCGATCTGTTGGGTGATCCGCACTTTCCCCAATAGCTGGTGCAAACGGGCAAGGATTTCCACGCGGACCGAAGGAACCCGAATCGGCCATGGTTTGTATAACAAACAGGCCAGCAGGCAGATACCACCATGCCATCGGCCATTGACGAATGTGGAACGCCGTTGGGGATGGGGAACGGCAAAACATCCACTAATGAAAACCCTTTTGATAAGCGGATTGGTCTCCACCTTGATCGGTGGTGGCATTCTGCTCACCTCGTGCAACAGTTCCACCGTGCGCGAAACGCAAACGGCGGAGCAGCAAGCGGCCAAGGCTCAAGCCAAGGCGGATTCCACCCGAAAGGCATTTGAGGCGGATTACAACCCGGTGATGAAGCAACTGGCCGCAGTGCGTGATAGCGTGGACACCATGCTGGTGAAGGTGAACGCGGACCTCGGCAAGATGAAACCCAAGGCAAAGGAGCGCGCACAGAAGGAGGCCATGAAGGCGGAACTGCAGCAGGAACGCCAAGTGGTGATCGATGCGATCGCGAAGATCCAAGATGCGACGGAAACCACGTGGGGCGATTTCAAGGCGGATGCCCACACGGCGGCGGACAATGCCAAGCAGTGGTGGGCCGGCCTGAAGGATGACAAGGGCACGATAAAGAAGGTTGACGGCGGCCATTAGGCCGCTGTGCCAAGGCGTTTTGGTGGAAACGCCACGGCGGGACGGCGCTCGAAAGGGCGCCGTTCTTCATTTTTTGGGGCATGGCGCGCGCTGCGTACCCTTGTGGCGGATATGCTTTCATCACATGGCGGAAGGACACAAAAAACTTGGTGAGCTGCCGGCCACCGCGATCGCGGGGAACGACATCACGAGCAGCTGCCTGTACGTGGGTTCCATCGCCCTGATGCACGCCGGCGTGTGGGCCGTGGGCGCCATGCTGCTGGTGGCTGCGGTGCTGTTCCTGTTCCGGAAGATCTACGGCGAGGTGGTGGGCGCCCTGCCGCTGAACGGCGGGGCCTACAACGTACTGCTGAACACCACCAACAAGTACAACGCGAGCATCGCGGCCTGCCTCACCATCCTCAGCTACATGGCCACGGCCGTGCTCAGCGGCAGCACCGCCATGTACTACCTGGGGTCGGTGTTTCCCGCAGTGCCCGTGCTGTGGGCCACGGTTGGCGTGCTCACCCTGTTCATGCTGCTGAGCATCGCGGGCATCAGCGAATCTTCGGTGGTGGCCACCATCATCTTCATCGCGCACCTGGCCGTGATGGCACTGCTGATGGTGATGTGCGCCGCCTTTGTGGCGCGCCACGGCATGGGCCAGCTCCGCCTCAACTGGGAATTGCCCGTGCCCGGCGGAAGGGGTGTGCTGGCCGCATTGTTCCTGGGGTTCAGCACGGCCATGCTGGGCGTTACGGGGTTTGAGACCTCTTCCAACTACGTGGAGGAGCAGAAGCCCGGCGTGTTCCCCAAAACGCTGCGCAACATGTGGGTGGCCGTATCGGTGCTGAACCCGCTGATGGTGCTGTGCGCCCTGATGGTGATCCCCCTGGCAAGCATCCCCGACCACCAGGAATCCATGCTTTCCTTCATGGGGCTGAACGCCGGCGGAAATTGGCTGGCCACGCTGATCAGCGTGGATGCCGCCGTGGTGCTGTGCGGCGCGGTGCTCACCAGCTATGTGGGCGTTTCCGGCCTGGTGAAGCGCATGACCCTGGACCGCATCCTGCCGCAGGCCCTGCTGAAGGAGAACAGGCGCGGCAGCTCACCGCGCATCATCATCCTCTTCTTCCTGCTCTGCCTTTCGGTGCTGTTCATCACCAATGCCAAGGCCACCACCCTGGCCGGGGTCTACACCATTTCCTTCCTCACCGTGATGGCCTTCTTCGCCTTCGGCAACTTCCTGCTGAAGATCAAGCGCGCACGCCTGCCACGGCCCGAGACCGCTACCGTGGCCACGGTATCACTGGCCTTGCTGGGCGTGCTGGCCGCGCTGTACGGCAACATGCGGCTGAACCCCGCATACCTGGTGTTTTTCCTGCAGTATTTCGTGCCCGCCATGCTGGTGGTCGCCTTTATGCTGGGCCGGAAGACCATCCTGGAGTACCTGATGATCTGGGTGAGCGGCTTCGTGGAAAGCGTGCCGGGCCTGGCCGTGTTGGGGCGGTTCACCATTTCGCGCACCATCCGCCAGCTCAACCGGCAGGAGTTCGTGTACTTCACCAAGGGCGAAGACCTCTCCGTGCTGAACCGCGTGATGATGTACGTGGAGGACAATGAGATCACCAAGAAGTTGCGCATCGTCACCGTGCTGAAGGAAGGCGAAAGCGCGAAGCCCGAGTTCCTCAGCGACCTCGGCGTGCTGGACCGTGCCTATCCGGACATCAAGGTGGAGTTCATCGAGCTGCACGGCATCTTCGGCCCCGAACTGGTACACCGCCTGAGCGGTGAGTGGGGCATTCCGCCCAACTTCATGTTCATCGGCTCGCCCGGCGACCGCTTTCCCTACCGCCTGGCGGAACTGGGCGGCGTGCGCCTGATCACCTGAGCGCAGCGCTCAGTGGTCCTTCACCAGCTCGTAGAGCTGCTTGAGGTCCGGCGCCAGGATCACTTCGATGCGGCGGTTCTTGGCCTTGTCTGAAGGGTCGGCGGGCTGGAATTCGCCCTTGCCCGCGGCCGTGATGCGCACGGGGTCGATCTTCGCGCTCTCCAGCAGGATGCGCACCACGCTGGTGGCCCGCAGCACGCTCAGGTCCCAGTTGTCCTTGTATGCGGCGCCGCCAAGCACCTTGTCGGTATCGGTGTGGCCTTCCACCATGATGTTGAGGTCCTTCTCGTTCTCAATGGCCTTGGCCAGGTTGGCGATGGCCTGCCGTCCCTTGGCATCCACCGTGGTGCTGCCGCTGGGGAAGAGCAGCTGGTTTTCCAGCCGCACATAGATCTGCCCGTCCTTTTCGGTAACGGTGAGCCCTTTGCCCTCAAACCCGGTAAGTGCCTGGCTCACGCGCTCCTTCAATGCTTTCATGGCCTTCTCCTTGGCATCCAGCTCGGTCTGCAGCTTGGAGAGCTTGGCTTCACGGTCGGCCAGCGAGGAGGCCAGCACCCCGAGCGAATCTTCCTTGTTCTGCAGCTTCAGGCGGTTGGCCTCCAGGTCGGTGAGCAGCTTGCGGTTTTCGGCGTTGCCGCCGGCCAGCAGGGCGTTGTACTTGCTGAGCAGTTCGTTGTTCAGCGAGTTGATCTTGTCGTACTGGCTGGTCATGTGGCGCAGGCTGGTGCCCAGCGTCAGGGTGTCGCGCTCCAGCATCTCCTTGCGGCGGCGCAGGTCGTCCAGCGTTACTTGCTGGTCCTTCATGCTGGCCTCCGCCTGCTGGGCCTTTGCCAGCGCCGTGCCTTCGCTCTCCTGCGCGGCCTTGTAGCGTGCATTGAGCTCTTCGTACTTGCGGGCAGGCACGCAGGCGCTGAGCAGTGCCACGGCGGTGATCAGCGGCAGAACGGTATGGCGGGACGGGTTCATGGCTATGTTTGGCATGGACGGCATCAAAGGTGCCCCGCAGGGCGGCCCTGCGGGCGGTCGGTGCAACCTTTTTATGAACATCGCGTTTTCCCTTAAGCAATGGAAACATTCGGGTGGACGACGGGCGGGGCCAGGGGCGGCATCATCACCTCCGCGGTGGACGAGGAACTGGAACGGTACCAGTTGCTGGCCTACCTGCAGCAGGTGGATGCCCGCTTCCGCGAGCACAAGTTGTACCCCTTGCTGGATGACATCCGGATCCGCATCGACCAATTGCGGCAGGTGGCCGATGGCGCCCGCACGCTGGATGCGCAGATGCCCGGGGAGGTGGTGGGGCTGGACCTGGTGCGCGGAGAGCTGCGCCGCAAGCCGGTGGCCCCGGATGCGGCATGGGAGCACGTGCGCCACATTTTCAATCGCGCCATGCCCGCGCTGGAAGCGGCGCGCGAACGGGGAGAGGAACTCCGGGATGAACTGAACGCCCACATCCGGATGGAGGCCGTGGGCGTGGTGCCGCTGGATGCACGGGAGGGCTGGCTGCTGCTGCGCCAGGGCGGCCAGGCGGTGGTCTACGCCTATGTACTGCCCCTGGTGCGCGAAGTGCAGGCGCCGGACCCGTACCGGCATGTGCGCACGCAGTACTACGCCACTTGCACGCTCAGCCTCTCGCGGACCTATGAGCGGATCAAGGCGGACCTCGTGCGTTCGGGGCCGTTGCCCAATCCGGCCATGTTTGCCTTTGAGGCGGACATCACCCTGCCGCGCATGGAAACCTTTCTGCCACTGGCCAAGCGGATCACCTACGAGGTGGTGGCAGGCCGCCGGGAGTGAGCGGCGGACAGGCGCACACGCCGCAGGTCCAGCAGCTCCATGGGGTTGATGGAAAGCCCCTCCACGTTGGGCGCGCAGAGCATGATGTAGCGCTCGTGGTACAGTGGGATCACCGGCACGTCATGCATGGCGATGCGTTCCGCCTTGGCCAGGTCTTCCATGCGCTCAGCCACCTTGTCCCGCGTGAGCGCCAACGCGTACAGGCTGTCAAAGCGCGGATCGGCGTAGCGCGTGGTGTTGAAGGTGGAGGCCTTGCCGGTGTCCGGCTCGGCATTTTTCCCGTACAGCAGGGCCAGGAAGTTCTCGGGGTCGGGCAGGTCCGCCACCCAGCCTTCGCGCCAAAAGAGCGCTTCGCCGCGCTCCACGCGGTCATAGTACGTTTTCGTGGCCACGGTGCTCACCGTGATGGCCACGCCCAGCTCCCGCCCCAGCATCTCCTGGGCCATGCTGGCCACGCTCCGGTAGCCGAACCCGTGGTCGTCCACTTGCAGGGAAACGCGCGGAAAGCCCTTGCCCCCCGGGTAGCCTGCGGCAGCCAGCAGCTTCCGCGCACTGTCGGGCCGGAAGGGGATGCCCGGCACCTGCCCGTACGGATAGCCGGAAAGCCCGGGAGCGACCAGCCCGTGCTCCGCCGGTACCGCCAGCCCGTGCAGCACGCTGTCCACCAGCTTGTCCTTGTCCAAGGCCAGCGCAAAGGCACGCCGCACGCGCACGTCGTTGAAGGGCGGCTTGGACAGGTTGAACCCGTAGAACTGCACCGCCAGGGAGGGAACGCCGAGCACGTTGAACCGGCGCTCACCGGTGTGTGCGTCGATCGAATCCGCCAGCACGCCGATGCTTTGCAGCGAAAGCTCCGTTACCAGGCTTAGCCGGCCTTTTTGGAATGCGGCCACCTCCTTGTCCTTCTCCGGCACCAAGGTGATCCGCACGGCATCCAAGTAGGGTAGTTGCCTGCCTTCGGAATCGCGCTCCCAATAGGAGGGATTGCGTTCCAGCACAAAGGCCTCCTCGGGCTGTGCCGCCTTCAGGCGGAACGGGCCCGTGCCGATGGCGTGCCGCAGCAGGTCGTTGCCGTAGGCGGCCTGCAGCTCGCGCGGCCAGATCCAGCAGCCGGCCACCGCCAGGCTTTGCAGGAAACCCGGGAACGGCCGCACCAGCGTTACGAGCACCGTGTGCGCATCCAGCGCGCGGATCCCTTCCACCTCGCCGCCTTGCCTGCCCGAGGCGTGGTACGCGTCGGCACCCTTCACCTTGCCCTGGAGCAGGTGGAAGGCCGCATCGCCGGCACCGGCCTCGCAAATGGACGTGAGGCAATGCACCACGTCCGCAGCGGTGAGCGCGCGCCCCTTGCCGTCGGGGAAGGCCGCATCATCGTGAAAGCGGACATCCTCACGCAGCCGGAAGGTGTATGCGGTGCGGCTGGAATCCAACGCCCAGCTTTGGGCCAAGGCCGGCTCCACCGCCAGGCTCTGCGGGTCCAGGCGCACCAGCCCTTCATATATCTGCGATGCGATATGCTGCTCGGACACCAGGTTGATCGAAAGCGGGAACAGGCTCCGCACCACCTGCGTTTCATTGAAGTTGAACACGCCCCCGTACACGCCGCCCGGGCCATGCACCGCCTCCGTGGGGGAGGTGCAGCCATAGGGCAGGGCGGCGAGAAGGACGAGCAGGGGCCACGTGCGCATCAGGGGAACCGGGGGATGCCAAAACTATCCCGCCGCCATCCCGTTCCCCGGGCGCCCGCAACACATTACCAACAAGCGGGCGGTGATCGCGCCCGAAGACCGGGGCACGTGCCTTGCGCAATGTGAAACCCGCATGGAGGTGCTTTGCATCCGGCGGGTAATTTTCAGCCCGCTGTGGCGTATTACACCCGCCTCCCCCGTGCCCGCGAACCGATCCATCCCCTTCTTCCGCTTGTGCGCAGCCCTGCTGCTGCCCCTGATGGCCGTGGCCGCCTTGCGGGCACAGGACAACCGCACGGTGCGCCGCGTGGTGATGGACCGCGATACCATCGTGCTGGACACGCTGGGCATCGTGCCGGGGTCCTTCAGCCTGTGGACCGACAGCAGTGAGGTGCCCGCCGCGGATTACGTCCTGGATCCCTTCCGCGCCCTGCTGGTCCGCACGGCGCGCACCCCGAAGGGCACGCTCACCGCCCGCTACCGCCGGATGCCGCTGATGTTGGCCGCACGGGTCCGCAGAAAGGACCCCCAGCGGCTGTTGCGCCCCTCCGGCGACCGCGAGGATGCCTTCAAGTATGAACCCCCGAGGGCGGGCGGCGACGTTTTCGGCATGGGCGGCCTTACCAAGAGCGGCAGCATTTCCCGAGGCGTGCTCTTCGGCAACAACCAGGACCTCTCCGTGAACAGCACCATGAACCTGGAACTGAACGGAAAGCTCACCGACAAGATCAATGTGCAGGCCTCCGTTACCGACAACAACATTCCCATCCAGGCCGGCGGAAACACCTTGGAACTGCAGGATTTCGACCAGGTGTTCATCAAGCTCTTCGATGACCGGCAGGAACTGGTGGCCGGGGATTTCGTGCTCCAGCGGCCCCAAAGCCACTTCCTCAACTACTACAAGAAAACCAAGGGGTTGAGCTACACCTTGCGCCCTGCAGGGCCGGGCATGCCAAGGAACACCATTGGCCTCAGCGCCGCCATCAGCAAGGGCAGCTTTGCCCGCAACCAGCTGCCGGGCATCGAGGGCGTGCAGGGGCCATACCGCCTTACCGCGCCCGGCGGCGGCACCTTCATCATCGTGCTCTCAGGCACCGAGCGCGTGTACATCGACGGCCAATTGCTCACCCGAGGCATGCAGAACGATTACGTGATCGACTACAATGCCGCCACCGTCACCTTCACCGCAAAACGCCTCATCACCAAGGACAGCCGCATCGACGTGGAGTTCCAGTACTCGGACAAGAACTACGCCCGCTCCCTGGTGCGCCTGCAGGATGAATTCACCACCGGCGCCACCACCCTGCGCTTCAACCTGTACAGCGAGCAGGACCACAAGGGGCAAAGCCTGCAGCAAACGCTTACCGATGCCGAGAAGCAGGTGCTGGCCGATGCCGGCAACAACCCCCTGCTGGCCGTGGTGCCGGGTGCCGACAGCGTGGCCTTCTCCCCGGACGAGGTGCTCTATGCCCGCGTGGATTCCCTGGGCTGGTTCCCCGTGTACCGCCACAGCACCAATGCCGACAGCGCGCGCTACCGCGTGGTGTTCAGCGCGGTGGGCGCCGGAAACGGCGACTACGTGCTCCAGCAGTTCACCCCCAATGGCCGCGTGTTCCGCTGGGTGCCCCCGGATACCGTGAACGGCACCATTGTCCACAAGGGCGACCAGGCCCCGGTGCGCATCCTGGTGCCCCCCAAGCACCGCCGCATGGCCACGCTGGGCGTGGACCACACCTTCTCCAAGCGCACCAAGGCCTGGGGCGAGGTGGCCGTGAGCGACCAGGACCTCAACACCTTCAGCCCGAAGGATGATGAGGACAACTTCGGCTCCGCACTGCGCGCCGGCGCCAGCCACGCGTTCCTGCTATCAGCAGCCGATACCGCCCGCCAATTGGTGGTGTCCACCGACAATGAATGGCGGTCGCGCAAGCTCACCGTGGTGGAACGGTACAGGCCCGTGGAATTCGACCGCGACTGGAACCTCGCCGGCGTGGTGCAGGACGGGGACCAGCTGCTGGCCACCGCCAGCGCCGGCTTCGTGAATGGAAAGCAGGGACGGCTGGACCTGGGCGCCTCGGTATTCCATATCGACAAGCGCTTCGACGGACTGCGCCAGGCCCTGGCGGGCCGCATGCGCCTCGGCACATTTGACGCCGCCATCAACGGCAGCCTGCTGCACACGGCCGCGGGCCAGGGCACCAGCGATTTCCTGCGCAACAAGGCCTCACTGGCACGCCGCTTCAAGCACTTCACCCTGGGGGCCTCCGACGACATGGAGCTGAACCGCTTCCGGAGCGACAGCCTGAACGCACTCGTGGCCGGCAGCTATGCGTACAACCAATGGGACGTCTTCGCGCAAAGCCCCGATTCCGCCAAGGCCAAGTTCCGCATGGCCGGCGGCCAGCGCACCGATCGCGGCCTGCGCAACGGCGGGCTGGCCGCCAGCACAGAGGCCACCAACTACAGCGCTTCCATGGACGTGGGAGGAACCTTCGTGCGCAAGCTCTCGGCCACCCTCACCTACCGCAGGCTGCGCATCCTGGACAGCACCCTGACCGCACAACGCGCGGAGGACACTTACCTCGCCCGCCTGGACCATGGCCACAGCATGCTCAAGGGCGTGTTCAACTGGGACATGTTCTACGAGTTCGGCAGCGGCCTGGAGCAGCGCCGCGAATACATCTACGTGCAGGTGCCCGCAGGCCAGGGCGCATACATCTGGGTGGATTACAACCACAACGGCATCAAGGAGCTCAATGAGTTCGAGGCCGCTCCCTTCTCCTATGAGGCGGATTACATCCGCGTGTACGTGCAGAGCAACCAGATGGTGCGCGTGTACAGCAACCAGCTCAGCGCTTCGGGCGAGCTCCGGCCTTCGGCGCTTTGGCGCGACCAAAATGGGGTCCGGGGATTCCTGGCCAAGTGGAACGACATGGCCAGCTTCCGCAGCGACCGCAAAACCGCCAACGACGATCCCGTGCAGGGTTTCAATCCCTTTATCACAAACCCTGCCGACAGCCTGCTGATCGCCCTGAACAGCTCGGTGCGCAACACCCTGTACTACGACCGCAGCAGCCGCACCTGGAGCGTGGACCACACCTGGCAGAGCGACCGCGGGAAGAGCCTGCTGCTGAACGGATTCGATTCGCGCGTGCGCGAAAGCCAATTGGTGCATGCCCGCTGGAACACCACCGCCCAATGGACCGTCGAGGCCGAGGCCTCGGCAGGCGAAAGCGCCAGCCGCAGCGATGTGATGACCGGCCGCAACTACACCATCACCGAGAAGAGCACCGCCCCCAAGCTGACCTGGCAGCCCAATACGCGCATGCGCGGGTCGGTGCGCTTCAAGTACACCGAGAAAAAGAACCAGGCCGACCTGGGCGGGCAAAGCGCCACCCTGCGCGACCTGGGCGCGGAGTACCGGCTGAACGTGGCCGACAAGGGCTCCTTCCAGATGAACGCCAACCTGGTGGAGATCGCCTACGACGGCACCGTGGATTCCTCCCTGGGCATGGAGATGCTTGCCGGCCTGAAGCCAGGCACCAACGTGACCTGGAACCTCACCCTGCAGCGCCGCATCAGCGATCACCTGCAGGTGGACATTACCTACAACGGGCGCTCAAGCCCGGGCACCTCCGTGGTGCATGTGGGCGGCGCACAAGTGCGCGCCTTCTTCTGAACGGTTGCCCTATTTCAGGTTGAACGTGGTCTGGCCCACCTTCGTGCCGCTCTCGTACACGTCCACCTTGTACTCGCCGCCGGCGAGCTTGCCGCCGCCGCTTTCCCAGTACAGGCACACGTCCACGGGCGCATTCTGGTAGTCCACGTCGCGCTTTACGCTGAACTCGCCCTCTACGCCCTCATAGAAGAACCGGTTGGCCTGGTCCTTGGCCGTGAGCACCGAGCCGTCCGGCCCGATGATCCGCATGTACAGCGTTTTCTTTCCCGCAGGCGTGATCCGATTTTCGCCCAGCGTGAAGCAGCACTTGATCTGCTCGGCCTTGCTGCCCCGCTCGGTGTCCACCTGCTTGCCGTTGTTGCGCACGAACAGGGCGTTCGCCTTCATGCCCGTGGCGGTAAGCACCGAGCCCTTGCTGATCAGCGCCTGCTGCTCGGCGCTCTTGGCCTCCAGCGCCTGCTTCTGCCCGGTTACCTCGCCCAGCTGCTGCTTGGTGGTCACGTTCTCCGCCTTCAGGGCCTGGTTCACCTGGTTCAAGGAATCGATGGTCACCACGTAGCCCTTCATGATCTTCCGCAGTGTTTCCGCCTCCTTGCGCGCCTTGCCCAGGTCGTAGTTGCCGCGCTTCACTTTGTCCATCAGGCCCACGATCTCCTTTTGCAGCGAATCCATGCGCGTGCGCATCTGGTCGTTGCTGGTGCTCAGCGTGTCATACTGCACCAGCATGTCCTCCAGAAGCTTGGTCACATTGTCCTTTTCGCTGGTGATGGTGGTTACCTGCTGTTGGCTGGCCGCTGCTTGGTCCTTCTTTTGGAACCACAGGATCAGCAGCACCACGTTGCTGATCAGCAGCAGCACCACCAGGGCGAGGAGCACGGTGTTGCTGCGGTTCCTGGAGGGCGGGGTGGATGGGAGGTCCGTCATGGGGCGGATAGTTGTTGGGCTGAACCGCGAAATTACCTTCGCATTGGGCGAAACCGGGCACCTTGAAGGCCATTTGCTAACAATTCCATGAACGATGCTGGATGCGACAGGCCGTTTGTTGGGCGATGTGGCGGGCATTTTCCTGCCGCGCTGCTGCGCCGGGTGCGATCAGGTGCTGACGCGCACCGAGGAGGCCATCTGCGGCGAATGCCTGGCGGACCTGCCGCGCTTGCGTGCCCATGATAACCCGGACAACCGGGTGGAGCAGATCTTCAGGGGAAGGATCCGGCTGCACGCGGCAAGCGCTTTCCTCCAGTTCACCAAGGAGGGCATGGTGCAGCACATGCTCCACCGGCTGAAATACCAGGGTGACACGGCCGTGGGGCTGGAGCTGGGTCGCCGGATGGGCGGTGAGGCGGCACAAAGCGCACGGTTTGCGGACGCGGATGTGCTGCTTGCGGTGCCGCTGCACCGGAACAGGCTGCGCCAGCGCGGCTACAACCAGGCGCAGGTGCTGGTGGACGGCATGCACCGCGAATGGCCCGGCAGGCGCGCGGATGCAGGGCTGCTGCGCGTGGTGCATACCTCCACGCAGACGCGCCGGGGCAGGCTTGCGCGCTGGGGCAACGTGAAGGCCGCCTTCCAGCTGGCCGATGCCCGGGCGCTGGAGGGGGCGCATGTGCTGCTGGTGGATGATGTGGTGACCACAGGCGCCACGCTGGAGGGCTGCGCACTGGCCCTGGCCGGCGTGCCGGGCATACGCATCAGCGTATTGGCCTGCGCCTGCGCGTGATCACGCCAGCTTCTCGCTGAGCAACCGCATCTCGATGCTGGGCGCCATGCGCTCGTACAGCATGCGGTAGGTGGCCTCGGTGATGGGCATGTCCACGCCCAGCTTGGCGTTGATGGCATGCACGCACTTCACGGCGTAGTAGCCCTCGGCCACCATGTTCATCTCCAGCTGCGCCGCACGCACGCTGTAGCCCTTGCCCACCATCACGCCGAACTCCCGGTTGCGGCTGAAGGTGGAGTAGGCCGTCACCAGCAGGTCGCCCAAGTAGGCCGGCTCGTTGATGTCCCGCGTGATCGGGTGCGCCGCCGCCACGAAGCGCGCGATCTCCTGGATGGCACGGCTCACCAGCACTGCGCGGAAGTTGTCGCCGTAGCCCAGCCCCACGCTGATGCCCGCGCACACCGCCACCACGTTCTTCAGGATGGCCGCGAACTCGGTGCCGTGGATGTCGTCGCTCAGCGTGGTCTTCAGGAAGGGACCGCCCAGCGCCGCCGCCATGCGGGCCGCCTTTTCCGCATCCTCGCTGGCGATGGTGAGGTAGCTCAACCGCTCCAGGGCCACTTCCTCGGCATGGCACGGGCCGCAGATGATGCCCAGGTCCGCCACCGCCACGCCCCAGTGGTCGTGCAGGTATTCACCCACCACCTGGTTGGTTTCCGGCACGATGCCCTTTACCGCGCTGAAGCAGGTTTTTCCGCGCAGGGCCTCTGCGGGAAGTTGCGCCATGGTGTCCTTCAGGAAGGCACTGGGCACGGCCAGCACAAGAATGTCGGCCTGTGCCACCACCTGGGGCAGGCCGGTGCCCATGGAGAGCCGCCGTACGTCCAGCTCCGCGCCCGAGGTGTAGTCCGGGTTGTGGCCGTACTTCAGGATATGGTCGATGGCCTGCTGCCGCCGCACCCACCAGCCCACTTGTTCCTGCGTGCCCGTGAGGAGCTTCACCA
>JAFEAI010000029.1 GCA_018266475.1 Bacteroidota bacterium
ACAAGAAGATAGCGAACCGACTCCTCTGCCTCAGGGTACCCTTCGGGAGACCACTGAGGGAGCAAGTCCCATCAAGGCCTCGCGCAGCGGACCTTGACGCACAAAAAGATAGCGAACCGATTCCTTTGCCTCAGGGTCCCCTTCGGGAGACCGCTGAGGGAGCAAGTCCCATCAAGGCCTCGCGCAGCGGACCTTGACGCACAAGACTGAAGGTGGGATAAGGGCTACTGGAGCGGCTTGGTCCGCGTCTTCATCCATGCGTGGACCTCTTCCACGTCCATGCGGCCGGTGGCCACGCGGATGACCAGGTCGTATTCCTCGTCGTCGCTGGCCTGTAGGTCCATGTCATAGGTAAGCAGCATCAAACGGGCCAGCACATATCCCGTTCGCTTGTTGCCGTCCACAAACGGATGGTTCTTCACGACGCTTTCGAGCAACGCAGCCGCTTTTGTAGCGGGGTCCGGGTAAAATTCCTGTCCGCCAAAAGTGGCGAAGGGCCTGGCCAATGCCGCCTCCAGCCCACCTTGGTCGCGCACGCCGTGGGAGCCACCCGTGGCTTCGATCAGTTCGGCGTGGATGGCCAAGGCTTCTTCCAGGGCGATCATTTCGCAAGACGCAGCAGCAGTTCGCGCTTCTCGTCCAAAATGCGCTTCAGCCCAACCACGCGCTTCTGTTCTTCAGGCGTCTTGGCTTGAAATTGCTTCAGGAAATCCAACACCTCCTGCAGGATGGGATCGGGCATCTCCTCCAGTTTGATCTGGATCGCCTCCTTGAGTTCCTTGGTGCTCATGGTTTGCCAAAGTTAGGTGAGGATGGACGAGATCCACCAGCACCAAGCACGAGGTGCTCTCGACGCGTTTCGGCCCACAAGCCGCAAGGCTTATCTTCGCGCTACAATGACCCGCCTCATCATCGACATCACGGACCCGAAACGGGAAAAGAAGGTTGCCGAAGCGTTGCTCAAACTTGGCGGTGTGGAGGTGGTGCGTGCGGAGGCGATCCCGGACAAGGCATCGAAGGGCAAGGCCAAGCGCGTACTTTCCGCCAAGGAAAAGCGTTTCGTGGCCGAACTGCGCCAAGCCCTGAAGGAACTGGGTGACCACGTTTCGGGGAAAAGGAAATTCCAGTCTGCCCGTGAGTTTCTGAATGGGTTATAGCGTTGTTGTCTCGCCCACCTTCCGGAAGAAGGTGAAACGCTTGGCGAAGAAGTATGCTTCCTTGAAGACGGAGCTTCTCGCTTTGGTGGACACCCTGGAGAAGGCCCCGGAACAAGGCATACCGATCGGAAAAGGGTGTTTCAAAGTGCGGTTGGCGATCCGCTCCAAAGGCACCGGCAAATCCGGCGGCGCACGAGTGATCACCTGCGTGATCCACGTCAAGAAGGAAGTGCGGCTGCTGTCGATCTACGACAAGTCGGAACAAGCCACAATATCGGAACGTGAGATCCACAGGATCCTAAAGGAGGATTTTCCCGAACAATAGGACACCGTCGCGTTGGGGGAACCCACCCGCCCGCCGTTACTTTGCAGCCATGGCCGCAACGCAAGCCCATCCCTTCCAGCTCACCAACACGCTTTCGCGCAAGAAGGAACAGTTCATCCCGCTGAACCCGCCGCATGTGGGGTTGTACGTGTGCGGCCCCACCGTGTATAGCGACGTCCACTTGGGCAACGTGCGCAGCTTCCTCACCTTCGATGTGCTGTACCGCTGGCTGCGCTACCTCGGCTACACCGTTCGCTACGTGCGCAACATCACCGACGTGGGGCACTTGGTGGGCGACGAGGACGCGGGCGAAGACAAGATCGCCAAACGCGCACGGCTGGAGCAGCTGGAGCCGATGGAGATCGTGCAGAAGTACACCAACGGCTTCCATGACGTGATGCGGCTGTTCAACATCCTGCCGCCGAGCATCGAGCCCACGGCCACGGCCCACATCATTGAGCAGATCGGCATGATCGAACGCATCATCGCCAACGGCTACGCCTACGTGGTGAACGGCTCGGTGTACTTCGACGTGCCGAAGTACGCGGAGAAGCATGCCTACGGCGAGCTGAGCGGCCGCAAAACCGAGGACCAGCTGGCCAACACGCGCGGCACGGAAGGCCAGGACGAAAAACGCAGTCCGCTGGATTTCGCGCTCTGGAAGCAGGCCGAGAAAGGCCACCTGATGCACTGGCCGTCCCCGTGGGGCGAGGGCTTCCCCGGTTGGCACTTGGAGTGCAGCGTGATGAGCACCAAGTACCTGGGGCAAACATTCGACATCCACGGCGGGGGCATGGACCTGAAATTCCCGCACCACGAATGCGAGATCGCGCAGAGCGTGGCCGCCGACGGCAAGGCACCGGTGCGCTACTGGATGCACGGCAACATGCTCACCGTGAACGGCCGCAAGATGGCCAAGAGCGAGGGCAACGGATTCACGCCGGAAGAGCTGATCAGCGGCAACCACAAGCTGCTGGAGCGCGGCTACTCGCCCATGACGGTGCGCTTCTTCATGCTGCAATGCCACTACGCCAGCACGCTGGACTTCAGCAATGCAGCGTTGCAGGCAGCGGAGAAAGGCTTGCAACGGTTGATGGCGGCTTTTGAAATACTGAAAGGCTTGACCGCCAAGACGCCAAGCACGCCAAGGAATGCTGAAGAAGTCATTGATGTGGAGGCGCTGGCCAAAGCGTGCCATGCGGCGATGAACGACGACCTGAACACGCCGGTGATGATCGCGCAGTTGTTCGAGGGCGTGCGGGTGATCAATGGCGCGAAAGCCGGGAACATCGTGTTGGTCCAGGAGCAGATCGACATCCTGCGGGGCTTGTTCAGCGACATGCTTTTCATCGCGCTGGGGTTGAAAGAAGAAACAGCCACCAAAAACGACCAAGGCCTGGATGCCGGCTTGATGGACGTGCTGCTGGGCCTGCGCGCCGATGCGAAGAACCGCAAGGATTTCGCCACCAGCGACCTGATCCGCGACAAGCTGGCGGCGCTGGGCATCTCGGTAAAGGACACGAAGGAGGGCGTGGTGTGGGAGAAGGGGTGAAAAATGGAAAGCTGAAAGGTGAAGCTGAAACAGGAAACAAGGCTGAAAGCGTCCCCTCGCGGAATGGCTTATCTTCGCCAGTACCGTTCACGCGCACCCATGAGCAGTGCAGACCACTACATCCAACTATCCTCCCTTCCTGAGGAGGTCCGCCGGCAGGTATTGGACTTCATTGAATTTCTGATGCTACGTGAGCGGAAGCAACAGGGAAAGGAGCCGGAAAAGCCCAAGCCGATATCGGGATTGTTGAAGGGAAAGGTGAAGATCGCGGACGACTTCGATGCACCGCTTGACGACTTCAAGGAGTATATGGAATGAGGATCCTGCTGGACACCCATGTCCTCCTATGGTTCCATACGCGTGACCCCCGATTGAGCGCACGATCGCGATCGAACATTGAGTCCGGCCGGCATGACTGCCGGTACAGCATCGTGTCCCTTTGGGAGATCACGATCAAACACGCTTTGGGCAAATTGGAATTGGTGGATGGGCTGGAAGCCTCTTTTGCTGCGATGGAGCGCGCCAATCTGGCGCCACTTCAACTTGACCCCAGCCACCTTTTGGCCCTTTCGCTACTGCCCCATCACCACCGCGATCCATTCGACCGGATGCTTGTGGCCCAAGCAATTTCCGAAGGCATGCACCTCATGACAAGCGATCCCCAACTTCGGGCATACGAAGTACCATTGCTCCATGCATGAGTAGCGCTTGCACCCGACCTTTACGCCCGATGCATCATCTCCTTCACCGCATCCTTGGCCTCGGCCTGGTGCTTTCATTGCTCGCTGCCTGCCAAACGGACACCACGCCCGTGGTAACCCAGCCCGAGGCAACCGCCCCCGCCCTTCCCCCGCCCCCGCTCTTCAACGGCGACAGCGCGTATGCCTTCGTGGCCAAGCAGGTGGCCTTCGGGCCGCGCGTGCCGGGCACTGCCGCACACAGGGCCTGCGGCGACTGGATGGTGGCCAAGCTGAAGCAATACGGCGGCAAGGTGATCGAGCAGAACGCCGAGGTCACCATTTACAACGGGCAGAAAATGCCGATGCGCAACATCATCGCCAGCTGGCAGCCGGAAAAGAAGGACCGCATCCTGCTGTTCACGCACTGGGACACGCGCCCCATGGCCGACCAGGACCCCGTGCGGAAGAACGAGCCCATAGACGGGGCCAACGACGGGGGCAGCGGCGTGGGCGTGTTGCTGGAGCTTGCGCGGCATTTGGCCACGGACACCACGCAACTGGGCATCGACATCTTCTTCACCGACGTGGAGGACATGGGCGAGCCGCACGGCGCCATGGGCCTGGGTGAAGAAAGCCTGAAGACCTGGTGCTTAGGCACGCAGTATTGGACCAAGAACCCGCACGTGGCCGGCTACAAGGCGCGCTTCGGGATCCTGCTGGACATGGTAGGCTCCAAGGATGCCAAGTTCGCCAAAGAAGGCTACAGCATGAAATATGCCGCAGGCGTGGTGAACAAGGTATGGAAAGCCGCAGCGGCAGCAGGCTTCGGCGACCGCTTCCTAAGCGAGGTGCGCAACTATGTGGGCGTGGACGACCATGTGTTCGTCAACGAATACGGCATCCCCAGCATCGACATCATCGCCTATGAGCCCAACACCGGCGGTTTTCCGCCCACGTGGCACACGCACGACGACAACCTGGCAAACATTGACAAGGAGAGCCTGCAGGCGGTGGGGGCCACCGTGGGCCAGGTGGTGTGGACGGAGCGGTGAGGGCGTGAAGCGGGGGGAAGCCGCCATTTCCCGGCCCTACCAGCCGAAGCCGTACGCCAGGCCGATGGCGAACGCCAAGGAGGACGTCTTGGTGTAGGGTGCGCCTTTCAGCAGGGCGTCCGAACGCAGCTCCTTGCCTCCCCCGATCTGGTAGCCCAATTCGGCATACAGGTCCATGAAGCCGCCATCCGTGGTACCGCGCAAGCCGGTCCGGATACCGACCGGAACCAGCATCTTGGATACCGTTGTCCGCTGTTCGGTGTAGCCGTCATTGCGTGTATCCGTGACGGTCCAGTCCTGCTTGATCCTGCGCAGGCCCAGGAAGGAGCCGATGTACAGGTGCGTTCCATCATTGTCGCCGAGCGCATACTCGGTGTGGTAATTGATGCTCATCAGGTGGGGCACCAAGGAGGCCTCAATGCCGCTGGTGGGCGATTGCACGAATACCGGTCCCGCCTTCAGCCCTGCGGCCACGTCGAAGGTGGCATCCAGTCCGATGGTAAGCTTGTCGTTGAAGGTGCGGTCCACGCCGGCACCCATGCAGTAATTGCCGAAGGCGGGCTTGGTGTACACCTTGTGCCCTTCGCCGATGATCAGGCGCACGGCGGTGCTTTGGGCATTTGCCGCGGACATGGCGGACAGCAAGGATAGAAGGGTGAAGAGCTTGCGCATCACTTGGAAAATTCAATGTTCAACATGTTCAATGCGGTGGTGATGGGCACGCCGAAGCCGATGCCCTCCACGCCAGCCGCCTTCACTTTCATGGTGGCGATGCCCACCACGGTGCCCTGGTCATTGATCAAGGGGCCGCCGCTGTTGCCGGGATTGATGCTCACATCGGTTTGCATGTACTTGCGGCCATCGATCTCACGCCGTCCGCTCATGATGCCCCGCGACACGGACTGCCCGAGCTTTTCGTCCAGCGGTGTTCCGATGGCATAGATCTCCTCGCCAAGCAGCACGGCATTGTCATCGCCCAGGGCAAGCGCGGGGAGGTCGCTGCCGGCCACTTTAATGAGCGCCACGTCGAAATCGCGGTTCACTTTCACCACCTGCCCATCAAGGGCAAAGCCCTGCTCAAAGCGCACCTTGGCGGTGCCCGCGTCGCCCACCACATGGGCGTTGGTAAGCACATAGCCATCGTTGGTGATGAGGAAGCCGCTGCCATGGCCGTTCTTCATTTCCACGGTCACCACGCCCTTCACCAAGGCGGGGATCATGGCACGGCGGTCCGCAAATGCCACGGGCGTCGGCTTTGGCAATTGCAAGCGGTCTCCCTTTGAACGTTCCAGGCCCGCCGCATGCAGCGCTGCAAGCCTTTCGTAAAGCCCTTCCTCGTCCAGCAACTGCCTGGCGGCATCCTTCAAGGCTTCACCCAGCGCCTCCCTCGGGTTCACGCCATTGATGGGGCATACCGTATGTTTCTGCACGGCAAACAGCAGGCTGTCCTTGGCCATTCCGCTGAAGAACCTCCACTCCATGTCCACAGCCACGGAGCCGTATGCCCGCCGCTGCACTTCGGCAAGCTGCATGTCGATCCCCTTCACCACGGGCTTCAGCAGCAGCTTTGCGCGGCGAATTCCCTCATCGCCCTTGGCCGTGCCCGCCCTGGCCTGGAAGGCATCCGCCCAGGTGTTGGCAAACCCTTGCAGCATGGAAGCCATTGCGGAGGAGCCGTAGCGCAGTTCGCCCAGCTCCTTGTCCTCCACGGCCAGCTTGCGGCCACCGAGATGGCCGACCACCGCGCGTTGCGGGATCACGTTGTCCGGCTCGCTCACCGGCACTTCCAGCTTCTGCCGGTCCGCCGGGTATTCCTTGTAGAGGTTTGCCGATAGCTCATGCACCGGAAAGCTGAACATGCTGCTGCTCTTGGCATCCGCTGCGTAAGGGATCCCCAGAAGCATGGCATCGGCGAGGAGCACCCCATTGCTCCGCCTGGGATGGAGGACGTAGGCGACCGGAAGATGGCCCGTCTTGCGCAGCTCCACCTGCACGTCGCTGCCCTTCGGGTCGGAAAAGGCATAGGTGAAAGGCGTAACGCCCTGTTCGGCGCCGTTCACCAGCACGGTGGCGCCCGCCGGGGAACTATTGATCACCAGGCTCTGCTTGCCCTTGTTGAGCAGCGAGGCACAGCCTGGAAGAAGCGGAAATGCAAAAGCCACCAGGGCAAAGCTGATACTTGTTCGTTGCATGGTTCGGGATCGGCAATGGATAAACAGCGGCAATGTAACCCGCGCTTCGATGCCGTGGGGCGAAGGGTGCAGGGCCATCGCCTCTTAATCCTTCACCACAGAGGCACAGAGAACACAGAGGCCCTTCTTGTGCACGGGGAATAGATGCTGTCAATTTCACGGCCGAAGGCCGCCTCCGTGGCCTCCTTCCAGCCCAATAGTACTCTGCCATCCGTATTCTCCGTGCTCTCTGTGCCTCTGTGGTTGAAATTCAAGCCGATAAGAAGCGATAGCCTTGGCGAAGGGTGCAAGGGTGAAAGGATGAAAGGATGCGAGGGTGCGAGAGTCCGCATGGCATGGCACCGCTGCTGTAGCCAACATGCGGTGCCCGCCCATTTTGCGCGCGGAATTATGCCACTGTAGCCTTTCAGCAAGGCCATGCGGCCGTGCCGAAAGGCACATTGGCCGTTTGCCGCTGCGGCAACCATTCCGCGCCCGCGCGGAATTATGCCACTGTAGCCTTTCAGCAAGGCCATGCGGCCGTGCCGAAAGGCACATTGGCATAACTTGCACGCATGTCCGTTCCCGCCAAACGCTGGAGATTGAGATCCGCGCCCGACCCATCCCTTGTGGCAGCACTCACGCATGCGCGATCCCCGCATGCATTGGCCACGCTGCTGGCGCAACGCGGCATCCGCACACCTGAGGAGGCCAAGGTGTTCTACCGCCCTTCGCTGCACCACTTGCACGACCCCTTTCTAATGAAGGACATGGGCCGCGCCGTGGAACGTCTGGAGCGTGCCTTGGGCGAAAAGGAACCCATCATGGTCTATGGCGACTATGATGTGGACGGCACCACCTCCGTGGCATTGGTGTATGGCATGCTCTCCCGGTTCGCAACGCGGATCACGCACTATGTGCCGGACCGCTATGCGGAAGGCTACGGGATCTCCACGCTGGGGATCGACCGCGCATCCGCCCAAGGGGTAAAGCTCATCATCGCGCTGGATTGCGGCGTGAAAGCCGTGGAAAAGGTGGCCTACGCCAAGGAAAAGGGGATCGACTTCATCATTTGCGACCACCACCTGCCGGGCGGAAAGCTCCCCGATGCGGTGGCCGTACTGGACCCCAAGCGCAGCGACTGCACCTACCCGTACAAGGAGCTCAGCGGTTGCGGCATCGGCTTCAAGCTCTTGCAGGCCTTCGCGCAGCGCAACGACATTCCTTTCAGCGAGGTGGAGGCCGGGCTGGACCTGGTGGCCACCAGCATTGCATGCGACATCGTACCGCTGGACGGCGAAAACCGCACCTTGGCCCACTTCGGGCTCAAGCTGCTCAACGGCGGCATGAAGCGGCCAGGCATACAAGCCCTGCTGGACCTTTCCATGGGCAGCAAGCCGCTGGCCAGCCAGCCAAAACCACTCTCCATCATGGACCTGGTTTTTGTGCTGGGCCCCAGGATCAATGCGGCCGGGCGCATCGAACACGGGCAACAGGCCGTGGAACTGCTGCTCGCAAAAACCAGCAACGAGGCCGGGAACATCGCCAAGCGCGTGGACGGCAACAACGCCACCCGGCAAGGGCTGGACAAGGCGATCACGGAGCAGGCACTCGGCCTGTTCGGGAGCGACGCCTTCCTGAAGCATGCCTGGAGCACGGTGGTCTTCAACAAGGAATGGCACAAGGGCGTGGTGGGCATTGTGGCCTCGCGGCTGATCGAGCAGCACTACCGGCCCACCATCGTGCTTACCGAAAACAACGGCAAGGTGGCCGGCAGCGCGCGCAGCGTGAAGGGTTTCAACATACACGACGCCATTGCGGCCTGCGCGGACCTGCTGGAGCAATACGGCGGGCACATGTACGCCGCAGGGCTGACGATGAAGCCCGAAAACGTGCAGGCGTTCAGGGACAAGTTCGAAGGCGTGGTGCGTGAAACACTGCCTGCGGCGCTGCGCATTCCCGAAGAAGAAGTGGACCTGGAGATCAACTTGGACGAGGTCCAACCCGCCTTTGTCCGCGGCATGGAAGGCATGGCGCCCTTCGGCCCGGCCAACATGCGGCCCGTGTTCCTCACGCGCGGCGTGGTAGCCCGCGACCCGCGCATCATCGGCAGCACCGGAGACCATCTGAAGTTCCGGATCACCGACCCGCGGAACCCGCAGGTAGATCTGGACGCCATTGCCTTCAAGCAGGGCGGCAAGCTGGAACTGCTCCGTTCGGGGCAGCCGTTCAGCCTGCTGTACACGGTCGAGGAAAACCACTTCAACGGCAGAACCACGCTGCAACTGAACGTGAAGGACATGAAGCCGGGCGTGGAGCATGTGCTGGAACCCGACGCTGCGGCACAACCGGAAACCGCCACCACCTGATGCCCGCTCCCCAGTTGACCATGCACGACGATGAACACTGGATGCGCCATGCCCTGCGCGAAGCGGAAGCGGCCTTCGCCGCAGACGAGGTGCCCATCGGCGCGGTGATCACGGCCAACGACCGCATCATTGCCCGGGGGCACAACCTCACCGAACACTTGAACGATGTAACGGCACATGCCGAAATGCAGGCCATTACAGCGGCAGCCGAGCACATCGGAGGCAAGTATCTGCAGGACTGCACGCTGTATGTGACCGTGGAGCCCTGCGTAATGTGCGCCGGTGCGCTCAATTGGAGCCACATCGGGCGCATCGTCTTCGGCGCCTTCGACGAAAAGGCCGGCTACCGCCGCGTGGGGAGCATGCTTCTGCACCCCAAAACACAAGTGACCGGTGGCGTGCTGGAACCGGCATGCGCGGACCTGATGAAGGCCTTTTTCAGGAAGAAGCGGTCGTTGGGGTGATCAGTTGTTGGTGGTCGGTTGTCAGTTGTCAGTTGTTCGTTGTCAGTGGGCAGCGGGCAGCGGGCAGCGGGCAGTGGGCAGTGGGCAGCGGGCAGTGGGCAGCGGGTTTCCCGCCTGACAACTGACAACTGGCAACTTCGAACTGGCAACTACTGCGCAGCAACCAAATACCTCCGGCTCAAGCTACGCAGCGGCACCCAGGCGGCCAACGTGCCGATGGCCATCACCGAGCAGAAGATCATCACCAGGTCGGTTGCCATCACCTTCACGGGATAGGCCTCCACCACGGATCCTTCCAGGGTGATGATGCCCGTTGCGATCTGCAGCGCACAGAGGCCCAGGCCCAACAGCAACCCGGCCGCCGTACCCACGGCCACGATCAGCAGGCCTTCCAGGAAAAACACGCGGCGCACGAATCCGTCCGTGGCGCCCATGCCGCCAAGGGTGCGCATGTCCTGCCGTTTTTCGATCATCATCAGCGTGAGCGATGCGATGATGTTGAAGGCGCCGATGAGGCCGATAAAGGCAAGCACCAGGAAAGTGAACCACTTTTCATTCGCGTTGGTGGCGTACATCAGCGCGTTCTTCTGGTAGCGCGTCCTTACGACAAAGCGCGGCCCCGCCACGGCTTCCACGGCCCGCTTCAGCTTTTCGGGGTTGGAGCCCGGCAGGGCCTGCAGTTCCAGCGCGTTCACGTCGTTGCCATAGTGCAGCAGCCGCGCGGCAAAGCCGATGGGCGCCAGCAGGTACTGGTTGTCGAACTCCAGGTTGATGGTGAAGGCGCCGGCCACGGCCACGCTGCGCTGCTCGAAGGCGGCGGCGGAAAGCTGGCCGATCTTCCTGCCGCGCACCAGCGCGCCCACCTGCAGCGGCTCGGTAACACCATCGTCCTTGGGCACATGCAGGGCATCCTTCAGCGCGGCGCCCAGGATCACCACGGGGCCATGGGCGTTCTCCAGCCTCGGGTCCCCGCTGTACATGTGGCCCGGCAGGCCGCTCATGGCCAGGTACTGCGGCTCCACGCCCTTCATGGTGGCCACGGCCTGCCCCTCGCCGGAGCGCAGCAGCACGTTCTCCTCGATCACCCAGCTGGCCTGCTTCACGCCCGGAAGTACCTTGATGGCCGCCAGGTCCAGGCTGTCGCGCGGGAAAGTCTTGCCCGTGGCCGGGGTGATGGTGATGTCCTGATCGAACGGGCTGTAGAGTGAATCCACCAGGCTGCTGATGCCATTGAGGGTGCTGAGCACCACCACCATGGCCGCAGTGACCACCGCCACCACCACGATGCTGATGGCCGTGATGATGTTCACGGCATTCTGCCTGCGCTTGGCCAGCAGGTAGCGGCGGGCGAAAAGGAGGGGAAGGTTCACGGGGTGAAGATCGCAGCAGGAATGCTATTTTCGTTCCACCGATTATCCTCATGGGCCATCTGACCGCTTTCGCCATTGCCGTGGCGGCCTTGCTGCTTCCGGCCGCACATGCCCGGGGGCAATGGGAGGTGCGCGCCATGGTCGGTCCGGGGCTCAGCCGCATCAACACGGACATGCACCTGGCACTGGGCCGTGATGAGGCACAGGCCGTGCAACACCGCTTTTCATGGCTGCTTGGCGCCACGGCCACGCATCCGATCACGGACAAGTTGGCCTTCGGCACGGGCTTGTGCTTTTCCGCCTTCAACGGCAACAATGAACTGTGGATCCGGGGCAACCT
>JAFEAI010000002.1 GCA_018266475.1 Bacteroidota bacterium
GCTTTATGGGCTGCACCTTTAACAACCTGCGCACCACCGAGCACAACAGCAGCCAGCTCGGCAGGGGCATACACAGCCTGGATGCGAATTTCCAGGTGCTTAGCCTTTGCGGCGACCCAGGCCCCACCCCTCCTGGCATGTGCCAAAACGTGATACCCACCCGCTTCGCCGGCCTGGACATGGGCATACGCGCCGCCAATGCCGTAACCGCCCGCAACTTCACCGTGGACCATGCCGAATTTTCCAACAACGTCTGCGGCGTGTACGCCAACAGCGTGCTCAACTTCGAGGTGCATAACAGCAATTTCCAGGTGGGGAGCAACAAGGCAACGGCATTGGATAACGTTGATGAGCAGTATTGGGATGTGAACGGAGCCAAGGCCCACCGCGGCATCTACAGCTACCAAAGCTGGGGCTTTTTGGTGGATGACAACACCTTTACGAATAACACCAATGCCAGCAGTAGCCGGTTGGAGGGAATCGTTACCGGCTACAGCGGTGGCCATAACGATGTGGTGTTCCGCAACCATGCGAGCCATTTGTATTCCGGCTATGTGGGTGAGGGCATTTGCGCCGACCAGGTCAACACGTCCTACCTCGGTCTGTGGTACCTCTGCAACACCAATTCGGACAACCAAAATGGCATTTGGGATAGGCGGGAAAATGCACCAAACCATGCATCCTTCACCCAACAAACCATCCGGCTCTATCAAGGCTCCCCTTCCCGCCCTGCAGACAATACATTCGGACAGGTCAGCGGACAGATCGATGTCGGCAACACGAACTTCAGCCTTGGCAACACCAACAACCCACTGACCTATTGGTGGGCGCTGCCCGCTGTGCCCTACTGGCCGAAAAACACCACGGCGGGGGTGAGCAGCTACAACCAGGATGTTAACGGAAACTACATCGTCCGGGATCCGGCCAATTGCGTTTCGCGCACACTGCTTCCAACGCCCGAGCCCCCCGGTCCCGTGGCTTCCCGGAACGCTTTGGGCAATTATGCATCCGCTGAAAAAACGGCATACGGCAACACAAGGTACCTGTACGACCAATTGATCGATGGCGGCAGTACGGACGAGACCGTGCAGGAGATCCAAAGCACCTGGCCCAACGAAGCCTGGGAACTGCGTCAGAGCCTGTTGTCCAAATCACCATACCTCAGCACGGACGTCCTGATGGCCATGGTGGGGAAGAACATCATGCCCCCGGCCATGGTTGCCGAGATTTGCATTGCCAACCCGGAGGCCACCAAGCGGGATGGTTTCATGGATTGGCTACAATACAAAGCACCTGTCGCCATGCCACAATATCTGTTGGACAACATCATGGCGAGCTGGGAGGTAAAAACCTACCGTACGACACTCGAGGCCAATATGGCCTACCATCACAGCGAGATGACCCAGGCCCTGGACCTGGTGATCGCCAGCTACCATGCGGACACTTTGGTGGAGCAGGTGGACAGCATCCGCGCCACCTGGCAAGTGCTGCGCACACCGGCCGCCCGCTACGCCGAGATCCTCACCTACCTGCAGCAGGACAACTTCGACAGTGCTTACGCAGTGATGGACAGGCTGCCGGTGGAGTTCAAGCTGAAGGACAAGGAGGTCAGCGAGAAGGACCGCACTAAGCAATACATTGGGATAGTGCAGGGCTACCGCACCAATGGACGTAGCGAGGCGGAATTACAGGACAATGAACTGATCGCGTTGAAGAACTTGCGCGACGGTGGGTACGACCTGCCCGGCGAGTGGGCACAGAATATCCTCTGCTTCGGCTATGGCGATTGCAGGCCCCCGCGCACCGGCGGAGATGATGTCGGCGCGCCCAAGGCGATGCGTTTAGCCAATACCACCACCGAAGCATTTCCACCGGTGCTTAGTGTATACCCCAACCCGGCAGGGGCATGGGCCAATTTGTCCTACAACTTGAAGGCCGTAGCCAGTGAAGGATACATTGCCATCCGGGACATTGCAGGGAAGGAGGTGGCCCGCATACCAGTGGAGCGCACCGAGGGGCAAGCTGTATGGGACACCCGCGCTGTGGCGCCGGGCACCTACACGGTGGATCTTGTGAACGGAGGCGTTTCGGTGGGTGCTACCAAGCTTGTTGTGAAGCAATGAACCTGCGGCACCTTGCCGTGGCGGCCGTAGCGGCCGCCACGGCAACGGCTGCCCAGCAGCCGTTCAAACTCAACACGGGGTTCAGGACGCAGTTCCAGCAAATCGCCATTGGTGATGTACTGGAGCGACCGGATGGAAAAATCATAGTTTCAGGGCGATTCGTACCACCTGGTGCCGATCCGACCAGCCCATGGGGCGGGGGATTATTGGCAACCAATGGGAACTGGATACCCAAACCAATAGACAGGCCAATAGTGGATTGGTACTTCTACATGGGCAACAAAATCGTTCCGTGGGGGGATGAAATGTTCTATGTGGGTGTTGGGCAAGGTCAAGCACGTTATTGGCAGGATGGCACATGGGACAGCCTATACCCAGTGCAGGACCCCAAGATGGCGGGGGGGCAAGGCGGAGATTTTCACGTATACCCTGACGGGCGGTTGCTGCTGGCCGGCAATTTCATGCTTCATGACCCTGCTAGGGGCCATGTGGGCATGTACGGCCTTGTATGGCTTAATACCGATGGAAGCTTAGATACCACCATGGTGCCGCGCTCCATTGGAGGACCCATCGGGGCATTTGAACACATACAGCAGCAACCCGATGGTAAATTCCTTTGTAGTGGCGGGTCCGGATGGTTTGAAGGTGTTCCGGTAGAAGGAATGTTCAGGGTAAATAGTGACGGTTCATTGGACACAACATTCCAGGTTCCGCATATTGACGGTTGGACAGAAAGTTACGGATTTCTGCCCCAATCTGATGGAAAGACAATAGCGTACGGACGCTGGCATTTTGCCGGTTCCGCAGATACTGTGTGTTTAGTGCGTTTCCTCCCTAACGGGCATTTAGACCCCTCCTTCAACAACAGCTTGCACTTTGAGGCAAATTTTCCGGGGACTTGGTCAACCTCGCCCATTGTCATGCATGTTGAACCCATTGGCGATGGGATGTTGGCCGTTACAGGCAAGTTTGAACGGATTAATGGGGATGTGCATGGCAGCATCGCTATGATAGATACCGCAGGCAATCTTTTACCTGGCTATTTCCAAGGCACTGGTTGTAGCGGCTTCTTCGGCGATCCACTTAACACATGGCACCAAACGATCATTGGCATCAAACCCTCCCACGACGGTGGCTATTTCATTTACGGTGCTTACCACGGCTACGATGATGGCACCACCAACGACCCCAGCCAGGCGCTGATGAGCAAGCTATATGGCCTAAATGTGGGCATAAGCGAGCACACTGCCAGCCCTATACAGCCATTGGAGATAGCCCCCAACCCCGGCAATGGCGGGGCGGTGCAGCTAACTGTGGGCACCGCGCCCAAGCACGCTACGCTCACCATACACGATGCCAGCGGGCGCGTGGTATGGCAGGAGGTGTGGCCCGCAGGGGCGTATACGCACACGCTGCGGGCCGGCCTGCTGGCGCCGGGCACGTACGTGGTGCGGGTGCAAGAGGAAGAACAACGGACGCGCTACTCGGGAAAACTGATCGTACTGCCATGAAGAACGCATGCAAGCGGACTGAGGTGATGGCCGGGAGAGGCATGGGCGCA
>JAFEAI010000030.1 GCA_018266475.1 Bacteroidota bacterium
GCTGGATTGCGCGTGCTCAACGACACCTTCCGCGTGGCGCAGGTGAACCGCAGTTTCACCCTGTCGCAGCGCTACATGCGCACCAACACGCACCGTACGTTCACCATCACGCTCACCGGGGGCTTGCAGCAATTGCAGGACCTGAACCCGTACGGCACGTTCGCTGCGTCGGAAAACCAAGTGCTCTACGGCAATTTGTACGCGAGCCGCATCAGGACTTCCGACAACCTGAACGTGAGCGGCGGGGTGAACTTCAGCCGGAACCAAACAGCGCTGGGCACGAATATGCTGGTGGGGCCATCCATCGGCATTGGCCGCACCATGGCCAAGCAAAAGCTCACCGCATCGCTGAACGGTGCGTGGAACGCGGCATTGCAGGATGGGCGATCGGCGGGGAACGCCATCAATGCCAGCGCCAACATGCAATACCGCCTTTCGCCGGTACACCGCTTCCAGTTCACGGTGAACGCCTTGTTCAACAGCACGACGTTCGTTGCGGCACACCAGTTCACGGAGGTCCGCGTGCTGGCCGGCTATGTGTTCGTGTTCCAACCCAAGATGTAGCGCCATGACCCGTCACCCCCGATTGCGCACGCTGATGGCCTTGGCCATGGCGGCCACATTGCACGCCGAGGCACAACCGCCCCCGGGAACGGTGTCGTTGTTCCTCGCCGTGAACCCGCCGTACTCCGCAAGCTACATGGAGTACTTCACAGACCCGAACCATCTGTTGCTCACGGTCGTCAATACATCACCCGACCAGACCCTCCAGCTCGTCTTCGCCGGTTACATACGCACCACGGATGGCCAGGTCAGCGTAAGCTCGGAGAATACCAATTGGGCAACTTCGCTTCCGGCGCCGCCGGGGACAACAACGTATAACGGCTCCCTGCTGGAGAACATCCTGTCAGGCAATCAATCCGAACTTACCACTGTTGGCATCACTGAAGACCAGATCCGGCAGGGACTCCTCCCGGAGGGCGAGTACGAGATCTGCCTGAAGGCCTTCGTGTTGGGCTATACGAGCACGCCCATAGCGGAGATCTGTTCCAATCCGTTCACCGTTACCTATCCACCGCCGCCCGAATTGCTTGGGCCGGCGTGCGGGGATGCCGTGCATAGCCTTCAACCGCAATCCGTGCTCTTCAATTGGATCCTGCCCTCGGGACCTCCGCAAGGAGCCCTGGTGTCCTACCACTTCAAACTGGTGCTTTTGCCCGAGGATGGAAATGCCATCGACCCGCTTTCGATGCTTCAAACCTCCACGGACCCGGTATGGGAGGATGACCTGGCCAATGCGCAGTTGTTGTACACCCAGCTCATGCCCGCCCTGCTGGAGGGCAGGAGCTATGCCTGGCAGGTGCGGGCCGTGGATGCCTTGGGCCTGCATCCCTTCCAGAACGACGGTTATTCGGAGCCCTGTACGTTCACCTACCAAAGCGGCACCAGCAACGGATTTGAACTGGCCTACCCGCACCAGATGGACACCATCCCATGGGACCTCACGCCCATCATGGTGCGTTTCGAGCCGCATGCCGCGCCGTTGGAGACGGGCCGGTTCCACAGCGAACTCACGTTGTTCAAGGACGGTACGCAACAAAGCGTCACTGAGCGCCTGCCCAACAACGGCGATATCCTTTGGAACAGCGGCCCCTATTTGTCGCAACGCTACCTGTTGTACCAAGCGGTGGACCCGGACCCCGTGTTCACGGAAGAGCAATCGCGCCACATCAACATGTACCGCAACGATGCCGTGGGCGACCAGCGCTTCAAACATGGCAGCACGTACAGCATGCTGGCCCAAGTGCGCATCAATACCTACAATGAAACGGACCCCGTGGAAGGCGAAGTGTCCGGCACATTTGTGGCCGGCATGGGCAGGCCACGGCCTGAGGCACCTGACAACAATGCCACGCTGCCACGCCATAGCGGCGGGGGGGACACCACGCAATACACGCCGGTGGAACTCCGGTTCAAGACCGCTGAACCGCCGAGCAATGTGCTTCCGCCATTCCCCATTTGGATCATTCCCGGTAATGGCCCCCCCACGCAAACACAAGGCACCATAAATGAGCGTTGGTTCCTGCAAGTGGCGCGTGATTCGGTCTTCACGAATGTGGTCAAGACGGCGGACGGCGCATTGGGCGCAGGGCTTTCGCTCAATGACCCCGCCTGCGGGGCGGCTTGCATAGAAGCGGCACTGTACAAGGAAGAGATCGTAAGCTTCACGCCGAATGCCGAAGGCAAATACTTCTGGCGCGTGCGGTGGATGCTGGACCCTTCTTCCACCAGCGGGGCCACTTACCACGATGGCCCCGTGTGGAAATTCACCGTGGGGCGCGACAGCGTACCGGTGGCACACACCGATTCCGTGCGCACCACCCCCTCTGAATGCCTCGCGGAATGCCAACGGCCGCCCGTGCCGCTTGCACAGCGCATCGCGGTGGACACTGCGGCAGTGGGCGATACCATCCACGTTGGATTGTTCGAGATGCGGGTGACGGAGATCCAGTGGACGGGTTCCTCCGCGAAGGGAAAGGGCACCATCGTGGTTCCCTTCATGCATGCCCCGCTGCGCGTGGCCTTCAACGGCATCCATATCAACGGCGGCATGCGCATGTACGATGGTGTGGTGAAGGGTGACTATGACAACGCCGACGTGATCCCCCCCGCATGGATCCAGGGAAGCGCCATGGCGGCCGGCTTCAATGCGCAGGATGCGGAAGCCATCGAGAACTACGTGAACGCACAAGGGCGCTTAATGAGCCAAATGACCATGGGCAACCCCATGGGCCTGCCCATCGCCATGGACAGCCCCACGCCGGACGGCAACGCATTCATCGGCATCCTCGCCTTGAAATTCACTGACACGCTGGCCACCTTGAACGCGGCCATGAGCTTCCCTCTTCCCGAGCAAGGCTTCAACATCGGGCTGGGCGCCATGGACATTCCCTTCCACCCCAACGGGCCGGGCTGCGGCAATGACCAGGCCGTGCTCTACATGGTGGACGACATCAAGGTGAACTTGTCCGCCGATCATGACAGCCTGGTGATCAAGGCCGCGCGCTTCGCCCACAACGACTTCACCTCGGTAACGGATTCCGGCACCTTCGTTGCTTGGGATTGCCAAGGCTTCCGCGCGCTCACCATCTCCGGCGAAGTGCGCTTCAGCAAGGACCACCTTGTGGAAGACCTTCCCAACGGCGACGACGGCCCCGCCAAGATCACGGGCGCCTTCATGGCGCGCACCGGGCGGCACGGCTTCCTGGCGCGGATCGACTTCAACAAGCCCTTCCATCTGAAGGGCGGCAAAGGCTGGGGCTTCGATGTGCAGGAGGCGTGGATCGACCAGGCCAGCTACACCAATCCGCCCGGCATTCAATTCCCAAAGAACTATGCACAGATCGCGGGTGACCCGGCTTTGTTCGATGCGGAGCACCACACGATGAAGCCGCTTTGGGAAGGCGTGTACCTGAAGCGTGCGATGATCCGCCTGCCCGAGGAGATCGAGGCGTTCGACCATGCAGGGCGCATCACCGGCCAAGTGGACAATTTGATCTACGATAAACAGGGCCTTACCGGCAGCATCAAAGTAGCCAACCTTCTTGGGCCGGATGAAGGCAACCTCGATGGCTGGGGCTATTCCATGGACACCCTGCAGCTGGACCTCATCGCCAGTTCCTTCAGCCAGGCAGGCTTCAAGGGCCGCGTACACATCCCGATCACCGATACGCTGCTGGTGTACTCCGCCATGGTGCAGCAGAACATCCTGAAGAATGACTGGCGCGCGGAGTTCCTGTTGCACCCGAAGGACACCATTACGGCCGACCTCTGGAAAGCGGAGCTGCAACTGGACCCCACCAGCTACATCCAGGCCTTGGTGGGCGATGATTCCCTGGGCACCTTCGCCAAGTTGGAGATGAACGGCAAGCTCAGCATCGACCAGGCCATGCCCAGTGTGGGGCACATGAAGTTCAAAGGCATCCACTTCAACCACATCACCTTCCAGACCAAGGCCCCCTACATCGACCCCGATAAGAATGCCGCCTTCTCTTTTGCCAGTCCGCAGAAATCGATCGGCGGCGATGCCGAAGTGGAGGATACCGGCGATGGCGGCACCGGGGACGGAGAGCGCAAGGCCGGCGGCTTCCCGGTAACCATCACCAAGGTGGAGCTCACACGCCGAAATCCGGACGGCACGCCCTTGGCGGGCCTGGCCTTCGACATCAACCTCAACCTCACCGGTGAAGTGAATGTGTTTGCCGCCACCACGCGCATTGCCGTACTGGGCGAGCTGAACACCACGGCGATGCACCACTGGGGATACCACGACCTGGAGCTGGATTCCATCGGGGTGTCCGGTAACGTGGGAGCGGTCAGCGTGCGCGGAGGGCTGCGCTTCTACAACGGCGACGGCACATACGGCGACGGGATCAAAGGCTTGCTGCATGCGGAGTTCCTGAAGGGCAAATTGATCGTGCAGGCCGCGGGCCAGTTCGGCAACAAGGAAGGCAACCGGTACTGGTTCGTGGATTCGCAAGTGGCGTACGAATCGGGCATCAGCGTGTATCCGGGCTTCACCATCTACGGCTTTGGCGGTGGTGCGTGGTACCACATGAAGCGCAACAGCCCCTACCCCAGCGCACAGTCCCTGGTGCAGCGCGACACGGCGCAGGTGTTCGAAAAGCCGCCCGGATATACGCTCACCAATGTCTCCTACCTGCCCGACCCCACCACCTATTTCGGGTTCCAAGGCACCATGCTCTTCGGCAACCCGGGCGGCGGCCAGGCCTACAACGCCGACGTGGCCCTGGGCGCCGAGATTTCCAGTTCAGGCGGTGTTTCCAACATCTTCCTGAACGGCAATGTCTACTTCATGACCAAGAAGGACGAGCGCGTCTCCGTGCCTGTGCACGGCACCGCCGAGATCAAGTATGACTTCCCCAATGAAGTGTTCACCGGCAACTTCGATGTGTTCATCAACATCAAGAACGGCCTGGTAAAGGGGTCCAACGCCAACGACCTGGCCGGACGGGTGAACCTGTTGATCTCCGACAACGATTGGCACCTGTTTGCCGGCACGCCGCAAGTGCCCATCGGGCTGAAGTTCGCCGGGCTCTTCAGCACCTCCTCCTACTTCATGATCGGCAAGAACCTGCCGGATGTGATGCCGCCGGACGAACATGTGACAAGCATTCTCAATATCTCGGCCGAGAGCCTCTCCCATGGGCGGCCCAATGTGAGCAGTGGCCTGAACGGTTTCGCGTTCGGCTCGCGGATGTCGCTTGCTGACACCCTCAAGTTCTCGTTGCTGCGCTTCCGGTTGGCCGCCGGCCTGGGCTGCGATATTTCATTGCTTGACCACGGTAGTCAAACCTGTGCCGGCATGGACCCCGGCGAGGTGATGGGCGTGAACGGATGGTATGCCTCCGGCCAACTGTTCGGATATTTCAGCGGCACGGTAAGCCTGCATGTGGACGTGTTCGTCTACGAGGGCGAGATCGATATCCTTACCCTCAGCGCGGCGGTGCTGCTGCAAGGCGGCCTTCCCAATCCCTCCTGGATGACCGGAAACGTGGGCGGCCACTACAGTGTGCTCAGCGGCATGGTGAGCGGTGACTTCACCTTCCCCATGGAGATCGGCACACGCTGCTCCCCGCCCAGCGACGGCCTGCTCACCGGCTTGAACCCCATTGGCGACCTGGTGCCCCACAATGGCAGCTACAACGTGGATTGCGGCGTGAACCCGGAGGCGGCGCTGAACATGAAAGTGAACGAGGTCTTCAACATGTATGAGCTCTTGCCCAATGGCAGCCGCAAGCTGCACACCTACCGCCTTTCAGTGGACAAGTTCGAATTGAAGGAAGGCGCCAACTTGGTGAACACCACCATGTCCGTCGGCAATGCCCATGACCAGGTGATGCTTGTGCCCGGTGCCTTCCTGAAGGCCATGACCCTCCACACTGTTTCAATCACCATAAAGGCCGAGGAGAAAAACCTGAACACCAACGCATGGGCACCGGCCTTGAAGAACGGCCAGCCCGTGGCCTGGACGCAGACCAACCAGTTCACTACTGGACCGGAGCCGAACTCCGTGGATCCGAGCTATGTGAACTACACTTATCCGTTCACCAACCAGCGTAACTTCCTGCAAGGGGAATGCAGCAGGGGCATGATCGAGATCCGCCAGGACATGACGGGCATGGCGCTCTTCAGCCCCGCGCCCGAACCGAACAAAGTGCGGTCCTTCAAGATGCTCATCACGCCCGTACTGGGAGGGGCGACGCAAGAAACCGTGGCGGAGATCAACGGAGGCACGCCCATGCGCATCCTGTTCAACATGCCACAACTGAACAACCACACCATATACACCTGCCAGCTCATTTCCCGAGACTCCGTCCTGCCCTCCGCCAACACCGGCGTGTTCGGCGGGATCACCAACTTGCAGAACGCCGGCATGCTGTGGGAGCACTCCACTGTCTCCACCACCACCACCAGCCAGTTCAACAATATGGTGCATGTGCTGCACCAGGCCATTCAAGGCTACACGCTGCGCAGCAATGAGCACCTGTTGTACACCTTCCATTTCGGCACCTCACAGTACAACACGCTGGATGAAAAGGTTGCTGCCATGCAAACCACCACCACCAGCCGAAGCGCCCCCAATGCTCCGGAATTGGAAACCTTGTCGCCAGGCTTTACCGGTGAGCGGTTTGATCTGGTGGACGTGTACGGCTACCACTATGGCCAGCCGGGATATGCAGGCGGGGACATCATGCCGCTCGTTTATCTCACGGATCCGCGCACGGACAACTGGTCAACCAATTTCAACCAGCCGTTGATCTACGACTACTACAGCTCCGTACTCAGCTTCGGCAACTACTACACCAGCATGCGGTTGATCCGCGGGTACTATACTTTCATGTTTGGCACCTTGACCTGGCATGACAGCTATACCGGTATCCCGCCGGTGAACACGGTGTTCTTCCAAACCAATTGCCCGGTGGCAAGCTTGCTGAATACGCAGGAAACCACACCGGTCTTTACTAGTTCCGTCTATGGAGGTACGGCGGGCGGTGTACTGACTACCGGTGGACCTTCCGCCGATGTGGTCCTGCGGGTGGAAACCGCCCTGCAGGTCCGCGCTGACTATCTGCGCATGCAGACCATCACGTCGGACATTATTGCGGGCTATGGATCGCCATTTGCAGTGGAGTCCTTCATCAATGAGCCCTTGCGCACCTACATGAGAAACTTCCTCAATTCCACCTACTGGCGCATGTATACCGGCAACTACCAGGCCCAGTTCCACTTCAGGAACCCGCCGAGCTGCCCGGGTGTGATCTACATGCAAACACAGGGATTCACCGCAGCGCTGCCCGGAGCAGCAACCTACTACCACTCCACGGGTACGACACCTTTCACCGGCACGGTCGTGTACTACTGGCCCTTCTGATCCCATCACCATGCGCCCCTTCTGCACGCTCTCACTTTTGCTCTTGCAGGGCTGCATGGCCTTAGGCCTGCAAGCCCAAGGATTGAACCTGGCCGCACGCAACACACGCGACTCCGTGGTGCTGCGATGGGCACCGGCACGCACGGTTGATTGGGAGCGCGGCAACCACTTCGGCTACCGGGTGGAGCGCTTTGTCATCGACCCGCAAAAGAAGGAGAAACCCATCGCCAAGCGCATCGGGCCGGACACCCTGCGCACATGGTCCCTCGACATGTTCAAGACCAGCTTCCCGGCCAACCACCCTTATGCTCCCGCCGTGGCCCAGGCCGTGTACGGAAAGACGTTTGCGATCAATTCCGCCACGGCCGACATGGGCGCCGTTGCACAGGCGGACAATGAACTTCGGATGCGCCACACCATCGCCCTGGTCTTTGCCGACCTCGATGCCCGGGTGGCCGATGCACTTGGCCTGCGCTGGGTGGACCGCGATGTGGATTCAACCGGCATTTACCTGTACCGCGTAATTTCCCTGGACCCCGAAGCGCGCGACACCGCGTTGCTGGCCGTGAACCGGCGCCTGGGGCCAGACAAGGTGCCGGCACCCCCCGGGCCCATTGCATCTGAACAGGAACGAAGTGTGCAGCTCAAGTGGCATGCGTTCAAAGGAGCCTCCGCCTTTACGGCGTATTGGATCGAACGATCGGAGAATGGTACCGAATGGAAACGATTGAATGCCCGGCCATACATCCAAACGGGGAACAGCAACGAACCCGCAACGGAGATCTTCTATACCGATACCACGGCCGGCTACTACCACCCGTTCCATTACAGGGTGCTGGGCATCACGGCCTTCGGCGAAACCAGTGGACCGTCTGCAACGGTAGTGGCCATCGGACGCGACCGCACGCCGCCGCCCAACCCAGTGATGCAGGAAGTGAAGGATGAAGGAGGAAAACTTGTGGTGCACTGGGATCAACCCGCAGGGGCCGGTGACCTGAAGGGCTTCCGGGTGGAGAAGGCACCCACGGCCCAAGGCAGTTTCATCCCCTTGCACACCGGGCTGCTTCCATCCACGGCGCGCTCGTTCACGGATACGTCAACTTTCCTCCTTGCCGAGAACCACTACTTAGTGTACGCGGTGGACACCGCAGGCAACGAGGCACGATCGATGGGCGGGTACGGCTTCCTCACGGATACTATTGCGCCAGCGCCTCCCACCGGCCTTGTTGGCGCGATCGATACCAACGGCGCAGTCACCCTGCGGTGGCGCATGGGCCGCGAGCCGGACCTGAACGGCTACCGCGTGTTCATGGCCAATGCGCCGGACCATGAGTTCACCAACCTGAGCCCCGCGCCATTCGCCGACACCACATGGAGGGACACCATCACGCTGCAAACGCTGACCAAACAGATCTACTACCGCGTGGTGGCCGTGGACCGCAACTTCAACCACAGCGCGATGAGCGGCGTGCTCGCCTTGAAGAAGCCCGACATCATCCCCCCGGTGGCCCCGGTGTTCGCGGATTATGTGGTCACGGACAGCACGGTGACCTTGAAGTTCGTGCCCAGCAGCAGTCCGGACGCCCTGCGTTATTCCCTGTACAGAAAGCCCCAACAGTCCGGCAGCATGCAGAAGGTGGCCGAGTGGCCTGCGGCGCAAGCATTGAACAGCTTTACGGACACTTCCGTTGCCGGGCCGGAATTCTACAGCTACCAATTGGAAGTGACAGACAGCGCGGGCAACAAGACCAGCAGCCCGGCAGAAGTGGCCGTGCAAGTGCCGCGCCACTATGCGAGGGCCGGCCTTCCAGGCATCACGGCGCGCTATGATGCCGGTAAAAAAATGATGGCACTTACCTGGACCGCACCAGCACGCGAGGTACACCACTTTGTGATCTACCGCAGCAAGAACGGGGGTGCGCCTTCCTCCCTTGGGCATACGGCCGGTACCACTACGTATTCCGACCATGAGCTAACCGGAGCAGGCCGCTATGTCTACCTCTTGAAAGCCGTGTTTGCGGACGGAGGTGAATCCCGCTTGGTGGAGAGCGGGGGTGTGGACGTGCCGTGAGACGGGGCCGTGGGAATTGGTCTGAAGTGAAGAAGTGA
>JAFEAI010000031.1 GCA_018266475.1 Bacteroidota bacterium
CCGAGCCTGCCTGACGGCAATCAGGCGTGGGCATTCAGGGAACCCGTGGGCCTACATCGCCGGCACGATCATCGGCTTGGGCGGCCATGCGCGTGCATTCCAGAATTTGCCCCGTACCATAACCCAATCCTGAAGTGCATCTTTTTCGCCTTACCTTGGTTGCCGGTGCCAAAATGCAAGCGTGCCATGACCCAAGTTGAAAAGCGCATTATTGAAGCCTATACCGGGCTTTGGGGCCATTTGAAGCCCATAAGCAAGTTCGCTTTGCTTGAACGCCTTGTTGCTGCGCTGAAGCACGATGAAAAGCCCGCAGATGCCGAATTTTTCAGCACTTTCGGGGCCTTTGCATCTTCCCGCCCCGCGGAATCCATCATTGAGGAGATCAAGGGTGAACGCAAGTTCAGAAGCAAGGACCTCGGCCTGTAGCGGATGCAGTACCTGCTCGACACCAGCACCTGCATCTTCTTTCTTCGGGGCAGGTTGGACTTGGATTCGGTTTTTCGGCAGAAGAAGGTCAGCAATTGCTTTATCAGTGAGATCACCGTGTTCGAGCTGTATTACGGTGCGGCCAACAGCGATGATCCCGCGAAGTCTTATGCTACCGTGGACAAGTTCATCTCCGGATTGACCATCATCCCCATTTTCGCCTGTGCACGGCAGTATGCTGAAACCAAGGCCCAGCTCAAACGGAATGGAACGCCCATGCACGACGAGTTCGACCTGATCATCGGGGTTACGGCCGCAACGAATGACCTGACCTTGGTGACGGATAATGGGAAGGACTTCCGCTTCATCAAAAACCTGACGGTGGAGAACTGGATGGCTAAGCCGTAAGTTCCCTCACTCTCGCGCGAGCACCAACGCTCGTGCGCGTAGGGTGTGAGGAACACCGCTCGATGGAAGCCCGTTTGTTATCTTTACAGCATGGAGGTCAAGCTCAACATACCGTGTGAACAGTTGTTGCGCGCGTTGGCACAATTGACACCTACCCAGCGGCGGAAAGCAAAGGCCGTGCTCGAACGGAAGCCGACCGGCAAGACCCCGGAAGCTGAAGAGAGCTTGGCTGAGTTGCTGTTGCACGGGCCTGTATTTTCCAAGGAGCAACTGCTCCGCATGGAGAAAGCCCGCAACGCCTTATGGGCCGCATTGCCAGCGAAGACGCGCTCCGGCACCTAAGGCATCCGGGGATCCTGCGCATTATCGCCGAGGGCGAAATGAGCAACCTGGGGAATACGACGACGCTGCTGGATCCCGGGGTGGTGGAGGAGATCAAGGGGGGGAGGGTGTGAGGGTGCCGGATCGGAATGGACCCCGGAGGGGTCCTACAGCGTTGCAGAACAACCAATGTGATACGACCCTGAAGGGGTCGCACAGCGTTGTTCGATCAACCGCAACCGCACGACCCTGAAGGGGATGCACAGCTGCATGTCCCCACACAAGTGGTGCGGCCCATGATCGCCATTGCGAAATGCACAACCTCGGCCACGCTGTTGGCCCCATGCCCGTATGCCCACCGCCATGCCATGCGCGGACAACCCGATGATATGGGCTATCTTCAACCCAGAATCCCCACGGCCATGGACCCCTCCCTGCACGAAGCCTTCGACCACGGCAAGCGCATCAGCCCGCAACTGCCCAAGGAGAAGCGGAACTTCCTGATCGACATCGACGGCACCATCTGCGAGGACATCCCCAACGAGGAGCCCGAGCGCATGGCCACCGCGGCCATCTACGAAGGCGCGCTTGAGTTCTGCAACCGCTTCTACGATGAGGGGCACATCATCACCTTCTTCACCAGCCGCACCGAGGAGCACCGCGCGGTAACCACCGCATGGCTGGACCGGCACGGCTTCAGGTACCACGGCATCCTCTTCGGCAAGCCGCGCGGCGGCAACTACCACTGGATAGACAACCACATCGTGCGGGCCACACGCTACGACGGCAAGTTCACCCCACTGGTGGAGCGCGACGCCAAGATCGAGGTGTTCGGGGAGTGAGGGGCGCGGCCGAGTTGGGAAATGTGTACTTGGTCCGGTCAGGATTTGACACAGTACAGAACGTCATATCGAATGGGCGCATATCGTTGAGGTTCCACAGGGTCCTGTCGCTCCTACTTTTGACCTCTCCTTCCCTACCAATGACCAAAGCCCGCATGCAATTCACCGCCAGCGCACCGGAATGGCGCACGGTGAAGGACTACCAGGACATCACCTACCGCAAAAGCGGCGGCGTGGCGCGCATCGCCTTCAACCGGCCCGAGGTGCGCAACGCCTTCCGTCCGCACACGGTGGCCGAACTGCTGGAGGCCTTCAGCGATGCGCACCAGGACACCCGCATCGGCGTGGTGCTCTTCAGCGCGGAAGGGCCCAGCCCGAAGGACGGCGGCTGGAGCTTCTGCAGCGGCGGCGACCAGCGCACGCGCGGCCACCAGGGCTATGTGGATGAAGGCGGCATGCCCCGGCTGAACATATTGGAAGTGCAGCGGCTGATCCGCTTCATGCCCAAGGTGGTGATCGCCGTGGTGCCCGGCTGGTGCGTGGGCGGCGGGCACAGCCTGCACGTGGTGTGCGACCTGAGCATCGCCAGCAAGGAACATGCGATCTTCAAGCAGACCGATGCCGATGTGACCAGCTTCGATGGTGGCTACGGCAGCGCGTACTTGGCCAAGATGGTGGGCCAGAAGCGCGCCCGCGAGATCTTTTTCCTGGGCCGCGACATCAGCGCGCAACGCGCGTATGAGATGGGCATGGTGAACGCCGCCGTGCCGCATAGCGAGCTGGAAAGCACGGCTTGGCAATGGGCGCAGGAAATCCTGGCCAAGAGCCCCACGGCGATCAAAATGCTGAAGTTCGCCTTCAACCTTACCGATGATGGTCTGGTGGGCCAGCAGGTCTTCGCCGGTGAGGCCACGCGCTTGGCCTACATGACCGACGAGGCCAAGGAAGGGCGCAAGGCATTCCTGGAAAAGCGCAAGCCTGATTTCAAGGGGGTGAAGTGGATCCCGTAGGGTTGCGCCCCTCCCACCGCCATTGCGAGCGAGTCCCCGAGCCCTCCGTCATTGCGAGCGAGTCCCCGAGCGAAGCAATCTCTAATTCCATCCCGATGAATCAAAGATCGCTTCGGACTTGTTGAATGCAAGCCCTGTAATGGACCGGAAGATCAATTGCATCATAGCTGCCAGCCGGGGTGCAAGTGCAAGGCCGCGGCCGAGCGCCAACAGGGGTGACCTGATCGCGGAATACAGGAGCTTTACCGCCAAGGCGCAAAGCGCGCCAAGGGGATCATGCCGAAGCACGGAAGCAGCATCCGTTGTTGGGCCTTCTGCTCCGCTCAGGCCAATTTTATCAGTCACGAAAGTCGAAAAAGAGGGTATGGCCTGAGCGGAGCCGAAGGCGTCGGGGTGCAAGGCCGGTGCCTTGCGAATAGCATGCGCTCGGCTGGGGCCGAGCGCCAACAGGGTGCCGAGCGCCAACGCATCGTATTTGCGAACGCTACCGCGCGGCCCCAGCCGCGTGGAATCTATTCGGTCGCCACCAGGCGACCTTTCACTTGTCCTGTTTTCCCCCCGCTACCGCGCGGCCCCAGCCGCGTGGAATCTATTCGGTCGCCACCAG
>JAFEAI010000032.1 GCA_018266475.1 Bacteroidota bacterium
CCCCAAATGGGTGTTCAAGTGCGGCGGCGGGTCCACCAGGGCATTGGTGGAAAACAATTCATCTTCTTCCCCATCACTGTGCCGCACACTGACCACAATGCTCAGTTGTGGAGTTGGCGGGTTGATGTGCAACCAACTGGCGCTCGTAGGAAACACACACCCGGATACCTGCCTTACATAGTAGTTGCCCGGAGCCCCTATACGGAAGCCACCCGCCGTGCTAGGTGTATCTATGGCAAGGGGCCCATTGTAAACCGTCGGCGACCAATCATCTGCCCGGTTTATGTGCAGCCGTAATGAGCTGCACGGCTCGGTGATAAAATGGTGGTCGATCCGCAAGGAATCACCAGGGCCCAGTTCAACTGATAACGGTACCGAGCCATATACGCCCGGCTGCACATAGGCAACTTCCTCCTCCGTACCATCCGCTCGTTCAATGGTCATGGACATATCCACTCGTGGATGGGGCAGGTGACTTACCTTGACATAGGCAAAGGCCGGGGTAATAAACGACGGACCCTCCACGGACAGCAGGTACGACCCATCCGCGGAGAACGAATAGCTCCCATCTTCCGCCAAGGGGATCACAGCTGGCGGTGTATCAAATGTAACCGTATCGCCCTCGGGCGCAAAACGGACCAATGCATTGCCCTCCGTGGGCACCAGGCCACCGTAGGCCGCCCACATCACAACAGATTCCCCGGCTGCCAAATACGCGCTTACGCATGGTGAAAGGCAGGTGTCCGCAGGAAGAACATCTTTCCGGAAATTATAGGGATAAGGCATCTTGATGGCCAAGCCCATGGGTATCGGCTGGGGCTGGGCATTTACCTCAATTCGGACTCCGGCCTGAAATACATCCACGCCGCCATGTTCAACAAAATACGAACCTGGTTGGTCAATTACAACGGTAGTGGAGGCCAATGCGTATGGGCTTATGACCGGTGAGTACAATCCGGCGGTTTCGCCTAGTGGAACATAGTGAACCAACAAGCCACCATGGTAGGAACAAACACCCGAACGCTGTTGGACCAGCCTGAGGCTCTCTCCCGGTGCCAGGGTAACCGATGTATCCAGCCCGAAGAGCTCAACATAGTTCATGTTCCACACACCTATGGATCCATCGGCATGTTGATGGGAAATCAACAATTGACCGATGCAAAATTCCTTTGCATGGGCCATTGCTGCAAGTAGGGCTGCCACTGCGACGGCAACCGCGCGCAAAGAGGGGACTGGATACCACATGGTGCCACGATCTATTTCTTCTCAAATGTAGCACCAAGGTAACATTCAGATCAGGCCAAAGGACGACCTGGATGTGTACAGCGGTAAAATGCCGTGTTGTAGAATCAAATGGCCGGATGAGGTGATGCCAATGCGTCTTCCGGCAACGCCGGAAGGCTACAGTGGCACATGCCTTTCACCCGGAATATGCAGCAGGATTTCTATTACGGCCCGAAATCACTGCGGCAGCGTACGCTTCGCCGGTTTTCCCCTCGGCGCAATAGCTTGTGCTATTCCTTCTCCCGCGCTGCCATTGTGATTTCGACCCTCGCAACGAACCCTGCTGCATAATCCGGGTTTCAAGCAAGGAATTGGTCGGAACGGTGCGAAGCCGGAATCGGACCAAATTGTTTGCCACAACGGTATAGTACCCGGGAATGGCCAAGGCCACCATGCGCTAAGCGGGCGCTTGATCACCTGCCCATGCCCGCCCATGCCCATCCATCCACTGTGAAGCGGGAGGCCGCTTACCGCCGCCCGGGCCGGTGCCACCCCGCCCGCCCCAGGGACCAATGCAACGCAACAGCGCGGTTCAGTGCCCTTTGGGTTGCAGAATGTTGCGGCTGATCACCAGCTTTTGGATCTCGCTGGTGCCTTCGCCGATGGTGCAGAGCTTGCTATCGCGGTAGAACTTCTCCACGGGGAAGTCCTTGGTGTAGCCGTATCCGCCGAAGACCTGCACGGCATCGGTGCTCACCTGCACGGCCACTTCGCTGGCGTAGTACTTGGCCATGGCGCCTTCCTTGGTCATGCGCTTCCCGTTGTTCTTCAGGTCGCTGGCACTGCGGATCAGCAATTCGGCGGCTTCGATCTTCGTGGCCATGTCGGCGAGCTTGAAGCTGATGGCCTGGAACTCGGAGATGGGCTTGCCGAACTGGTGGCGCTCCTTGGAGTAGGCCACGGCGGCATCGAAGGCGCCTTTGGCAATGCCCAGCGAGAGTGCGGCGATGCTGATGCGGCCTCCATCGAGCACCTTCATGGCCTGCTGGAAGCCCTCCCCTACCTTGCCGAGCACGTTTTCCTCCGGGATGCGGCAGTCCTGCAGGATCACTTCGGCGGTTTCGCTGGCGCGCATGCCCAGCTTGTTCTCCTTCTTTCCGGCGAGCAGGCCTTTGGTGCCACGCTCCACCACGAAGGCGGTCATGCCGTGGCTGTCCAGCAGTTCGCCGGTGCGCGCCATGATGACCATCACGTCACTGCTGATGCCGTGTGTGATCCAGTTCTTGGTGCCGTTGAGCACCCATTCTTTCCCTTCCTTGCGGGCGGTGGTGGCCATGCGCATGGCATCGCTGCCGGTGCCTGCCTCGGTAAGTGCCCAAGCGCCGAGCCATTCGCCGGTGGCCAACTTGGTGAGCCACTTCTTCTTTTGGGCATCATTGCCGAAGTACATGATGTGGCCCGTGCAGAGCGAGTTGTGCGCGGCCACGCTCAGACCCACGCTGCCGCATACCCGTGCCACTTCCACGATGGTGTCCACATACTCATGGTAGCCCAAGCCGGCGCCGCCATATTCCTCGGGCACCAGCACGCCCAGCATGCCGGCCGGCCCGAAGTGGTTTTTGAAGAGGTCGATGGGCATGTGCTGGGCTTCATCCCATTCCATCAGGCGCGGGCGCACCTCGCGTTCCACCAGGTCGCGCACGGCCTGCGCGATCATTTTTCCGTTTTCGGTTGTGTTGAAATCCATGGTTGTTGCTGATGCCGCGCCGGTTGGGAAAGGCCTTGCGCACGGCGGCCGCAAAGTAAACCCGCCGACCGCTACCTGCGGCAGATATTGCTCAGCCGATGGCATGGAAGCTGCCGGCAGCATGGAGCAAGGGCGTGCGGGTGAATGGCGTGTTCACCATCAAGCGGTTCCGCACACGTTGCTTCCTGCGGCAGCGGTGCTCAATCCACGGTAAGGTAGGGCGCCATGCGCAGGCGGATGCTGTCGGTGACCAGGGCGCAGCGGGAGATGTCGTCCACCTGCTTGAAGGGGCCGTGCTGTTGGCGGTATGCGACCAGCGCCTTGGCCACCTTCCAGTTCATGTACGGATGGCGGGCCAGGTCGTCGGCGGTGCAGGTGTTCAAGGGGATGCGCCGCACCTGGGCGGGATCCACGGCCAACCGTGGCGCCAGCTGCTGCACGGCATCGGGCTTGTCGCGCAGGATGGGCACCTCGGCCAACTGGTGCATGCTGGAAAAGCCGCCCAGCCGCTCGCGGAAGCGCAGGATGCTGCGGGCAAATGCGGGGCCGATCCCGTTCACGGAGACCAATGCCGCGGAATCGGCGGTGTTCAATTCCAGCGGCAAGCGTGGAGCGGAGGAGCGCGCCTGGGCACGGGGCCATCGCGGGGCGCTGTCGGTTGGCCAGGGCTTGTTCCATCCTTGTTGGGTGCGCTCCTTCCGCACCATGGAATCGGGCAACTGGATAAAGGGTTCCCACTGGGCAAAGAGCTCGGGATCCACCACGCGCATGCGTGCCAGGTCGCGCTTGGTGCGGAACTTGCCGCCGTGGGCTTCATAGCTGTGGATGGCCCCTGCCTGCTTTTCGCTGAGGCCCAGGAGCACCCATTGCTCCACGGGCAATCCGTTCGGGTCGAAGGCGAAGAGCTGAACGTCGCGTTGCGCCGGCCTCGTTCCCGTGCGGGCTGCGGCGGTGTCCTGGACGCTTTGCCACACCACTTCGATCTGCTCCTTGTCCGCAAGCAGGGGCGGGCGGATCCATTGCTCCCAGGTGACCCACGCCGCCGCGATGATGCAAAGGCCGAGCAGCACAGTGAATCCGCGCCGTTCGCCGCGGTGCATGGCAAAGAGGTCCCTTAGCTCCTCTTTCCAGTTGATCTGTTGCCTCGGGCGCGCCACGCTGTGAAACTATGCTTCCAGTTGATCCCGCAAAATGGCCAGGCCCTGTTCAAAGCCGTGCGGCGCGTAACCCAGTTCGTGGCGGGCCTTGTCCAGCACAAAGCCGGTGACGGGCGGGCGCTTGGCGGGTTGGCCCAGGCTGTCGCTTTTCACCGGTGTTACCACCCCGGTAGGGAGCTTGAAGAAGGCTCCCACGCGCTGCACCAGCTCCAGGATGCTCATGCCGTCCGGGCCGCTGAGGTGGAAGATGCCCTGGGCCCCGCGCTTGGCGATGCGGATGCATCCGTCGGCAAGGTCTTCCGCCAGAGTGGGCATGCGCCATTGGTCATCCACCACTTGTATGGGAGTGCCTTTTTCCAAGGCGTTCCTCGCCCACAGCACCACGTTGCTCCGGCTTAGCCCTTTGGCAATGCCGTACACGATGATGGTGCGGGCTATGGCCCAGCGCTCCAGTCCGGCTTGCTGCACCATACGTTCGCCATCCAGCTTGCTGTGGCCGTAAATGCTCAACGGTGCAGGCCGATCTTCTTCCCGGTACGGCCCGTTCATTCCATCGAAGATGAAGTCGGTGCTGAGGAAGATGAAGTGGCTGCCGTGGCGCTTGGCCGCCTGGATCAAGTGTTCGGTGGCCGTGACATTCTGCAATCGGCAAGCCGCGGGGTCCAGCTCACAGGCATCCACGTTGGTCATGGCGGCGGTGTGGACCACCACCTCGGGCCGAAAAGCATCAAAGGCCGCGTCCACGGCTGGCTGCTGGGTGATGTCCACAGCGCGATAGCACTGGCCCAAGGGATCCGCCGTACGGTCCTCCCCGCGCGATGTGGCCAGCAGCTCCACGGTGGGATCGTTGCGCAGGGCGCCGATCAGTTTCTGGCCCAGCAGGCCGTTGCTTCCGGTGATGAGGATGCGCATGCGGGCGAAGGTAGGAGCGGCGGGGAATGCAGCGGGCAGCGGGCAGCGGGCAGGGGGCAGGGGGCAGATGGCAGGGGGTAGGTGGCAGATGGCAGTCGGCATAGCTGAAAGGGGAACCGCCAAGACGCGAAGAGCGCCAAGAAGGTCTCACGCGAAGACGCGAAGGCGCGAAGATGGTCTCACGCGAAGCCGCGAAGGCGCGAAGAATGCCACAAGCGAAGACACAAAGTGCGCCAAGAAGGTCTCACGCGAAGGTGCGAAGAACGCGAAGGGGTTCGGCGTTGGGCGTCCCTGGATTGAACCCCGAGGGAACTGGCGTGTACGGCATGGCAATTCAACATCCAGGACCACCATGCACCACCGTCTTCTCCTATTCACCCTCCTTGCCTCCTTCAACTTCCTTGCCTCCCCGCTACGGGCACAGTCCATCAGCGGCAACTTGAACGCGGGTGCATCGGGCGCCAGCTTGGGTTACGGCAATGTGGACATCTACCGCGGCGACAAGTTGATCGCCTCGGTGCTCACCGATGCCTCCGGCAACTTCAACGTGCGCCTGGACACCGGCCTGTACCGCTGCGTGGTGAGCTACGACGGATACGTGAGCAGCACGCGCACAGTGCGGGTGAAGGCAGATGAGAAGGTGGATTTTGCAGTGGCCGTGTCAACGGATGCCTCCAAGGGCAAGCCGCGCACGGCGGAAAGCAAGGTCATGGCCGGCTATGCGGCATCCCTGCCGGTGTATGGCCACCGTGAACTGTCCAGCACAACGGACTTGGCTGAACGCAACACTTCGTGGCCGGGCACCTTCAACACGCGCACCACAGGCGTGGCCGAAGGGGTGCTCACCGCCGGGGAAGTGAACGATTTCGCCAAGTGGCAACAATGGACCGACCTCTCTGCCAATGCGCTGAGCAGCCTGCGTAAGGCATGGGGCATCGCCCCTGCCGGCCGTTACACCCTTGACCTGCAGACCCCGCAAGGCCTTCCGCTGGCGAACGCCTCCGTTCAGTTGCGGCGCGCCGATGGCACGGTGCTGTACCGCGCCCGCACGGACAACACCGGCAAGGCTGAACTGTGGACCACCTTGGATGCTGCGGACACGGCGGCATCCGGCAGCCTGCGGTTGGAAGTGGAATATGGAGGCCACTTCATCCGTGTGAGCGATGCACAGCCCTTCACCAAGGCGGTGAACCGCGTGGTGCTTGACGTGGCCTGTGGTCCGAGCAATGCGGTGGACGTGGCCTTCGTGGTGGATGCCACCGGGTCCATGCAGGATGAGATCGATTTTCTGAAGGCGGAGATGAACGACATCATTTACCAAGGGAAGCGGATCGGCGACCAATTGGACTTCCGCTTCGCGAATGTGTTTTACCGTGATGCGGGCCCGGGCGAGCAATACACCACGAGGTCGATGGATTTCACCCGGGTGCTTTCCACGGCGGTGAACTTTATCTCCGAACAGCGCGCCGACGGCGGTGGCGACACCCCTGAGGCGGTGGAGATCGCCCTGGACAGCGCGATCAACGGCCTGGCGTGGAGCAGCGAAGCCCGTGCGCGGATCCTCTTCTTGATGCTGGATGCCGGCCCGCACCTTACCCCCGCCGTGAAGCAGCGCATGCGCGAACTTGCCGCAGCAGCTGCAGCCAAGGGGATCCGCATTGTGCCGGTGGCGGCCAGCGGCATGGACAAGGGCACCGAATACTTGCTGCGCAGCTTGGCCTTGGCCACCAACGGCACTTACACGTTCCTTACCGACCACAGCGGCGTGGGCAACCCGCACCTTGCGCCCAGCACCGATGCCTATCAAGTGGAATCGCTGAACTCGCTGCTGGTGCAAATTTTGAAGGGCTTCACCTATATGCCCGATTGTCAACAGCAGCTCCCCGAACTGGCGTTGGACTATCCCGATTCTTCCGTAACCGCCCCGCTTGCCGCGGATAGTGCATTGGCCGTGCCTGAGGGAGGCCCCGCCCATGGCACGTTCACCTGGCACTATTGGCCCAACCCCACCACGGGATTGATCCACATCACCGTGGATGGACCCATCCCGGAACTGTACGTCACGGACCTTGGCGGCAAGGTGCTGCAAGTGGTGAACGGGTTGGCTGCGGACCGCACCGCGCAGGTGGACCTTGGCGCGTACGCCACGGGCATTTACCTGATCCGTTATCCGTACGGCAACACGTGGATCAGTGGCAAGGTGGTGCTCCAGCGGGGGTGATGGGCAGGGTTCAGTTGGCAGTTGGCAGGGCTGTACGGACAACTGAGCACCGGCAACTGACAACTACAACCCACGACCTACCCCTGCCTCGGCCCGCGCAGGTGGATCACTAAGCCGTTGAGGAAATTGCGGAGCACCTGGTCGCCGGCCTCCACGTACTTGGGATGGTCCTCCTTTCGGAACAGATCGTTGACCTGGCTTGTGGTCATGTGGAAATCCACCAAGGCGAGGATCTTCACGATGTCGGTGTCGTGCAGCTTCAGCGCCACACGCAGCTTCTTGAGGATGTCGTTGTTGGTCATTCCAGTTCCCACACGGTGCTTCTGCGCGCAAAGGGCCGCTTGATGCGCTCCTTGTGGTGGAGCACGAAGGCCATCACAAGGTAGGCCACCACGTTCAGGCCCGCTGTGGCAAAGCCCAGGTAGATGAAGCTGAGGCGCACCTGCTCGGTTTTGATGTTGAGCTTGTAGGCCCACCATTCGCATACACCGAAGGCCTGGTGTTCGAAGTGGGTTTTGATTCGGTCGATCATGGAAGGCGAAAAGTACGGCAAGGCTGGGGGAATGCTTTCCACCGAGGGTGCGCAGAGATGCTTTCCTCCGATTTGGGGGAATGCGGTCCACCGATTACGCCGATTGCACCGATTTGGGGGAATGCGGTCCACCGATTACGCCGATTGCACCGATTGGGGGGAGCGGGAATGCGGTCCACCGATTACGCCGATTGCACCGATTTGGGGGAATGCGGTCCACCGATTACGCCGATTGCACCGATTTGGGGGAATGCGGTCCACCGATTACGCCGATTGCACCGATTTGGGAGAGCGGGAATGCGGTCCACTGATTACGCCGATGGCACCGAGGGTGAGGGGAGCGAGGAATGTGTTGCGCGGACTGCCTATGCGTAGGGCTTCCCTGTCGGAAAGAACTCCGCATACTGGACTATTCCCTACTTCCCGGGATCATGTGCGCCGGAATCGCATAGCTGCTTGTGCAGTTGGATGCCGATGGCGCAGGATAGGCAGCGGTGCTCTTTGCAGTAGCGGCTGCGCAGCTCGATCAGTGCTTGCCCCTGGGCGGCGGAGGTGGCAGGCACACCCCAACCTGCCCATTCACGGGTGATCGCATTGCGCTCGGGGGGCAGCTGTTCCAGCAATGTCATGGCACGGTCCTCCCACGGTTGATGCCCGCGCTTGCGTCCCATTGCGAATAGATAGGGTACGATGCCGTTGATGATGAGGCCATCCACCGTGCTGCGCCCCAGGTGCTTGCTGCTTGGCGCACTCCGCTTGCCAAAACGGTAGTGGTCGCACCAGTAGCCATGCGGCTGCACGTCCAGCATGGCTTGCACCGGCCCCGGCACATCATGGGCCAGCAGGCCGTCATAGCCTTGTGTGCCAGCGGTGAGAAAGGCGGCCCATTGGGCCAATCGCACGGTGGGGAAATTGGGCGGGCGCAGGCGGCCAAGGTTCCACGCGGCCACCGGCATGGGCTTCAGGCCGTGCAATTGCGCCAACCAACGGTATTCCTGCTGAAGCATCCTTGGGTATTCCTCTTCGAACGAGTCTTCAAGAAACCCCGCCTGCCCGAAGAGCAGCGCCTCCACCCGGCGGGCATCATCGCTGTACTTGAGCAGCAGCTTCAGCGGCAGCACGCGGGCCAGCATGGCGAAGGCTTCGGCGTTCACGGGCCCGCCCAGCGCCTTCAGCAGCACGTGGTGCAGCGTTTCGGCGGCATCGTTGCCCAGGCTGCGGTACACGGCTTCCACCTCTCCCGCCTTGCGTTCCAGGCGCTCTACCACCAGCCGTTCCAGCCAGAGGCGGACCTTTCCGGGATCAACGGTGCGGAGCTGCGGGGCGCAGGGCACTCCACGTTGCGCGGTCATCAGGGCCTGGTGCAGGTGCAGGTGTGCTTCCCGGATGCGGCCGCGCAGTTCCAACGTGGGCGGGTGCGTGCCATTCTCCGTGCGCACGTCAAGGTCATGCTGGTACACGGTGTGCAGCACCACGTTGTTGTAGGCGGGATCATGCTGGTGGCCATGTGCATTCCAGTCACTGGCGCGGATATGGACTTCCACATTGCCCGCCCAGAGCTGCCCGCCGATGCGCACTTGGGCATCGCTCAGATCGGGCCCTGCATTGGGCTGGATCCGGCCTGCGCGGAGCACTTCCACCGGTTCGTGGTCCGTAGTGTGCAAGTCGTCGGCATTGAAGAGGCCGGCTTCCCAAATGAACTGCAACAGGTCCTCGCCGTAGGGAAAGGCGGGGTCGAGGATCACGTCTGTTGCGAATGCCTGCGCAACAGGCCCAAGGGTGGTGGCTTCCATGCGCTCAATGTCGGTTTTTCCGTCATGCTTGCGTTGAGGAAGGTAGGGAAAGTTCGTGGTTCGGGGAGGGCAACGTGGTGTGCCTATGAAGTGGGGAGCAGTTGTCAGTTGTCAGTTGTCAGGGAATCCCACTAACAACTAACAACTAACAACTAACAACTAACAACTGACAACTAAGAACTGACAACCACCACCTACGCACCACGAACTACCCCCCGTTCCATCAAGGCCGCCTGCATGATCCGCTGGAGCGCTTCTGCGGCTTCGCGTGCCTTGCCGATCGCTTCCTCCTCCCTGCCCGCATAGAGGATGCCGCGCGAAGAGTTGATCAACAGGCCGCCGTCCGCGGTCATGCCGGCCTGGAGCACCGCCTGTAGATCGCCGCCCTGGGCACCTATGCCGGGCACCAGGAAGAAATGCTCCGGGGCCAAGGCCCTGGCCTGTTTCAGCAGCTCCGTGCGGGTGGCTCCGGCCACGAACATCAATTCATCGGGCCCGCCCAGCCCGGCCATGTGCTTCATCACACGCTCGAAAAGCACCTGCCCGCCGTCCTCCACCGGCAGGAATTGGAAATCCATGGCGCCTTCGTTGCTTGTCACGGCCAGCACGATGGCCCATTTGCCGGGCCGCCCCAGAAAGGGGGTAATGCTGTCGCTGCCCATGTAGGGCGCCACGGTAACGGCATCAAAATCGAGGTTGTCGAAGAAGGCCTCGGCATACTTGCGGGCGGTGTTGCCGATATCGCCGCGCTTGGCATCGGCGATGATGAAGCAATCGCCCACGCTGCGGATGTAGGCCACGGTGCTTTCCAGATCACGCCAGCCATCGGCGCCATTGGCCTCGTAAAAGGCCAGGTTCAGCTTGTAGGCCACCGCCACGTGGTGGGTGGCTTGCACAATGGCATGGTTGAACGCCCGCACGGGGTCGTGCTGGTCCTTGAAGCGCTGGGGCAACAGGTGTTGCTCGGTATCCAGGCCCACGCACAGCAGGCTGCGTTTTCTCTTGATGACCTGGACCAGTTCCTCGCGCGTCATGCCGTTCTTCCGTGGTGTTCAGGCCGCAAAGGACGCGATTCCGGGGCTTCAGGCAGCGTGTGCCGCGTTTTTCCCTGATGGCTGCCGGGTGCCAGGCGAGCGGTGGGGATCCCGGGAACTATGCCCCCGGCCCTGCCTGTGTTTCCCCGTTGGGGCTGCGGTCCGGCACGGCAAACAGCAGCAGGAACAAGAGCACGGCAAAGGCTACCATGCCCCAATAAGCGCCCTGCATGGATGCATCGATGGCCTCTTTGAGGAAGGCCCGCACCGGCGCTGCGGTAGCCGGGTCCTGCACCAGCCGGATCACGTCCGTGGTGGAGCTCGGCGCTCCTGCCGGTGCCCGGTCCATGCGGAACAGGAACACATTGTTGAAAATGGCGCCCATCACCGCCGCGCCCAAGCTTTGGCCCAGGTTGCGGCAGAAGATGTTGGCCCCGGTGACCACGCCCCGGTGCTCCCAGGCCACCATGGATTGCAGGCCCACCAGTGACGGCGTGAAGAGCAGGCCGAAGCCGGCGCCGATCAGCACTTGGTCCAGCACAATGAGGTAGATGGGCTGCGGCCGGGGGATGCACAGGAAGGCGATGCTGGCGGCGAGCACCAGCACGGAGCCGATGAGCGCGGTATTGCGGAATCCGATGCGGAGGTAGAGCCTGCCTGAGAGCGCGGATGCGGTGGGCCAACCGATGCTCATGCTGGCCAGCACAAAGCCGGATGCAATGACGCCCAACCCCAGCGAAGCCTGCGTGAAGGTGGGCAGGTAGGTGTCCGGGCCCATCATCACTACGCCCATGGCGGCCACGGCCAGGTTGGTGAAGACCATGGTGCGGTTGCGCCAGATCCAGGCCGGCATGATCGCACTTGGGGCCCTGCGTTCCACGCGCACCGTCCACGCGGCCAGCAGCACCGCCGCAGCAAGGAGCACCGCGCTTTGGGCGGATGCCCAAGGCCAGCTCTGCCCGCCTTCCAACAGGAATACGAAGAACAGCGACAGCGTGGCCGTGATGAGCACCGCGCCCTTGTAATCCACGGCCACCCGCGCAGGCACCACATGCTCCTTGAAGAAGCGCAGCAGCAGGAAGATGGCCAGCAGGCCGATGGGCACATTGATCAGGAAGATCCAGCGCCAGTTGAAGTATTCCACGAGCGCACCGCCCAGCGCAGGGCCGACCACCGCGCTGATGCCCCACACGCTGCTGAGCCAGCCCTGCACGGCCGCACGTTCCTCCACCGTGTAGATATCGCCCGCGATGGTGTTCACCGTGGCCATGATGGACCCCGCGCCCAGCCCCTGCAGGCCCCGGAAGGCGATCAGGGCCCAAATGTTCCATGCAACCGCACAGGCGGCCGAACCGATGAGGAAAACGACCACGCCCACCAACAGCACGCGCTTCCGGCCAAAGAGGTCGGCGAGCTTGCCATAGAGCGGGATGGTGACCGTTTGCGCCAGCAGGTAGATGGAAAACACCCACGAGATCTTGTTGAAGCCGCCGAGGTCGGACACGATCTGCGGCAAGGCCGTAGCCACGATGGCAATATCCATGGCCGCCAGCATCATGGTCAGCATCAGTGCCGCCAGCACCCATCCCCGCTTCATGCCCTCGCGCCCCGCCATGTGCCGCGTAAATGTAGGAGGTGCCCCCCAGGTGCGCCCGCCACCCCGTGCGCCCGGCTACATTTGGCCGCCATGCCCGGCCTCGTGCTCACCTGCGGCTACATCGCCCTGTTCCTGTACCTGATCGGGCGCCTCCGCTTCTTCAGCGCCCCTGGCCTGCGGCGCCGCACCATCGGTTGGCTTTTTCTGCTGAAGGTGGCTGCGGGCACGGCCTTATGGTGGATCTACACGCACCACTACCCGGACCGGTCCACGGCGGACATCTTCAAGTTCTTCGATGACGGCAACGTGATGTTCGGCGCATTGCCGCACCATCCGGCCGATTACCTGCGGATGCTGCTCGGCTTAGGCAACGACACGCCGCACTTCGATGCGCACTACTACACGGTGATGAACCATTGGTACCGGAGATATGATACCGGCTATTACAACGATGCCCATACCATGATCCGCTTCAACGCGCTGGTGCGGCTCTTCTCCTTCGGCGTGTACCATGTACACACGGTGTTCGCCGCCTTTCTGTCGCTCACCGGCTTAGTGGCGCTGTACAAGGCGTTCGCTGCATATGTGCCCGGCCTGGGGCGGGCCTTGGCAGCGGGCCTGTTCCTGTGGCCGAGCACACTTATCTGGGGCAGTGCGCCGCTCAAGGAAACCTTGTTGTTCTTCGGCCTCGGCCTCTTCCTGCTGCCTGTGGTCCGCCGCATGGGCGGCAAATTGCCCTGGACCGGCTGGGCATGGATGCTGCTGGGACTGCTGGTGCAGCTGAGCCTGAAATCCTACGTGCTGGCCTGCATGCTGCCCGGCCTGGCCGCCCTGTGGTGGTGCCGCCGCACCGGCGGGCGGCGGGCAGTGCCGAAGTTCATCACGGCCTATGGCCTTGCGCTGCTTGCGGTGGTGCTGGCTCCCCTGCTCTTCCCTGCGCTTGACGTGGCGGCCCTCATCCGGCAAAAGCAGCACGATATGCTGGGCGTGGTGGCGGCAATGGCCCCCGGCAGCTACATCCCCACCAGCTTGATGCAGCCCGGCTGGGGCGGCCTGCTGCGCCAGGCGCCGCACGCGCTCTACCTCTCGTTAATCGCGCCCTTGGCCACGTGGAACACCGGGCTGCTCGGCCTGCTGGGCGCCCTGGAGAACCTTGCCCTGCTGGCCCTTGTTCCGTTGGCCGCGTGGTGGGCCCGGCCTTGGAAGGAAATGGACCGGCCCCTGCTGCTCTACTGCCTCACCTTCTGCCTGGCCCTGGGCCTGCTGGTAGGCTGGACCACCCCGGTGATCGGTGCGCTATTGCGCTACCGCGTTCCGCTTCTCCCCTTCTATAGCTTGGCGTTCCTGCTGGTGGTCCGGCCGCAGCGCATGCCCGGCCTGCTTCGCACCCCTTCAAAATGAACCGCATCGCGACCCTGCTGCCCGCCGTGGCCTTGTTGTTCTCCTCCTGCAAGTTCGCCTACCGCGACCGCGACGCGGACCTGGTGGTACACAACGCCCGGATCTGCACGCTGGACGGGCAGAACACGCAGCAGACCGCCATGGCGATCAAGGACGGGCGGATCCTGGAGCTGGGGCCGGAGTTCCAGATCCTCAACCGCTACCGCGCCAAGCGGACCTACGATGCGGGGGCAAAGGCCGTCTATCCCGGCTTCATCGACGGGCACTGCCACTTCCTGGGCTACGGGCTGAACAAGCAAAAGGTGAACCTCGCCGGCGCGAAGAGCTGGGGCGAAGTGCTGCGCCGCGTATCGGCCTATGCCGATGCGCACCCCGGAAGCGGCTGGGTGCTGGGGCGGGGCTGGGACCAGAACCTTTGGCCAGGCAAGGCTTTTCCGGACAATGACAGCCTGAACCTCCTCTTCCCGAACCGCCCCGTGCTGCTGCAGCGCGTGGACGGCCATGCCGCCATCGTGAACCGGAAGGCCATGGACCTTGCGGGCCTCACCGCGGCCAGCACCATTGCCGGCGGCCTGTTGGAGAAGCGCAACGGCAAGCTCACGGGCCTGTTGCTGGACAATGCCGTGTCCGTGTTCCAAAAGATCTTCGATGATGCGGACGAGCCCGCCAAGCGTGAAGCCCTGCTGGCCGCACAGCACGATTGCCTTTCCGCCGGCCTCACCATGGTGTGCGATGCGGGCCTGGACGCCGGCACCCTTGCCCTGTTGAAGCGCATGCAGGCCGATGGCTCGCTGAAGATCCGGGTATATGCCATGCTGGCCGACGACAGCGCCAACTTCCGCCAGTACGCCGGCGGACCCTACATCGGCGACCGCCTGATCGTGCGCGCGGTGAAATGCTATGCCGATGGCGCCCTGGGCTCGCGCGGGGCCCTGCTCATCAAGCCGTACAGCGATGATGCCGCCGCCGGCCACGGCCTGCAATTGGCCACCCGCGACCACTTCCTGGACGTGGCCCGCTGGTGCAAGGCGCATGGGTTCCAAATGGCCACCCACTGCATTGGCGACAGCGCCAACCGCCTGTTGCTCGGCGTGTACGGCGAAGTGCTCGGCGGCACCAACGACCTGCGCTGGCGCATTGAGCATGCCCAGTGCATGGACCCGGCCGACTTCAAGTTCTTCGGCCAGTACAACATCATCCCCAGCATGCAGCCCACCCATGCCACCAGCGACATGCGGTGGGCGGTGGACCGGCTTGGGCCTGAACGCATCGTCAACGCCTACGCGCTCAAGCGGCTGATGCTGCAGAACGGCATGATCGCCCTGGGCACGGACTTTCCCGTGGAGGCAACGGACCCGCTGAAGACCTTTTACGCGGCGGTGGTGCGCAAGAACGCCGACGGCATGCCGCCCGAGGGCTTTCAGATGGCGGATGCGCTGGGGCGGGAACATGCGCTGCGGGGCATGACCACCTGGAACGCGCTGGCCACCTTCACCGAAAAGGACCTGGGCAGTTTGGAAGCGGGCAAATTGGCCGACTTTACCGTGGTGGATCGCGACCTGCTGACCGTGGGCGGTAACTTGCTGCCAGGGGCGCAGGTGGTGGCCACCTTCATCAACGGCGAGCAGGTGGCGGGGCGTTAGGGCCGTGAAAGAAGGCCTTCCCCAAGCTGCTTGCGCGTCCAGTCGTAGCCAATTTGCTCGATCACCCGCAGCTTGCCCAGTTCCAGCAGACCGAAGCGGCTAAGCTCCGGCGGTTCGATGAACACCCCGCACCCGCGCGCCGAGCGCACCACCATCTCGCGGAAGTTCAGGTGCCAGATGCGGTCCATGGTGCGCACCATGCTGCGCCTGCCGGGCACGAATGCCGGCAACGGGTTCACATGCACGGCCACCACCGCTGCCTTGCGGTCCGCAAAAGGGTCCACCGGCAGGTTGTTGCTCATGCCACCGTCCACGCAGTACACGCCATTTACCAGCACCGGAGGAAAGACCAACGGAATGGCACAGGAGGCCATCAGCGCAGGGATGAGCGGGCCCTGGTGAAAAATGCACTGCCCGCCCTGCTCCAGGTTGGTGGCGGTAACGAACAAGGGGATGGGCAGGTCCTCGAACCGCGTGCGGCGGAGCGTTTTTTCCAGGAAGCCCTCGATCCTTTTGGAGGCCGGAGCGGGCCTGCGGACCAGGCGTGACCGCTTTAGTTCCGCCGCCACCAGCTCCAGGGCTTCCTCCGGCGTGCGCCCATCGGCCATCATGGCGCCCACCAATGCACCGGCGCTGGTGCCTGCAATGGCGTTGGGTACCAGGCCCGCTTCCCGCAGGGCGCGCAGCACGCCCAGGTGGGCAGCGCCCCGCACGCCGCCACCCGACAGGACAAAAGGCCGTTGCACTTCCATCAGCATTGTCCGGCCAATTTCCTGATGAAGCGCAATTCCGTTCCTCCAGGCATGCCTGCAAACTTGTTGGTCATATCACTTCAGCGGGGGCAATGGCCTTGATGCCAGGCAGCTTCCTGGTGCGCTTTTGGAAGGCGGCATCGTTGGTAACGATGGCCTCAATGAGGGGGTGGGCATCTGCCGCAGCATAAATGATGGCATCTTCCCAATCGGCCCATTCCATGGCGAAGCCCCCTGCGAAGGCCCCATTCCCGCCGTTTATCAACGTGACAAAGGTGATCAGCTTGCCCGTCTGCTTCATGATCTCCTGCTTGGTCCACACGCGCCTATCCTCCTTGTCGCGCAATTGGTCCATCATATACATGAGTGTCATAAGGCACCACTCTGATGTATAGGCGGTGAAATGCCCCTGCTGGCATCGGCGCATCAGGATCACCGAAGGATGATCATCCGGAACACGATTGAAAACCACGTTCATCATCATGTTTGTATCGATGTAGATGTGCTTCATCGCTTCGGCAGGTGTTTGCGCAACAGGGCCCCGAGCAGGTCGGTGCGTTTGTAGTCGGCATCGGTAAATGATGCGTTGTGGTTGCGCACTTCATCCGCCCAAAGCCGCTTGCCGGTCGTCTCCTCGGCCTCCATCTGTTGGGCCGCATCCTCCACCAGTTCGGTGATGCTCTTCCCGCTCCTGGCGCTCGCGCGGCGAAGCATGGCCACATATTTCGGCCGCACGCTTAGGGTAAGTTTGGACTTGGCACCCTTGGTCGCTTTCATGTTTCAAAGGTAGCACGTGCGGTGCCGTTTCAGCACGTATCACGATCCGCCCCCCAAATGCGATGGGTTCGCCCGGCAAGGGCAACTTCCATCGGCATCCGCCCCCTTCCCGGCCTATTCCCTGATGAAGCGCAATCCCGTTCCGCCCGGCATGCCGCGCAGGTGCAGCAAATAGCCTCCCGCCGCCAGCGGCGCCACGTCCACCACGGGATTACCGGCACGCAGCACGCCCTTCAGCACTGTACGGCCACCGCTGTCCAGCACCTCGTACGGCAGGTTGTCCAGCACACCGGCGGGTCCGCTGAGGTGCAGGCTTCCTGATGCGGGCACGGGCCACGCGGCCACCGGTTGCGGGCCGGGCGGGCGCAAGCCCACGGTGAAGATGAACACGGTGTCCGAGTTTGCGGAGCAGCCCAAGCTGTCCGTAACATGCACGTGGTAGTGCCCGTTCTCCACCGCCTCATGGGCCTGTGCCTCGGCCCCGGGGATCGGCGCGTCCTCAAAATACCACTGGTAGCTTGCCGCAGGCGTGCTTTCCATGGAAATGCCGTCCAGGGTGATGGTGGCCACCGGCAAGGGGTTTGGCGCCAGGATGAGCGTATCGCTGCGGCCGATGCAGCCCATGGTGTTCTGCGCGGTGAGGCGCAGCGTGTCCCCGGAAGTCCAAGTTGCACGCTGGGTACTGCCCGTGTTCCACCAGTAGCGGTACATGAAGTCGGGGCCGGACACCTGCACGCTGTCGCCCATGCAAAGCGCGCCCGAGGTGGTGAGTGGCACGTTGAAATTGGTGGAGACCAGGGCTGCGAAGGCATTGACCTTTCCATTGCCGAAGCTCACGTTCGGCAGGGCACCTGTAAAATCATCCGCGAAAGCCGCGCCGATGATGGCATTGCGCACCTGCACGTTGGAGCTGCGCGGGCATTTCTCCAGCAGCAGCGCGGCGGTGCCGGCCACTACGGGCGATGCGATGGAGGTGCCTCCATTGCGCATGTGCAGGGTGTCTATCAGCTTGGCCGGCACCACCGCCAGCATCAGCTGCAGCAGGTCCAGCGGGCCTGCCCCGAAGGTGACGTCGCCCGGGGCGGCCACATCGGGCTTCACCAAGCCGGTGCGTGCCGGGCCGCGGCTGCTGTTCACGCTGATGGCGCCGGAGGTGCCGCCCAGGTCTTGCACCACCCCGGCCACATCGGTGTACACCTGCTGGTTGTAGTAGTTGCCCACGGTAAGCACCTGCGGGGAACAGGCCCATGAATCCACGATGCTCTGCTCGGTATCCGGCCGCACATACTGCGCAATGGGCGGAAAATCCGCCGGGTCGGGGATGTCCGCGATCATCCGCGAGGTGCCCATGATGTCCGTGCTCCACACGTCAAACCGCCCTGCGCCGGTGGTCATGAACCGGTACAGCAGCTGGTCTGCGGAATCGGGCTGCGGGATGTACACTTCCAGGTGGTACTGCCCTCCGCGCAGCTGGGCCTGGGTAAACACGCGGCCCAGCTTGTTCCCGTCCACGGACCAGAGGGTGTCCACCACGATCTGGCCCAGGGTGCCCTGTATGTGCCGGAAGGGCGTGCGGCCCCGGAAGGCGTAGCCACCGATGTACTTGTCGGCGCCCATGCTGTAGCCCACCTGGTTGAACTCGGCGGAATCCGCCCACAGGTCGAAATAGACCGCGCCGATGTTGAGCATGCTCGCGGGATTGTAGGCGAACCAGGTAAAGCTGGTGTCGGCGCCCACCTCGGTGCGCAGGTGGTAGGCCGGCCAGTTTCCGCTGTTGCCTGCGGCGCAGGTGAGCGACCGGCCGGGTGCGGCGGCCAGCAGCTGGTCGATCATCAGTGCGGCGGGATCGAGGCCGTCGTGGCTGCCGAAATAATCGCCGAGGCTCAGGTTGATGGACACCGGCCGGTTCATCTGCGCGGCCTGCTCCACGATCCAGCGCACGGCATCCACCACGGTGGAACTCCAGTTCGGGGCATCCAGTTTGTTGGTCACAATGAGGAGGCCCGCCTTGGGCGCCACGCCGGCGCAATGGCCGTTGCCATTGGCATTGGCGGCAGCCGTGGCGGCCACTGTGCTGCCATGGCCCCATTGGCTGGGCATGTCCACGGCCGGGCAATTGCCCGCGTTGATGGCGGCGCTGTCCCAGGCTTGCCCATAGCCGTAGCCGGACGGTGTTTGCCAGGGATCGTACGCGAAGTTCTGGTCCCAGTAGCGCAGCACGCGGGTGCGGCCCAGCGAATCCTGGAAATCAGGATGGTGCAGTTCGATGCCCGTATCAATGATGCCCATCAGCACGCCTTCCCCCTGATAGGGTCCCGGCAATGGGGCAAGCCCTTCATGCACTTCGTTCACATGGGCCTTCACGCGCATGCTGTCGTTCAGCGTCCTTCCCCGCGACAGGCTGAACACCACGGAGCGCACGGCCGGCTCTGCTTCCAGTTCCTTCACCCGTCCAGTGGGCACGGAAGCCTGCACCCATCCCTCAATGGCCATCTTCACCCGCCCGCCATGGCGCAGCACCACACGCGCCACTTCCGGGGCATCCCCGCCCAGGAACAGGTCCGTTTCGCCTGCGGGATCAGCGGTTTGCAGCCAGGTCTGCAGCTGGAACCCCAGCTTGGAGGGGCCTTGGGCCATGGCACCCGGCGAAAGAAGGACGAAGGCGAGAACGATCAGCAGTGGTCTCATCGGCACGAAGTTAACCGGGCCGCTTCAGTGCCCGCCTGCGGTTGCACATAGTTCTTCATAATCCGGCAGTGTCTTCAGGAACTGCACCATCCCGCCGGCATGGTCCACGTGGCAAATAAAATGGACCAGTCCGTTGGTGACCATCAGGTACGGCACCTTGAAAACCGTGTTGTAGCGCGCGGCCTGCTCAAAGGTGCCTTGGTCCACCTTCACCTCCGGGGCCTTGCACTCCACCAGCAGCACGGGCCGCCCTTGGCGGTCATGCACCACCACGTCGGCCCGGCGGGTCATCCGGTTCACCACCAATTTGCGCTCCACGGCCAGCAGGGAAAGCGGGCAGCCCGCCTGGTGGACCAGGTAGTTCAGCACATGCTGGCGCACCCACTCCTCGGGTGTCAAGGCCACCCAGCGGCGGCGCACGGGATCAAAGATCCGGGCACCATCGGCATCCTGTTTAGTTTTGACACCGTGGTCCGGCAGGTTCAATGCTTGCATCCACACACACAAAAGCCCTGCAAAAGTGCATACCAAGGAAGAAATCGTGAAGAACTGGCTGCCGCGCTACACCGGCGTGCCGCTGGAAGCCTTCAAACGCTACGTGCTGCTCACCAACTTCGACAACTACCTGGACCTGTTCATGCGGCAGACCGGGGCGGTGCTGCACGGGGAAGGCAAGCCCATGCAGGTGGCCATTGCCGAGGACATGGTGATGATCAACTTCGGCATGGGCAGCCCCACGGCGGCCACCATCATGGACCTGCTGAGCGCGATCATGCCCAAGGCCGTGCTGTTCCTGGGGAAATGCGGCGGCCTGAAACGGAAAAACCAATTGGGCGACCTGATCCTGCCCATTGCCGCCATCCGCGGAGAGGGCACCAGCAACGACTACTTCCCGCCCGAAGTGCCCGCCCTGCCCAGCTTCATGATCCACCGCGCCGTGAGCGGCGTGATCCGCGACATGGAGCTTGATTACTGGAGCGGCACCGTGTACACCACCAACCGCCGCGTGTGGGAGCACGATGAGGACTTCAAGCAACGCCTGCGCACGGACCGTTGCATGGCCGTGGACATGGAAACGGCCACCATCTTCATCACCGGCTTCCACAACGAGATCCCCACCGGCGCCTTGCTGCTGGTGAGCGACCAGCCCATGATCCCCGAGGGCGTAAAGACGGGCGACAGCGACAGGAAGGTCACCGGCAGCTTTGCGGAAAACCACGTGAAGGTGGGCATCGCCTCCCTGCGCGACATCATCAACGAAGGGCGTTCGGTGAAGCACCTGCGCTTTGAATGAGCACCACGGACGATTTCCGGAAGATCAGGCGGGACGTGGCCGCAGGAGCATTCAAGCAGGTGTACTTCCTGCACGGCGACGAACCCTTCTTCATCGACCGCCTGTCCGACGAAATTGAGCATGCGGCGCTGCAGGAGCACGAACGCGATTTCAACCTCTCCATCCTGTACGGCAAGGACACCTCGCCGGATGCAGTGACGGACACCTGCCTGCGCTATCCCATGATGGCCGAACGGCAGGTGGTGGTGCTGCGCGAGGCGCAAACATGGCGCATCGAAGCCTTCGACAAGCTGGAGGCCTATTTCAAGAACCCCACGCCCACCACCGTGCTGGTGATCTGCTACAAGCACAAGAAGGCCGACGGGCGCAAAACCTGGCTGAAGGACCTGGGCAAGAAGCAGGTGGTGTTCACCAGCGAAAAGCTCAAGGAGGAGAAACTTCCCGAATGGATCCAGCTGTACGTGAAATCGCACAAGCGCCAGATAGGGCCGGTTGAATCCAAGCTGCTGGCCGACCACCTGGGCAGCGACCTGGGCAAGCTCACCAACGAGGTGGAAAAGCTCTGCATAGTCACCGATGAGGGCAAGGCCATCACCGCAGACCTGATCCAGCGCAATGTGGGCATCAGCAAGGAGTTCAACATCTTCGAGCTGCAAAAGGCCATGGGCGCCGGAGACCATTACAAGGCCCAGCGCATCGCGCAATTCCTTGGCACGGACAAGAACTCGCCCTTGGTGATGACCGTGGGCCTGCTGAGCTCCTACTTTGCCAAGCTGGGCGTGGTGCATGCCAATGCCGGCAAACAGCAGGGCGAGTTGGCCGCCGCACTGAAGGTGCCGCCGTTCTTTGTGAAGGACTATGCCCAGGCCGCACGCCTCTACCCACCTGAAAAGCTTCAGCACATACACCACTTGCTGCGCGAAACCGACCTGAAGAGCAAAGGTGTGGGCAATGCCGGTGCCAATGACGGGGAGCTGCTGCGCGAGCTGGTGGCCAGGGTGATGCTTTCTTGAGGGGCTTGAGTCGGGAGTCCTTGAGTCGGGAGTCGGCAGTCGGCAGTCGGGACTGACGGCTCAAGACTCCAGGACTCACGACTTGGAAGAACCACCGGTACCTTCGCAGCCCTGATGGAAAAAATAGAACTTCCCAAGCGCTACGAGGCAAAAGCCGTAGAGGACAAGTGGTACCCGCATTGGCTGGAAAAAGGCTACTTCCACAGCGTGCCCGACGGACGCGAACCCTACACCGTGGTAATCCCCCCGCCCAACGTGACCGGCGTGCTGCACATGGGCCACATGCTGAACAACACCATCCAGGACGTGCTGGTGCGCCGCGCGCGGATGCAGGGCAAGAACGCCTGCTGGGTGCCCGGCACGGACCACGCCAGCATCGCCACCGAAGCCAAGGTGGTGAAGTTGCTGGCCGAGCAAGGCATCAAGAAGAGCGCCATTGGACGGGAGGAATTCCTCAAACACGCCTTTGCCTGGAAGGAGAAGTACGGCGGCGTGATCCTGGAGCAACTGAAGAAGCTCGGCGCCAGCTGCGACTGGGACCGCACGCGCTTCACCATGGAACCGGACCTCAGCGAGGCGGTGATCGACGTGTTCATCGACCTGCACAAAAAGTGCCTCATTTACCGCGACTTCCGCATGGTGAACTGGGACCCCGTGGCCCTTACCGCCGTGAGCGACGAGGAAGTGATCCACAAGGAAGTGAACTCCAAGCTGGTGCATGTGCGCTACAAAGTGGAATCCCTAACCCCCGGCCCCTCTCCCGGGGAGAGCGGAGCGGGGGATGAGGGCGAATACATCACGATCGCCACCACACGGCCCGAGACCATTCCCGGCGATACCGCCGTGGCAGTGCATCCGGACGACCCGCGCTACGCGCACCTCAAGGGCAGGCGCGTGATCGTGCCCTTGGTGAACCGCCTGGTGCCCGTGATCTTCGACGACTACGTGGACCGTGAGTTCGGCACCGGCGCACTGAAGGTGACCCCCGCGCACGACACCAACGACCACGAGATCGGCAAGCGTCACAAGCTGCAGGTGATCGACACGCTGGAACCCAACGGCACCATGAGCGCGGCTGCGCAGGTGTGCGTGGGCGAGGACCGCTTCGTGGCCCGGAAGAAGATCATCAAACTGCTGGAAGAGGCGGGCCACGTGGTGAAGGTGGAGGATATCGTGAACAAGATCGGCGTGAGCGAACGCACCGATGCCGTGATCGAGCCGCGCCTCAGCCTGCAATGGTTCGTAAAGATGGCCGAGCTGGCCAAGCCCGCGCTGGAGGTGGTAAACAATGGCCAAGTGAAGCTGCATCCGCAGAAGTTCGCCAACACGTACCGCCACTGGATGGAGAATGTGCGCGACTGGTGCATCAGCCGCCAACTGTGGTGGGGCCAGCGCATCCCGGCATGGTACAACGAGGCCGGAGACGTAGTGGTGTGCAAGACCGAAGCCGAGGCCATTGTGCAATTCAAGGCCGCAGGGCAAAGCACCAGCGGCATCCGCCAGGACGAGGACGTGATGGACACCTGGTTCAGCAGCTGGCTGTGGCCCATCAGCGTGTTCGACGGCTTCAAGGACCCGAACGGCGCGGACATCAAGTACTACTACCCCACCAACGACCTGGTCACCGCGCCGGAGATCCTCTTCTTCTGGGTGGCGCGGATGATCATGGCCGGCATGGAGTACCGCAAGGAAGTGCCGTTCAAGAACGTGTACCTCACCGGCATCGTGCGCGACAAGCAGGGCCGCAAGATGAGCAAGAGCTTAGGCAACAGCCCGGATCCGCTGGAGCTGATCGCCAAGTATGGCGCGGACGGGGTGCGCGTGGGCATGCTCCTCTCCTCCCCCGCCGGCAACGACCTGCCCTTCGATGAATCCTTGTGCGAGCAGGGCCGCAATTTTTCCAACAAGATCTGGAATGCGTTCCGCTTGGTGAAGGGCTGGAGCATAACCCCGCAAAACGCTGCCCTGAGCCCGTCGAAGGGCCAAAGTGATGAGCTCCGCTCAGGGCAACCTTCGGGGAATGAAGCCGCCATCGCCTGGATGCGCAGCCGCTTGCAGCGCACCACCGCCGAGCTGGAAGTGCTCTACGCCCAGTTCCGCATCAGCGAGGCGCTGATGGCCACCTACAAGCTGATCTGGGACGATTTCTGCAGCTGGTACTTGGAGGCCGTGAAGCCCGCCTTCAAGGATGGCATGGCCGAGCCGATCGATGCGGCCACCTACGAAGCCACGCTCGCCCTCTTCGAGGACCTGCTGAAACTGCTGCATCCCTACATGCCCTTCCTCACCGAGGAACTGTGGCACCACCTGCGCGAACGCAAGGAGGGAGAGGACATCATCATTGCGGCATGGCCGAAAGGCACGGCTGGCGATGCAACGCTGGAAGCCGAAGTGCAGCATGCCTTCGACCTGGTGACTGCTGTGCGCGGCGTGCGCAATGAGCGCGGGCTTTCACCGAAGGAGACCCTTCAAGTTGGTCCATCGGGAGCGACACCATTAGGTGGCGCAACTGCTTCGCTCGTGGACAAACTGGCGAATACCGGACCGCTCGCCGGTCCGTTCAAGTCCATTCCCGCCGGTGCAACCGCAGTCTTCTCCGGAAGCACGGAATACGCGGTAATCCTCCCGGAAATGGACAGTGCCGCCGAAAGCGAAAAAGCACAGGAGGAGCTGAAGTACCTGCGCGGCTTCTTAGCCAGTGTGGAGAAGAAGCTCGGGAACGAGCGCTTCGTGAACGGCGCGCCCCCGGCGGTGCTGGAGAACGAGCGCAAGAAGAAAGCGGACACGGAAGCGAAGATCAAGGCACTGGAGGAACGCATCGCACAGCTTCACGCCTGAACGACGTGATCACTGCTTGATCACCCGTTGGTGTACCACACGCCCCTGTTCATCCGCCAACCGCAGGATGTACGGCCCGGCGGTCAATGCGCTCGCATCCACCACCGTGTCCGTTCCCGTGTAAGGCATCCGCAGCACTTCGCGGCCGGTGACATCCAGCAAGCGCAAGGCTTCTTGCCGCACGGCTACAGGGCCTTGCACGGTGAATGGGCACCAGCTCTGTGCCTGCGCCGCCACGCTGGCCATTGCAAAAGACCCGATCAAGATAGTGATATGCATTCCGTTCATTGCTTGATCCATTTGGCCGATGCCCCATAGACACACCTTGCCCAAAATATGCTGCCCCGCCCCTGCCCGATCTACCTTCGCCGCATCGCCAGCCCGCTCACATACGCCGCCATCGACATCGGGTCCAACGCCGTGCGCCTGCTGATCGGCGATGTGGTGGAGCGCGAGGACCATCCGGTGATCAAAAAGATCTCGCTGGTGCGCGTGCCCATCCGCTTGGGCGAGGACGTGTTCGCCAGCGGCGCCATCGGCAACGCCAAGCGCGACCAGTTGATCAAATCCTTGACGGCCTTCCGCCTGCTGTCCGAGGTATACAGCGTGCGCGCATTGCGCTGCTGCGCCACCAGTGCAATGCGGGAAGCGTCCAACGGCACCGAAGTGCAGGCCCTGGCCGAACGGGAAAGCGGGGTGGCCATCGAGCGGATCACGGGCACCACGGAAGCGGACCTGATCATGAGCACCTTTTGGACGCAGGACCTGCTGAAGGACCGCAACTACCTGTACATCGACGTTGGCGGGGGCAGCACGGAGCTCACCTGGATCGAAAAAGGGCACCGCAAGCGCGCAGCCTCCTTCCCCATTGGCACGGTGCGCATGATCCAGCACAAGGCCACCATGCAGGCGTGGCGCGACCTGGGCGGGTTCCTGAAGGACCTGCGGGAGGAACACGGGCGTGTGATGGCCATTGGCACGGGGGGGAACATCAACCGGATCTTCAAGGAAAACCGCAATGCGTACGGCGAGCCGCTTTCACGCAAGGACATCCGCAAGCAGCGCGAGCGCATCGCGGCGTACAGCTTGGAAGACCGCGTGAAAAAGCTGCGCTTGCGCCCCGACCGCGCCGACGTGATCATCCCGGCGGCCGACATCTTCCTTTTCGTGATGGAGCACGCGGGCATCGAGGAGGTCTTCGTGCCCAAGGTGGGCCTTGCGGACGGGATCATCTTCGACCTGTACACGAAGCAGTATGGGCGGGCGAAGTATGCGGCAGCGCAGGAGTAGGTGATCGGTGGTCCTTCCGGAATCTCAGATGTCGTGTGTCCTATTCTGTGGAAGTGGAACTAGCAGTGCCGCTCCGCTTTTGCACATGGCATTTATGGTTGGCCCTCTGAGCCTGACCGAAGAGCGGCTCCGCTCAGGGCAACGTAAAGTGGGCAGTGAAATTGGCCCTCTGAGCCTGGCCGAAGAGCGGCTCCGCTCAGGACGAAGTAGAGTAGAATGCTTTGTAGGCCCTTCGGCTCCGCTCAGGGCAGAATCTTGTTTGATCCAGGCATCAAAAATCGCTAACACCACTCTGCCCTGAGCGGAGCCGAAGGGCTTTCACAAAATCACTCCTCTCTTTTCAGCCACGCCTGCACCATGCGCAGCTGCCCGTAGCTGTACTGTTCACCGAAATGAGCGCGCGCAGCGTTGGTGTCCTTCTCCGGAAATTCGCGCATCCAATCGGCGATGTGGTCCCGCACGGCATCTTCCATCACGGCAGTGATCTCCAGTTCACCTTCCGCGATCCCGCGCGCAGCGTGGCCTTCCAGGGTGCCGAGCGAGAGTTGCCTTTCCGCCGCAGCCTCGGCCAGGGTCTTGCCTTCCTTCAGCAGCGCGTAGGTCTTGCGGTAGGTGGCGCCCTTTTCCGCCTTGGGCTTCTTCTCCGGCGCGAACACGTCGTCCGCTGACCGGCGCTTGCGCGTCTTGCCGCTCTTGCCGCTGCTCACGGGCTTGTGCTCCCCTGCCCATTGGGCCACCTCATGCACCATGCCCGCGCGCTGCGCGTTCAATTCCCGCTCCATGTCCGGCATGGGCTTTATCTCCTCACCGTTCAGGATGCACTCGGCGATGGTGCCCGCCTTAGCGATCTGCGCCAGCTTTTTCACCAGCATGCCGTCGATCTCCTTCAGGTCGGCAGCGTATTCCTTCGTGCGGCTCAGTTGCTCCACCTGCGCCAGGTGCTGCAGCAGGTCCTTCATGCTTTCGCGCAGCAGCTTGCCGTAGTACGCGGCGCCCTTTCCGATGCGCTCCAGCAGCAGTTCCCGCTCGGCCGTGTGCATCAGGCGCAGCAACTGGTTGCCGAAGGTGGCGGTGTTGGCCTCCTCGGCCTGCAACTTCTCGGCGAAGCGCCCCAGGGCGGTCTTCATGCTTTCATCCTCAAACTCGCTTGCATCGTGGTCCTTGCGGGTGAAGCCGACCTTCTTCAGGATCTCGCCGAGGTTGAAGGTATCGGCCAGCATGGCCTGCAAGTACTGCCGCTGTTGTTCCTTCAGTTGTTCGGGCAAGGGCTGCTGGGCATGGCGCCGCTCGCTGAAGGCCACCACATCGCGGTCGGTGCTCACCACGGAGGGATCGATGCGCGTACGCAGGATCAGCCCCTCCAGCGCGCGCAGGCGCGAGAGCGCCACGTACACCTGGCCGGGCGCGAAGGCGCTGCCCACATCGATGATGGCCTTGCTGAAAGTGAGGCCCTGGCTCTTGTGTACGGTGATGGCCCAAGCCAGCTTCACCGGGTACTGCTCAAAGGTGCCCAGCACTTCCTCCTTCTGCTCCTTGGTCACCGCATCCACCGCGTAGCGCTTGTTCTCCCATGTTTCGGTCTTCAGCGTGTAGGGCATGCCGTCGTCGAGCATTTCCACCGCAATGCCGTCCTTGTCGATCGCAGTGACCTTGGCCAGTTTGCCGTTGAAGTAGGCCTTGTCCATGTCGTTGCGGATGAACATGATCTGCGCGCCTTCCTTCAGTTCCAGCTCGGGCAGCACCGGGTACATGCTTTGCGGAAAATCGCCTTCCACGTTGGCCTCGAAGCGGTGCGCTTTGCCGGGCAGTGCTTTCAAGGCGCGCTCATTGATCTCGTCGGCGGTGCGGTTGTGCGTGGTGAGGGTGATCACGCCCTCGGATTCCTCCTTCGGAATGTTGGCGCGATAGTGCGCGTTGAGCGTTTCCACGTCCTGCTTGGTCACCGTGTTGTTGCGCAGATTGTTGAGGATGCCGATGAATCCGGCGTCCTGCTGGCGGAAGATCTTGTCCAGCTCGATGTGCGCGTAGCCGCTCTCCTTCAGCGCGCGCGACTCGAAGAAGTGCATGCTGGCGTACCACTGGCGTAGCACCTGCCATTCCTCATCCTTCACCACGGGCGGCAGCTGGAAGAGGTCGCCGATCAGCAACAACTGGGCACCGCCGAAGCTGCGGTTGTACACCCGGCGCACGGTGCGCATGCGGTGGTCGATGGCGTCCAGCAGGTCCGCGCGCAGCATGCTCACCTCGTCGATGATCAGCAGGTCCACATCGCGCAGCACGTTGCGGCGCACGGCGTTCAGCGGGTGGTGGCGGCTCAGTGTGTCGCGGTCGTGGAAGTTGCCGTAGTGCGGAATGTCCGCGGGCAGTTGGCGCTCCGGGATGAAGCTCCCGAAGGGCAGCAGGAACTGTGAATGGATGGTGACGCCCTTGGCGTTGAGGGCGGCAATGCCGGTTGGGGCCAAGATCACGAAGCGCTTGTGGGTGCTGCGCGCCAGCTGGTGCAGAAAGGTGGTCTTGCCGGTGCCGGCCTTGCCGGTGAGGAACACGTGCCGCGCGGTGCTGTTCACGAACTGCGCGGCCAGCGCGGCCATTTCGGTGGTTTCGATCACGCCGCCACCGGCCTGGGCGGCCTGTGCGGGGTGTTCAGCGGTGGAAGACTTTCCGGCAATGGAACTGCCTGCTACATCAATGGACATGGGGGTTGAAAAGTGGAAGAACGGCTCCGGCTGTTGGCGACTGGATCGCCGCCGGCACAGGTGCAAGGTAATCACAACAGGCAAACCCCGTGCAGCACATGCAGTGCCCGGCGCATTTTGCCGTTCCCGGCCTGCACGGTGGCCGCTGCATGCACACTTGATCCACCGCCCCCCCTTGGCCGTGCAGCACAGGGCAAACGCATCTTACGATGCACATTGGTGCGCTGTGCTGTGCGACCCGCTCCGGGGTCGGTGCCTCATTGGATGCGATTGCTACGCTGTGCGACCCCGTTCGGGGTCACGTTCATAACACTCCCCTTGACCCCGAAGCGGGTCATATCAACGTTGAATCCTCTCGACATAGCGTGGCTCGACCTCGGAGCGGGTCGCACATCTTCCCGCTTTCCCGCCAACGATTTAGATGCGTTTACCCTACGGTGCAACAGGCCAGCTTGGCCGGGGTTCGGTACCTTCGCGGCGGCATGAACTGGAAGGTGCTTTCCACATTGGGCCACTTGGACCGCATCGATGGCCTCTCCAAGGAGAAGCCGGTCCTGATCTTCAAGCACAGCACGCGATGCGCCATCAGCAAGGCGGCACTGAACCGCTTGGAGCGCGAATGGGGCGCTGCGGATGATGCGGCGCACGCGGCGTACTTCCTGGACCTGCTGGCGCACCGCGACATTTCCGATGCCGTTGCCGCGCGCTACGGCATCCGGCATGAATCGCCCCAGGTGCTCGTGATCCGCAGCGGGCAGTGCAGCTACACCGCCACCCACACGGGCATCGGATACAAGGACACCATGCAGGCACTGGCTGCACATTGAAAAACAACCGCATGGCACCACGTTCCGGCCATGCCGATAACATTCCCCCCAGACACAAAGAACCATCATGACCAGATCCGCAGGACGGCCCACATGCGCAATTGGCGGCACGGCACCGCTGCAGGCGAAGCTCCTCCGGTGGTGCAGGAACGCAATGGCCATGCTCGCCATTGCCGCAGCACTGCCTAACGCCGCACATGCACAGACCGCCCCCCCCGTGCAGGTAAAGCTGGTGCCTTGGGCCAACAACATCAATAACATCACGGCCATCGCCAGCTGTGGCGACGGACGGCTCTTCGTGGCCACGCAGGGCGGAAGCATCCGCATTGTTACCGACAGCATGACCGTGCTGCCCGAGCCCTTCCTCAACATCTACTGGCTGGTCTACTTCGTTGGTGAGCAAGGGCTGATCGGGCTCACCTTCGATCCGGATTACGCCAACAACGGCCATTTCTATGTGAACTACACGCAGCCGTACGCCGCCGGCCACAACACCATCATCGCGCGGTTCACCGTAAGCCCGGACGACCCCAACATAGCGGACCCCAACAGCGAGGTGGTACTGATGAGCATTCCGCAGCCCGGCGACATGCACAAGGGGGGCGACCTCCAATTCGGCCCCGACGGCAACCTGTACATCACCCTTGGCGATGGCAGCGAACAAGGCGACCCCGACAACCATGCGCAAGGGCTGAACACCCGCCTGGGGAAGATCCTGCGCATCCATCCGCTGCCCGACGGCACGTGGGAAGTGCCTCCGGACAACCCCTTTGCCACGGCCGGCGGGGACACCCTGCCGGAGATCTTTGCATACGGTGCGCGCAACCCGTTCCGCTTGAGCGTGGACCACGTAACGGGCGACCTGTGGTTCGGCGACGTGGGCCAAAGCAGCTACGATGAAGTGAACTACATGCGGGCGGATACCAGCGGCGAAAACTTCGGCTGGCACTGCTATGAGGGATTCATGCCCTCCCACCCGCTGGACTGCACCGACCCCGGCCTGCTCACCTGGCCAATAAGCACGCAGGCAAACGTGATGAACGGGGGTTCCTTCTGCGCATTGATCGGGGGCAAGGTGTACAGGGGCCAGGCCTATCCGCGCCTCTATGGCCGCTATCTGTACACCGACTATTGCGCGGGCATGATCCGGTCCGTGCGCGCCAATGGCACCGGGGGATGGGTGGATGAACAACTGCTCCCTCCCGGGATGGCAGGCAACACCACTTTTGGCGAAAGCAGCACGCACGAGCTGTTCCTCGGCAACCAGGTCACCAAGCGGGTGTACAAGGTGGTGGACCGCTGCCCCATGCCGCCGCCCCTGCTTACGGATGCCGGTGATTCCCTGCACTGCAGCCCTGCGGCCAGCTACGCCTGGTACTGGAACGGCACCCTGCTGCCCGATGCCACAGGCCCGGCCATAGCCCCGCAGGGGGACGGCCAGTATTGGGCGGTGGCCGACATGGGCGGCGGCTGCCTGTTCACCACCGATACCCTGCAGGTGATCCATACGGGCATCCCTGCGGCGGGCGCCATGGCCCTCCGCCTCTTCCCCAACCCTGCCCGGGACCAGGTGCGGGTCACCTTGCCTTCCGGTGCCAACGGCCCCTTCACCTTCACCCTCCTGGATGTAACGGGGCGCATCGTGCGCCAGTGGCCTACGGCAGGCAACGGCATGGCGGAACTGTACGTGGGCGATATTGCACCCGGCCGCTACCTCCTCCGGGGATCAACACCGTCGGGTTCCTATTGCGCAGCCCTCAACGTGGCGCGCTGAGGCAGGCAAAAGCACTGCCGCATGTGCGGCTGGCAGTGCTGAATTTTTGCTGAACCGCGAGACCTCCGGAACGTGGTCTTTCATGTGTTCGCCCACGGAATGGCGAATGTAGCAGGAGCCCGCCGCCCTTCGACCCTTCGGCAAGCTCAGAGCTCAGGGTGTGGCGGATGGTGGGCCAGGCACTCGGAATTACTGGTTAAGCCGAGCGCCGGGACGGTGGTTTTTTCAAGGGGGGTATTGCAGGGGGGTGGCGGGCACGTGCGTGGACGCACGCGCCAGTGGGAAATTACATGCTCGCATTAGTTGGGGGCCGCGCTGCTGCGCGGCTACCGCCACGGCGGGCATACATGGGGTGAGGACATGGAGCAGCCGAGCAGAAGATCACTCAAATGGATGGGGTGGCAGAACCATGGCAATGATTCCAATGGCTATGACAGAGTATGTAATCACCGTCCACATAGTGATACTTGCGGCTATATCCGACTTCGCCACAACTGAGAGGAACCTCTTATTCAGCAACCAAAGCAGGTAGGCGAATAGAGCCGCCTCCATGAACAAGATCAGCACTTGTGAAATGCCAAAGGCCGTCATGTCTTCGCGAACATGGCCATCTTTCCAACGGAAGCTGTTCGGTATGAAAAAGCCGTTCAGATAAGTGTTGGCATAGAGAAAGAAGAAGCCCGTAAAGGCCAAGTAGAACAGATTGTATATCGCATAGACTATGTATGCCATGGAAGTGCTTTACTACTCCCCGGGGGCTTCCACTCGCGGTTTAGGACCGGCTGGGACAGACGTACCTAACTTGTTGAACTCGTCAATACTGTATGTCTTTCCACCCATCGTCACGTTCTGGAAAATCCCTTTGTCGTTGATCCCGATCATCAGATCGACCCTGGCTGCCGGGGTCTTATCCGCAGTTATCAGATTCAACGGGTCACCATATGCAGCGGCCCCGGCCAAGAACACTGAGTTCCCGGCAGCATCTTGAACAAAGCTCCCCCTCCCGGCGCTCGGCTGTGCCGAGTGCCCTCTTCTTTCTTGGCCTCCGGCCCACTCATCGTTCATCATCAAAACACCTTCAACCGGCTATCCGCATGCGCGCTGCTATAGGCATAATGCTTGGGCAAGGTAACGAGTCCTTCCTCAACCGGAGGAAGACGAAGGCAGCGGGAGCCCGCCGGAGGCGGGTCAAGGGCCGGGCACTCGGGCCGCACAGGCCACCCACAGGCCGGACCCGAGCGCCGGGATAGGGTTGCCGCCATCGCGCGGATCCTGGGCGTGTCGCTCGATCGGCTTGGCGGCATGGACGCCGGGCAGGACCCCGAGCTGGCCCGGATGCTTTCCCAAGTGGCTCAACTCCCCGAGGCCGACCGTGCCGCGATCAAGCGCGTGCTGGAAGCGTTCACCGCAAGCAACACCAAGTAGCCCCCATGGACTTTCTATCCTTCGTCCAGCGCAACAGCGGCCGGCAGACCGATCCGGACATCCTCGCCGCCGCCAAGGTCATCCTGAGCCTGGGGGGCCTGCCTCGCTCTTCCGATCCCCGCATCCTGGCCCAAAGCCTGCACAAGCTCATGGACCCCAGCGCTACGAAGGGTTTCCAGGTGATGATGATGGTCTACAAGGACCTGGAACCCACCAACGAGCTGCCCGAAGAGATCAAGCGCGATCCACGCCTCTTCCTCCAGGCCATCAGCCGCATCAACGAACTACAGAACGCCGACCCCCATCACCGATGGCCTTCACCCTTGCATCAGGAACGGTTCGGGAAGAAGAAGTGAGCGCAAGGATCACAGATCCGCAGCAGCGGGGCAAGGGCACGTGCGTGGACGCACGCGCCAGTGAAAAATCACATTCTCGCGCTATTTTGGGGACAACCAGTTCGCCAGTCGTGCCCAGAACCCCCAGTTTTTCGGATTGGAATAGCGTTCCACGCTTGATAACAGCGCTTGGGCTGTTGCATGACTGTCACAGAACGCAAGAATCTGTTCTCTGGTGAACCCATAGGGCTGGCCTGGAATATCATAACCCTTCTCCTCCATTCGAATACGAAGCAAGGCATCCATTAAATCCCACTCCTGTTCTGACATTGCCTGAGCATCGTCACTCCTGACCCACCAATCAAAGTTGCCGCGATACCGGTTGAAAAGGTCAACCTTGGGCCGATCAATCATCATCGCAAGAGCGGTATCCCAATAATTTGATTGGTGCCTTGAAGAAGAGGGCGTTCAATTCGTAGCCATGTGCTACCTGCCCTTATTCCCCCGGGTGCGGCGTTGTACAATAGATGCACCGGACCTTGTGCGCCCCAGGCCATGCGCCAAGATGCAGCATCCCAAAGAGGAGACATGACGTTTCGTGGAAGAACTTTGTCCATTGCAGTAAGAACCCTACCAGTTCCAGTCATATTCAATGTCCTTAGCCCATTTGCAGCAGCAAAAGCACTGGCTTCCTCCCCAACAAACCTGCCTCCCGTCCAAAAGACCCGGCCACCTTGAGCAGCCTTCAGCATGTACCCGACTGGTAACAACGATGCTGCATTTAGCCCGATGCTTAGACCAGATTGCTGTTCACCATAAACATCTGTTCCTCCAGTAAGTCCCGAGTACACATTACCGGCGGCAACAACGGGGTTCAAGGAAATGAACGCCTGCAACGCGGCTGGCGGCGTGTGTCCCGGCTTCACTTCGTCATCAATGCTTTTGAGCCACCAGCCGAGAGATTCAAATCCTGTGGTACTGGCCTCCATCCGGTCATAGGTGTCTCCACCCAATGCCAGGTCTGCGGATTCGAGAAGGTCGGACCTGTCCTGGCCGTGCCGGAACACGAAAGCATTCACGTTAATTCCCTCACTGGATCCGGAACTCAAGGTGACGCTTGCGTCCTTCTTGCCGGTGAACATGTTCCGGTGCTTGTCAAAATTGCCACCTGTGGTACGCGCAAAATGACGAGCTTGCCTAACGTTCTTGCTCTCCCAGAACCAAGCTCCGTTCGGATCGACGTTAATAATGGGGTTCAGGCCGAAGGCCGCATAATTGGAGATGCTGACCTGATCGACGGGATCCAAGTTCCACCTTCTTCCCACCCTTGCGTCGTACTGCCAAAACTCGGCGGTGTAGCTAGTCCCTGTTGCCCCGTAAACCTCATCGTCCTTCATTTGGCCGTTGAACCCGAATGCGTAGGAGGAGCTCGAGTAATTGCGTCCGGGCAAAAGGAACCCGCCGGGTTCATACCCCTGTATTTCACCTCTGGCGCCCCCCATGCCACGAAGCTAAACGAAAAAGCCCCCGCCGCATGGGCGAGGGCTTTACAATTCGTTTCGCTGGGCTTAGAAACCAAGGTTGCCCTTGTAGCTGCGGAACTCGAGGTCCGTTTGGGCCTTTGCCTTCAGGCTGGGGTCCTTGGCCACGGCGGCGGCCAGGTTGCTTGCCACGCCTTGGCCGTTGTTGGTGCGGGCGGCGATGATGGCTGCCAGGTACAGGCCCTTGGCGCTGTCCTTGTCCGGGCTGGCGGCCAGGATGGTACCTGCGCCTGCGGCATCGCCACCGAGCATTTTTGCCAGGGCGGCGTTGAAGGTGTTCTGCCCGGCCATGTTGCCGTTGGCGCTGGCATAGTTGCCGTTCTGGATGTCGATGATGCCTTGGTTGTACTTCACGTCATTGCCGGCCGCAGTGGCCTTGGCGAAGAGCTGTGCAGCCTTCTTGCGGTCCCCCTTCTGGCGGGCGATCACGCCGAGGTTGTTGGTGCTGATGGGATTGTCCTGAATGCCGTTGGCGCGTTGGAACTCAGCCTCGGCCTCGGCGCTCTTGCCCTGTTGGAAAAGGATGCAGCCCATGTTGTTGGCCGGGCGGAAATCCTGGGGGAACTTGGCTTCTGCCACCTTGTAGATGCGCACTTGCTCATTGAGGTCGTTGGTGAGGGTGGCTGCTTTCAGCAGTTCCTCCAGCTTCAGGCTGTCCGGGGCGGTCTTGCTCAGGCTCTTCAGCTCGTCATCGCTGTAGCCGTTCAGGTCATAGTTCACGTGGATCTCCGAGCGGCGCAGGCGGGGCAGCAGGTTGTCGGCCAGTTCCTTGTAGGTCTTTGCCATGTTCTTGATCTCCTGCTCGCGCTTGTCGCCCTCGGGGTACATTTCCAGCACACGCAGCACCAGTTGCTTGTCGGCGAAATTGCTGGCGGTCACTTCGCGCTTGAAGCCTTCCCAGTCTTCACCGTGGCCCTTTGGTGCGTAGAATGCATCGTCCTTGGCTTGGGTGAACTTGTTGGCGGTGAGCACGCCCTTGATCCAGGTCTTGGCGGTGGCTGCGCGGTCATCGGCCAGGTGGTCGTTCATTTGGAGCTCGCCCTCGGGAGAGGCCCATGCGTCGATGGCCACGCCCTTCCAGGTGATGCGCGCGTTGTCCTTGTTCTTCTTCACGAAGGCGGCGAGGTCCTTCACATCCTGGGCCTGCAGGGCCACGGGGCGCACCACGGAGGACTGCACGAGGTACTGGATGCGGGCGGTGGCATCCTGTGCGGTCACGCGTACGAACTTGTCCGGGGCGGTGATCACCCGGTCGTCGCTCATCACCAAGTAGGGTGTGGTGATCACGCCGTCGGCCAGCTTCACGGCTTTGAAGGGCTTCTCCTTCTTGCCTTGCTTGCCCACGATGTTGAGCATCAGCTCACTCTGCTCCATGGCGGGCGCGTAGGCCACCTTGTCGGTGTAGCTGAAGCTCTTTCCCTGCTCATAAGGCACCACGGTGTAGTTGCCTGCGGCCTTGTCACCTTGGAAACCGGCCATCTTCAGCGGCGTTTGGCCGCTGGAGTAGGTGATGGTGGGGGTGAGTTCCACCTGGGCCTTTCTGTAGAAATACTTCCCCGGGAAGTTCCCGTTGATGTTGACGTGGACGGTATCTCCTTGCACGATCAGCGGGTTGGGGTCCACCGTGTGGGTGATCGTGGAGGCGTACTTGTCCATTTTTCCGAGTCCGCCGCAACCGGCGACCACCAAGGCCGTCGCTGCCAAAGCGGCGAATCCTGCGCGGTGATTATGTTCCATGGGTTGATCTGTTATTGTTTGTCCGGATCGGGGCAAACTTAACCACCATCCGTGCCAAACTTCCGGAGGTGTACGGCATTAGTTGTACACACTGCGCCGTGTGTGGCGGGTTGGGCGGCCAGTGGCTCAAAGGCGTTCCAGATAGGTGCCCGGGGTGCGTGCGGCCTCCAGCATCGCCAGCAGGCGGGCGTATGCGGCGGTATCCTTCAGCAGGTCGGTGCCCTCCACGTCGAGGATGATCACGCGCACGCCTTCGAGCTTGCGGAGATGGTCCAGGTAGCGCTCCTGGAGCTGGGCGAGGTATTCCTCGCCGATCTGCTGTTCATAGGAACGGCCCCTGCCGCGGATGCGCTGGCGCACCACGGCCATGGGCAGGTGCAGGTAAAGCAGCAGCTCGGGCTTGGGCAGGCCGCCGTACATGATGGAATAGAGGTCGCGGAACAGTGCATGTTCATCCGGCGGCAGGGTGGCCCCGGCGAACACCAGGGATTTGCCGATGGAATAATCGGCCACGGCAACGGGCTGGAAGAGGCTGCGCTCCCCCACCCGCTTCAGCTGGTGGAAGCGCTGGGCCAGGAAGGAGAGTTCCAGGGCGAAGGCGTGGCGCTTGGGGTCGTTGTAGAATTGGGGCAGGAAGGGGTTGTCCTCGAACTCCTCCAGGACGGTTTCCGCGTCCCATTCGGCGGCCAAGCGCTTGGCCAACGTGGTTTTGCCGGCACCGATCAGGCCTTCCACGGCGATGTACCCATAAGGCGGCTTCATGGTCGGTTCAGTGCTTGGTTCAGCAGGTGCAGCACGGTGTGGCCCAGCACCGGATGCACAAGGTCCGGCACAAGGTCCGCCGCAGGCCCCAATGCAAATGCGCGCTGGTGTACCCTGGGGTGGGGCACGGTAAGGCCTGGCGCATCGATCACGTGCTCCCCGATAAAGAGGATGTCCAGGTCGATGGTGCGCGAGGCATAGCCGCTGCCGGGCGGGCGCACCCTGCCAAGCTGCCGCTCGATGGCCAGCAGCTCCTCCATCACGTTCCGGGGCGGCATGGAGGTTTCCACCAGCAGTGCGCGATTGAGGAAGAGCCTGTCGCCCTTGAAGCCCCACGGTTCGGTCCAATGGTCGCGGCTGGTGGCCAGCACCGTGCCGATCCGCCCGGAGATCAGCCGTACGGCATGGGCAAAGGCGGCTGGCGGATCGCCCATGTCGGCGCCCATCAGGAGGGTGAACTCGGCCATTGGGCCAAAGTAAGGGCCGGGGCTCTTTACAGTGGAAACAGGCTGTGCGGTTCTGCCCTGCAATTGGCGGGGGCACCCGGAGTGCGCGCTAGTGATGGGCGCGGCTTGCCCCCCCCCGCATTTCATCACTTCCTCGCCTCGGGCGCTACGGGTTGCCCGGTTACGGGTTCACAGTTCCGTGCCCTCCCCTCCCGCACTCTAGCACCCTCGCCCCCTTCACACCCTCACACTCCGGCGCTCCCGCACCCTCAGCCTGGGCATGGCCGAAGGGGAATCTCCAATAAACCCGTGGTGGCACCCGGAGGAAAAGCAACCCGCAGCTGCGGTACGCGGAAGTTCAATCCTGTTCTCCTTCCTTCAGTTTCTCGGTGCGGTCGGCCAATTGCAGCGCGTCGATAAGGGGTTGCAGTGCGCCGTCCATCACTTCGGCAAGGTTGTGTACGGTGAACTCGATGCGGTGGTCGGTGACGCGGCTTTGGGGGTAGTTGTAGGTGCGGATCTTGGCGCTGCGGTCGCCGCTGGAGACCTGGCTTCTGCGATGGGCGGTAAGGGCTTCGTGCTCGGCCTGCACCTTTTCGTCATAGAGCTTGTTGCGGAGCATCTGCATGGCCTTCATGCGATTCCCCAACTGGGACCGTTCCGTTTGGCACATCACCACGGTGCCTGTGGGGATGTGGGTAAGGCGCACCTTGGTCTCCACCTTGTTCACGTTCTGTCCCCCGGCGCCGCCGCTGCGGGCGGTCTCCATCTTCACGTCGCTTTCCTTTATCTCCACGTCGAACTCCTCGGCCTCCGGCAGCACGGCCACGGTGGCGGCGCTGGTGTGTATGCGGCCGCTGGCCTCGGTGCGGGGCACGCGCTGCACGCGGTGTACGCCGGCCTCGAACTTCAGCACGCCGTAAGCGCCTCCGCCAGTGATGTTGAGCACGGCCTCCTTTACGCCTCCGGCGCTGTTCTCGTTGATGTCGGCCACTTCCACCTTCCAGCCCCTGCCCTCGCAGTAGCGGGTGTACATGCGCATGAGGTCGCCCGCGAAAATGCCGGCCTCGTCGCCCCCTGTTCCCGCGCGGATCTCCATGGTGCAGTTGCGCTCGTCGTTGGGGTCCTTGGGCACCAGCAGCAGGCGGATCTCCTCCTCCATGGCGGCGATGCGGGGTGCCAGCTCATCTTTTTCCCCGCGTGCGAGTTCCACCAGCTCGGGGTCCCGTTCCTGGCGGAGGATCTCCTCGGCCGCCTGCATGTTTTCCACGCTTCGGCGGTAGCGCAGGAAAGCGTCGTCCACGCTCTCCAGGTCGCGGTATTGGCGGTTGAGCTCCACAAAGCGCTTGCGGTCGGCGATCACGTCGGGGTCGGCCAAGTGCTTGCCGATCTCCTGGCGGCGGTCGTGGATGGCGGAGAGGCGGGAGAGCAGGTCGCTCATCGGCGGGTGCGATTACGGGCTGGTGGGGCGTGCGCGGTGATCGGCGGATGCGGATCAGCCGGTATAGGTATGGCTGCCGTGCGGCCCCTCTATGCGCACTTCCTTGGCAGGGGCTTTCTCCACGTGGCCGATCACCTGTGCGGCGATGCCGAAGCCGTGCGAGATCCCGATGATCTCCGGCGCGTGTTCCGGGGCCACGTAAAGCTCCATCCGGTGGCCCATGTTGAACACGGTGTACATCTCCCGCCAGGGGGTACCGCTCATGCGCTGGATGGCGGTGAACAGCGGCGGCACGGGCAGCAGGTTGTCCTTCACCACGCGCAGGCCCTCTATGAAGTGCAGCACCTTGGTTTGTGCGCCGCCGCTGCAGTGGACCATGCCATGCACGTGCGGGCGCATGGCCTGCAGCACCTGGCGCACCACGGGCGCATAGGTGCGCGTGGGCGAGAGCACGGCCTTTCCATGGTCCAGCGGTGTTCCTTCCAGCGGTTCGGTAAGGGCCGCCTGGCCGGCATAGACGAGGTCCTGCGGTGTGCCGGGGTCGAAGGTTTCCGGAAAGGCGGCTGCGAGCGCCTTGTTGAACACGTCGTGGCGGGCACTGGTGAGGCCGTTGCTGCCCATGCCGGCATTGTAGGCGTCCTCGTAGGAGGCTTGCCCGTAGCTGGCCAGGCCCACCACCAGGTCGCCGGGCTGGATGCGGGCGTTGTCCACCACATCATTGCGGCGCATGCGGCAGGCCACGGTGCTGTCCACGATGATGGTGCGCACGATGTCGCCCACGTCGGCGGTTTCGCCGCCGGTGCTGTGGATCCCGATGCCGAGGTCGCGCATGCGCTGGAGGAATTCCTCGGTGCCCTCGATGATGGCGGCGATCACCTCCCCGGGCACAATGCGCTTGTTCCGGCCGATGGTGCTGCTAAGCAGGATGCGGTCGGTGGCGCCCACGCAGAGCAGGTCGTCCAGGTTCATCACCACGGCATCCTGGGCAATGCCCTTCCACACGCCGAGGTCGCCGGTTTGGCGCCAATAGGCGTATGCCAGCGCGCTCTTGGTGCCGGCGCCGTCGGCGTGCATCACAATGCAGTGGTCCGCGCTGCCGGCGAGCTCATCGGGCACGATCTTGCAGAAGGCGCGCGGAAAGAGGCCCTTGTCCACCTTGGCAATGGCCTTGTGCACGTCTTCCTTGGCGCTGCTTACGCCTCGGCGCTGGTATCGTGATGCTTCCCCTGTCATGTGCGTGAACTAAAAAGGCACCCCGTGATCCCGGGGTGCCTTTTCGCGGAGCCTGGTGCTAATTGCCTTGGGTGCCCTGGCCGGCCTTGGGCACGTAGTCGAAGCTGAGCACGCGGAACTCCACGCGCCGGTTCTTTTGGTGGGCGGCTTCCTTTTCCTCCTTGGTGGCCATCTTGGCGATTTCCGCATCGGTGATGCGCAGGCGGGTCTTGCCGTAACCCTTGGCCACCATGCGTGCCGGGTCGATGCCCTTGCCGATAAGGTAGTTCACGCAGCTTTGTGCGCGGTTTTGGGAGAGGTTCATGTTGTAGGCATCGGCACCGCGGCTGTCGGTGTGGGCCGAAAGCTCAATGATGATGGTGGGGTTTTCCACCAGGGTGGTGTAGAGCACCTCAAGGGAATCCTTGCCTTGCGGGGTGAGGCTGGCCTTGTCCAGCTCGAACTGCACCTCGGGCAGCTCAATGGCGATGTCCTTGGCAGCGGGCTGCAGGAGGTATTCCTTCACGAAGGTGGTGCTCTCGGTGAGGCCCACGGTGGTGATCTGGTCGTTCACCACCAGGTACTGGTCCTTGCTGGCCCGGATGGTGTAGCTGGTGTTTTCCTTGATGTAGCGGTCCTTGCCGTTCTCGGTGAAGTTGAACCCGCCGCTGGCATCGGTGAGCGCATTGAAATTGGCCCCGTCGGTGCCCACCACTTCCACTTTGGCATCGGGGATGGGTTCGCCGGTGACCTTGTTCTTCACCACGCCTTGCAGGGCGAACACGAGGTCGGGCACGTAGAAGCGCCAGATGTCCATTTCCCCCTTTCCGCCCGGGCGGTTGCTGGTGAACAGGCCGCGGTCGTTATCGTCATCGAATGCGATGCTGAGGTCGTCGTAGGCGCTGTTCAGGGGGTACTTCACGTTCTCCACATGGCCCCAGGTGCCCTCGCCGGTTTTCTCGGCGCGGTAGATGTCCATTCCGCCCATGCCGCTGGGGCGGTCGCTGGTGAAATAGAGGTCGCCGTTCTTGCGCCAGAAGGGGAACATTTCATCCTTGGGCCCGTTGATGTCCTTGCCCAGGTTTACGGCCTGCCCCACGGGCATTCCGTTCTTGTCCAAGCCCACCTTCCAGAGGTCCTTTCCGCCCTGCCCGCCTTTGCGGTTGCTGCTGAAGAGGAGCGTTTGGTCGTCCGGGGAGAGCGCGGGATGCCCGTTGGTGATGGTGGTGGTATCGTTCTTGTCCTGCTGGGGGCTCAGGGGCAGCATCACCGGTTCGCTGTAGTTGTTGCCCACCTTCTTGCTCACCCAGATATCGCACCCGAAGGCCTTTTTCTTTTCGTGGGGGCATCGGGTGAAGTACATCATGTTGCGCTTGGAGTTGAAGGTGGCGCTGCCTTCATGCGCGGGGGTGTTGATCACGGGCTGCAGGCGCACGGGTTCGCTCCACTTGCCCAGTTTGTCGCGGCTGCTGCTGAAGAGGTCGGTGAAGCTTTCGCCGAGGATCTTGTCGGTTTCGGTGCCGGTGGAGGCGGGCCTGCTGCTGGCGAACACCACATCGCTGTTGCGCTTGTCGGAATAAGCTGCGCTGAAGTCGTTCTGGGGGCTGTTGAGCAGCACCTCGGGATCCACCTTGTAGCGTGTGGGGGCATCCACCCAGCCTTGTGCCTGCTGGCAGGCGGCCAGGCCGGCATCGGCACGTGCATCACCGGGGTTCTTCTCCTTGTACTTGTTGAAGGCGGCGATGGCCTCGGCATACTTGCCCTGGTCCTTCAGGGCCTGGCCGATGTAGAAGTAGGTGATGGGGTCCGGGTACTGCGCCTTGTTGGCCTTTTCGAACCACACCTGGGCGTTTTCGGCATCGCCCATGGCGCGGTACACCTCGCCGATCTTGAAGATCACCTTGGCCTTGTCGCTGGCCTTTTTCTCGGTGGTGTAGGCCTTCTTGTAAAGTTCGATGGCATCAAAGAAGAATCCCTTCTTGAATGCGGCATCGGCCTCTTCGGTCTGCTTGCCCTGGGCGAAGGCCCCGATGGTGCAGAAGAGCATGAAGGCTGCGCAGGTCAACAACTTTTTGGGTTGGATCATCGGATCTGGATGTGTGGCCCGCGGAGAACGGGGCCGGGCGAAAATAAGCAAAGTCCTTCTGGTTGGTTGCCGGGGATCAATTTCTCCGGGTCCGGGTTCAGCGGGTGAAGAGCAGTTCGCGCATCTTGGGCAGGGGCCAAAGTTCGTCGTCCACCAGCAGTTCCAGCTTGTTGGCGTGGTAGCGGATGCGGTCCATGTAGGGTTTTACGTTATCGCAGTAGGCAATGGCGCGTTCCCGCTGGTCGGCCATGGCATTGGCGGCCTTGCGCGCATCGGTCATGGCCTTGCTCAGCAGGCGCACCTGTTCCATGTGCAGGCTGATCTTGCGGATGATCTCCACCTGGGTGGCCGTGGCGTTGTCGCCCTCCTCGCGGCCGAGCACTTCGCGCAGGCCCTGCACGTTTTGGATCAACCGGTTCTGGTAGTGGACAGCGGCCGGCAGCACGTGGTTGGTGGCCATGTCGGCGCATACCCGTGATTCGATCTGCACCTTCAGGGTGTAGTTGTGCAGTTCGATGTCGTGGCGGGCCTTCAGCTCCTTGTCGCTCAGCACGCCCATGGCCTTGAACACGGCGCGGGTGGCCTCGCCGTTCCAGGCGTCCAGCGCGCGGGGCGTGTCCTGCACGTTGGGCAGGCCGCGCTTGGCGGCCTCGGCCCGCCATTCCTCGCCATAGCCGTTGCCCTCGAAGCGGACGGCCTTGCTGCGGATGATGAGGTCGCGAATGCAGCGCAGGATGGCCTCGTCCTTCTTCACATCCTTGCGGATGAGGGCGTCCACCTCGGCCTTGAAGGCCTTGAGCTGGGCGGCCACAATGGTGTTGAGCACGGTCATGGGCCCGGCACAGTTGGCGCTGGAGCCCACGGCGCGGAACTCGAACTTGTTGCCGGTGAAGGCCAGGGGTGAGGTCCGGTTGCGGTCGGTGTTGTCCAGCAGCACCTGGGGGATTCGCCCGATGTCCAGCTTGAGCTCGGTCTTGCTGGCGGGGCTCATCTTGCCCTTGATGTTTTTTTCCAGGTCGTCCAGCAGGCCTGTGAGGTACTCGCCTACGAACACGCTGATGATGGCCGGCGGCGCTTCGTTGGCACCGAGGCGGTGGTCGTTGTTGGCCGAGGCGATGCTGGCCCGCAGGATGTCGGCATGGGCATGCACGGCGGCGATGGTATTGACGAAAAACGCCAGGAACTGGATGTTTTCCTTGGGGGTGCGTGCGGGCTTCAGCAGGTTCACGCCGGTGTCGGTGGCGAGGCTCCAGTTGTTGTGCTTGCCGCTGCCGTTCACACCGGCGTATGGTTTTTCATGGAAGAGCACCCGCATATCGTGCTTGCGGGCGGTTTTTTCCATCACGTCCATCAGCAGCATGTTGTGGTCCACGGCGAGGTTCATCTCCTCGAACACGGGGGCGCACTCAAATTGGTTGGGGGCCACCTCGTTGTGGCGTGTTTTCACGGGAATGCCCAGCTTGAGGGCTTCGGTCTCGAAATCGCGCATGTAGGCCTGCATGCGCTCGGGGATGCTGCCGAAGTAGTGGTCTTCCAGCTGCTGGCCGCGGGCGGGTCCGTGGCCGAAGAGGGCCCTGCCGGCCATCATGATGTCGGGGCGTGCGAAGTAGAAGGATTCGTCGATCAGGAAGTATTCCTGCTCCCATCCCAAGGTGGCGATCACCTTGCGCACGTCCTTGTCGAAGTACTGGCATACGGCGGTGGCGGCCTCATCCAAGGCGCGGATGGAGCGCAGCAGGGGCGTTTTGAAGTCGAGGGCCTCGCCGGTGTAGCTGACGAAGATGGTGGGGATGCACAGGGTGCGGTGGATCAGGAAGGCGGGGCTTCCGGGGTCCCAGGCGGAATAGCCGCGGGCCTCGAAGGTGTTGCGGATGCCGCCGCTGGGGAAGCTGCTGGCATCGGGCTCCTGCTGCACGAGCATGCCGCCGTCAAAGCGCTCTATGCTGCGGCCTTCGCCCAGGGGTTCGAAGAAGGCATCATGTTTTTCCGCGCTCGATCCGTTCAGCGGCTGGAACCAGTGCGTGTAATGGGTGGCGCCTTTGCTGGTGGCCCATTCCTTCATGCCGCTGGCCACCTGGTCGGCCAGGCGGCGGTCGATGCGCTCCCCGCGGTCTATGGCGGACCGCACCGCGCGATAGGCATCTTCCGTGAGGAACATCCGCATGGCCCCGTCATTGAACACGTTGGTCCCGTAGTATTCGCTGATGCGGCTTCCGGGCAGTTGCACCTCTTTAGGCTGGCGACCCAGCACGTCGGCCAGTGCTTTGGAGCGAAGAAACGGGGTGGACATGGACATTTTCGTGTTTTTCTGCCGCAAAGGTATGTTTTGAAGAGGGGGTGGTCTGCGGGAAGTTCATTATTTTCTCAACACCCCCCCCCCAATTTCCTGCCACACGTTCAATTTCAAACCACTTGCGTGTTGCTCCATGGGCACGCAAGCGGCGGCCCCCTCGCCCGAAAAGGGGGCCATGGCCGGTGCGGCACGGACCTGAAGCCTGCGGCACTCCGTTCTTCACCGGTGGGGGCCTCGTAGCCGCGCACCGGTACGGTTGCGGCAACTGGTCGCTTGCGGCGGTCCTGTATCCTGCTCTTCGGCCACGGGCCTACTTGGCGGCCGCCTCGCCGGTTTCAGCGGCCTTCCCCGCAGGTGCCGCAGGTGCCGCAGCAGCATCGGGTTCCTTGGCAGGTACTGCGGGCCTTGGCCCGTCCTGCCTGGGAACGGCTTGCTCGGGCGGCTCAATGCGGAAGGTGTTGCGCTGCTCATCGAAGCCTTTCTTCACCTCATTGGCACCCTTTTCGATCTCGCGCTGCAGCTCGGCGCTGGCATCGCGGAACTGGCGCATGGCGCGGCCCATGGTGCGCGCCACCTCGGGCACGCCCTTGCTGCCGAAGAAGAGCAGGACGAAAAGCAGGATCACCAGCAGTTCGCCGCCGCTTACGTCGAGGAAGAGGAGCACATGCATCGTTGCGCGCAAAAGTAGGAAGCCCCGCCGAGGCGGGGCTTCCAAAAAGTGCAAGTGCCGCGCGGCACCTTACGCGCCCAGCTTCTTCGTGTCCTTGTGCAGGTCCACCACCAATGCGGAGGCCACGAAGATGGAGGAGTAGGTGCCCACGCCGATGCCGATGAGCATGGCGAAGACGAAGCCGCGGATGGAATCGGCACCGAAGAGGAAGATGACCAGCAGCACGATCACCACCGTCAAGCAGGTGTTGATGGTACGGCCCAAGGTGGAGTTGATGGCCTTGTTGAACACCTGTGCCCAAGGATCGCGCCGGTGGTCCTGGAGGTATTCACGGATGCGGTCGAACACCACCACGGTATCGTTGATGGAGAAGCCGATCACGGTAAGGATGGCGGCGATGAACTGTTCGTCCACTTCCAGGCTGAAGGGCATGATGGAATAGAACAGGGAGTAGACGCTCATGACGATGAGGGCATCGTGGATCAGGGAGATCAGTGCGCCCATGCCGAACTGCCAGTTGCGGAAGCGCACCACCACATACAGGAAGATGAAGAGCAGGGCGATGCCCACGGACCAGATGGACCTGTTGCGGATGTCCTCGCTGATGGACGCTTCCACTTTGCGGGATTCCAGCGGCGGCGCGGCGCCCATGCTGGCCAGTGCCTCATTTAGCTTGGCCTCCACCACCTGGTCGGTGTTGGGGTCGGTGGAATCGATGAGGTAGTTGGTGGTGATCTTCACCTGGTCGCTGCCCCCGTAGGTCTTCACATTGGTGGAGCTCTTCACATGGTCCGTGCCGGCGAAGGCGGCATCCAAGGCATCGCGCACCTTCTCCACTTCCACGGGCTTGTCAAACTTCACCACATACTGGCGGCCGCCGGAGAAATCCACGCCGTAGTTGAACCCGCGGGTGGCCATGGAGATGATGCCCGCCAGGATCACCGAGCCCGAGATGGCGTAGTAGATCCAGCGGTGCTTCATGAAATCCACCGTGGTGTGCGCGAAGAGGTCCTTGTTCCAATTGTGCCAGAAGTTCATCTTCCCACCCTTCTCCAGGCGGCGGTCGATGATCAGGCGGCTGATGAAGATGGCGGTGAACAGGGAGGTGACGATACCGATGCAGAGGGTGGTGGCGAAGCCTTTCACCGGGCCTGTACCGAAGATGAGCAGGATGACGCCGGTGGCGAAGGTGGTGATGTTGGAATCCAGGATGGCCGCAAGTGCATGCTTGTAGCCCAGGTCCACGGCGGTTTTCACGGCCTTGCCCAAGCGCAGTTCCTCGCGGATGCGCTCATTGATGAGCACGTTGGCGTCCACGGCCATGCCCACGGTGAGGATGATGCCGGCGATGCCGGGCAGGGTGAGCGAGGTTTGGATGGAGGCCAGGGTGCCCAGCAGGATGAAGATGTTGGCCAGCAGGGCGATATCAGCCACCCAACCGGAGCGGTTGTAGTACACCACCATGAACACCATCACCATGATGATGGAGAGCAGGAAGGACCACATGCCGCGGCTGATGTTCTCGGCGCCGAGGGAGGGGCCCACCACGGTTTCGTCGATGATGCGCGCCGGGGCGGGCAGTGCGCCGGCCTTCAGCACGTTGGCCAGGTCGGTGGCGTCCTCCAGCTGCTTGTTGCGGTCTTCGGCGCCGCCCATGGTGATGCTGCTGCGCCCGCCGGGGATCTCACCCATCACATTGGGTGCGGATACCACCAGGCCGTCCAGGACGATGGCGATCTGCTTGCCGACGTTCTCGCCGGTCATGATCTTCCACTTTTGGGCGCCATCGGGGTTCATCTGCATGCTCACCTCGGCATCGCCCTTCATGTCGAAATCCTGGCGGGCATCGGTGATGTAGCCGCCGTCGAGCTTGGGCTTGCCATCGCGTGGGCCGCGCAGGGCATAGAGGGCGAGGAAATCGCGCTGGCGCCCGTCGGCGGTGCCCATGCGCACGGGCTTGGCGCTCCAGGCCATCTTCAGCACCTGGCTGGGGTCCGGGCTTTTGGGCGGGGCCATGCGCAGCAGCTTGTTCACCACGCCGGTATCCGCCACGGCGGCATAGCCCACCACGGAGCCGCGCACCACCTGGTTGTTCATGATGTTCAGCTGGAGGCGGCCCTGGTTGAGCAGGGGGCTCTTGGCCAGGCTCTCCTCATTGCTCACCACGCTGTCCTGGTGGAGGCTGTCGGCCTTCAGCACGTTGGCCAGGCTGTCCTGCCCCAAGCTGTCCGGCATGGCCGTTTGGGCCTTGGTGCTGTCCTTCAGCGTGGCTTCCACCTTTTTGAGGCTGTCCTTCTTGGCGAGCTCGGGGTGCAGCATGGCGCTCAGGCGTTCGTTGGCCTCGGAGAGCTTCATGTACACGTCGGAGTTGTCGAAGGTTTCCCAGAACTCCAGGTTGGCGGTGCTTTGGAGCACGTTGCGCACGCGGTCCTTGTCCTTCACCCCGGGCAGCTCGATCTGGATGCGGCCGGAGAGGGCCTGCTTGGTGATGCTGGGCTGTGCCACGCCGAACTTGTCGATACGGGTGCGCAGGATGCGCTCGGTGTTGTTCACGGCGATGCGTGCCTGGTCGCGCAGGGCGGTGATCACCTGGTCGTTGGTGCTGGTGCGGGGGAAGATGGCCGCATTGTCCTGCGAGCTGAACACGGCCGCGAGGCTTGCGTTGGGGGCTATCTTCCTGAAGTTTTCATCAAAGAGCGTGATGAAGTCCTTGGTGGTGCCGGGCTGCTGCTTGCGAGCCTCATCCATGGCCTGGCGGAAGGCCGGGTCCTGGCTGTTTCCGCTGAGGTTGTTCACCAGTTCGGGGATGTCCACCTCCAGGGTTACGGCCATGCCGCCCTTGAGGTCGAGGCCCAGGTTCATCTCCTTCTCCTTGCACTCCTTGTAGGTGTAGCCCAGCACGGGGTACACCACTTCATCGTGGTGGTCGCGCAGGAAGCGGTTTTCCTCGGCGAGCTCCACCGAATCATAGGACAGGGCCTTGTTTGCGGGCACGGCCAGGAGGGAATCTGCATATTCACGGGCAACCTTGGAGGCCTTGTGCTCGAAGGAGTTGGTGAAGATGGAGAAGGACAACTGCCAGAGGCAGGCGAGCGACAACAGGATGGTGAACACCCAGAGCGCACCTTTATTCTGCATGGGAAAAACTGATTGGTGTTATCGGAGGATCCGCAGCCTTGCACAGGTTCGGGCAACGGGGCGGCAAATATAGAAGGATAGGCATGCCAGCGGAACGATCCCGTAGGAACCTGTGCAAAACCGGCATCGGCGGGCTATCCGCGCAGGCTGCGGGCGGGTATCTTCGCCACCGAACCCGCACGCCCCGATGCCCGCCACTGCCCGTCCCCTCCAAAAAACGCAGGCGATCCTGCTGCTCTCCATGCTTCCTGTGGCGGCCCTGGCGCAGAACGGGCCCGTGTTCGTGCCGGACATCCCGGTGGCCCGGCAAGGAGCACCGTTGGCCATGCCTTGGGCAGGCGGCATGAACGCGCCGCACTTCTCCTCCATCGACCTCAACCAGGACGGGCTGCAGGACCTGTTCGCCCTGGACCGCGTGGGCAACCGGCCGCTGTTCTTCCTGAACACCGGCACCCCCGGCCAGGCCCGCTACACCATCACCCGCGCCTACGACCAGGTGTACCCCTTCCCGCTGCTGCACGACTGGGCCCTGCTGCGCGACTACAACTGCGACGGCAAGCCGGACATCATCGCCTACACCAACGCCGCCTTCGCCGTATACCGCAACACCAGCGACGCCAACGGCCTGTCCTTCACCCTGGCCTACGACATGGTGGGCAGCAACTATGTGCCCACCCACAGCCCCAACCTGTACATCAGCAACATAGACCTGCCCGGAATGGCCGATGTGGACGGCGATGGCGACCTGGACGTGCTTACCTACAGCATTTGGGGCAACTACCTGGAATACCATAAAAACCTCGGCATGGAACTGTACGGCACCTGCGACAGCCTGGTGTACGAAGTGCGCAGCCGCTGCTGGGGGGAGTACGTGGAATCGCTCACCGGCAGCAACATAGTGCTGAACGTGCCCTGCCAGTTCAACGTGCCCAACCCCGAGCTGGGGCCCGGTGGCCCCGGCCACCAGGAACAGGGAGCCGGCAGCCGCGCCCACTCGGGCACCACGGTGCTTCCGCTGGACCTCAACGGTGACGGACTTACCGACCTGCTGCTGAGCGACCTGAGCAATCCCCACCTTACGGCATTGACCAATGGCGGCAGCACCACGCACGCCGTAATGACCTCCAAGGACACGCTGTTCCCCTCCTACAATGTAACGGTGAACATGCAGCAATTCCTTGGTGCCAGCCATGTGGACGTGGACGGTGACGGCAAGCGCGACCTGATCGTGGCGCCCAACTCCCCCACCGATGCCGAGGACGCGCACGGCACCTGGTACTACCGGAACACCGGCACCGACGCGGCGCCGCACTTCGAGTTCCAGCGGAACGACGTGCTGCAAGGCGACATGCTCGACTTCGGCACCGGTGCCCGGCCCGCGCTGTTTGACCACAACGGGGACGGCCTGATGGACCTGGTGGTGGCCAATGAATACTACTTTGACGAAGGCGGCGACCATAGCGGAAGACTGGCCTTGTTGGAAAACACGGGCACTCCCACCCATCCGGCCTTTACCTTGGTAACGGACGACTATGCCGGCCTCGGCAGCCAAGGCCTGGGCCCCTCCCTTCACCCCGCCTTCGGCGATGTGAACGGCGACGGAAAGCCGGACATGGTGCTGGGCAACCTGGCCGGCAACCTGCTCCTGTACATCAATAGCGCCACCGGACCGGTGGCACAATTCACGGGTACGCCGGCCCTGCTCTCCGACGACCAGGGGCAGGTAATTGATGTAGGGAGCAATGCCACGCCCCAGCTGTTCGACCTGGACGGCGACGGGCTGCTGGACCTGGTGGTGGGCGAGCGCAACGGCAACCTGAACTACTACCGCAACGGCGGCAGCAGCACCGTGCCCGCCTGGCACCTGGAAACGGAGACCCTGGGCGGGGTGAGCGTGAACGAATACTGGAGCAACGTGGGCTTCAGCGTCCCGTTCCTGTACCGGGACACCACACAGGCGGTGATCCTGCTTTCAGGCAGTGAGGTGGGCGGCATCTACCGCTATGCGGACATCAACGGCAACCTCAACGGTGCCTGGACCCGTACCGACAGCACCTGGCACCACCTGCAGGAAGGCATGCGCACAGCCGTTGCGGCATACGATTTCACCAACAGCGGCGCACTGAGCATTATCGTGGGCAACTACCGGGGCGGGCTGAGCTTTTGGGCCACCGGTGCCACCGGCTCTCCGGCGGCCATCGGTGAAGCGGTGCCGCCGCCCTTCAGCCTGGCCCCCAACCCTGCATCGGCGTGGGCGGATGTACTGTGGCACGCTCCCTGGGCGCCAGGCATGCGGCTGGACCTGCTTGACGGACTGGGGCGCGTGGCATTCACCGCAGCCTTGCGCGGGCCGCAGGCGCGGATCAATTTGGAAGGCTTGCCGGACGGCCTGTACATCGTGCGCATCCGCGACGGCGTGCGGCAATGGACCGCGCGCTTGGCCGTGGCCCGCTAGCGGGAAGCATTGCGCAAAAGAAGAGGGGCGCCGTTCAGCGCCCTTCCTTGCTTTCCTTGGGTTGGCGGATGAACACGCAGGCGAACCATTCAAGGCCCTTGTTCTTCCGATCCCATCCGGACTGTTTGATCATCTCCCCGGCCAGTTCCGTGCGGGTGAGCACATCGATCCAGCCCACCACGGTGATGGTGATGAATTACACCTTCCACGTTGGCCTTGCGCCATTTGGACATGAAGGCAAGATAGGGAACAATGGTTTGGTCGCCTGGTGGCGACCGAATAGATTCCACGCGGCTGGGGCCGCGCGGTAGCGTTCGCAAATACGATGCGTTGGCGCTCGGCACCAGCCGAGCGCACTCTATTTGCAAGGCCCCAGCCTTGCCCCCCCCCGTTGGCGCTCGGCCCCAGCCGAGCGCACTCTATTTGCAAGGCACCAGCCTTGCCCCTCGTTGGCGCTCGGCCCCAGCCGAGCGCATGCTATTTGCAAGGCCCCAGCCTTGCACCCCCGTTGGCGGATGAACACGCAGGCGAACCATTCAAGGCCCTTGTTCTTCCGGTTCCATTCGGACTGTTTGATCATCTCCCCGGTCAGTTCCGTGCGGGTGTGCACATCGATCCAGCCCACCACGGTGATGGCGATGAATTACAGGGCACCTTCCACATTGGCCTTGTGCCATTCGGACATGAAGGCAAGATAGGGAACAAAGGGAAGGTCGCCTGGTGGCGACCGAATAGGTTCCACGCGGCTGGGGCCGCGCGGTAGCGTTCGCAAATACGATGCGTTGGCGCTCGGCACCAGCCGAGCACCCTGTTGGCGCTCCTGTATTCCCTGTTGGCGCTCGGCCCCAGCCGAGCGCACTCTATTTGCAAGGCACCAGCCTTGCACCCTGTTGGCGCTCGGCCCCGGCCGAGCGCATGCTATTCGCAAGGCAACACCACCCAACTGCGGAAAACAGGAGGAGGGGCACCGTTCAGCGCCCCTCCTTGCTTTCCTTGGGTTGGCGGATCAGGCTGGCACGTTCATGCGGTCCAGCACGTACATCACGTCCTTCACGGCCTGGGCGCTTTGGCGGGTCAGCTCCATTTCATCTTCATTGAGCTTGAGCTCGATGATGCGCTCCACGCCGTTGCGGCCCAGCACCACGGGCACGCCGAGGTACACGTCCTTCAGGCCATACTCCCCTTGCAGCCACGCGCACACGGGGAATACGCGCTTCTGGTCGCGCACAATGGCCTCCACCATTTGCGCGGCGGCCGTGCCGGGCGCATACCAGGCGGAAGTGCCCAGCAGGTTCACGATCTCGCCGCCGCCCTTCTTGGTGCGCTCCACGATGGCGTCCAGCTTGTCCTTGGCGATCAGCTCGGTGACCGGAATGCCGCCCACGGTGGTGTAGCGGGGCAGGGGCACCATGGTATCGCCATGGCCGCCCATCAGCACCGCCTGGATGTCCTTGGGGCTAACACCGAGCTCGGTGGCCAGGAAGGCGCGGTAGCGCGCCGTGTCCAGGATGCCGGCCATGCCGAACACGCGCTGTGCGGGGAACTTGCTGGTGAGGAACGCGCAATACGTCATCACGTCCAGCGGATTGCTCACCACAATGATCACCGCGTTGGGCGAGTGCTTCACCACGTTCTCGGTCACGCTTTTCACAATGCCGGCATTGGTGGCGATAAGGTCATCGCGGCTCATGCCCGGCTTGCGGGGCAGGCCGCTGGTGATCACCACCACGTCACTGTTGGCGGTTTTGGCGTAATCGTTGGTGCTGCCGTACGTGCGGGTATCGAACAGGCTGATGGGCGACGTTTGCCAGATGTCCAGGGCCTTCCCTTCGGCAAAGCCCTCCTTGATGTCCAGCAGGACCACCTCGGTCCCGAGTTCCCTGCGGGCGCAAACATCGGCGCACGTGGCCCCTACGTTTCCGGCCCCCACTACTGTGATCTTCATGTTGTGTTTCGGCTTAGGTAAGAACATGCCGGACCTTCCGGCGGTGGGCGAAATTAGGTGTGTCTGCGAAAAGTGATCCTGTCCTTGGTCAGGACCGGGGTACACCAGGGCCCGTTTCCCGCACCGGTTGTGCGGGCCGATCTTCCCCTTCATGCGCGTTTCGCCCCGAATTCATACCTTCCGTCCCTGAAAAATGGCCCAACGGGACATTGAACTGGCAACCCTTGACGCAAACGTGCGTCTTGCACCTGCATGGAACACCATGGAGAAAGCGGAGCCGGCGTTCGATGGGATCATCGATGGATGCCTTGCGGGCGAGCGCCGCAGCCAGCAGCGCGTGTACGAGCTGTTCTACGGCAAGATGATGTCGGTATGCCTGCGGTACACCAAGAACCACGACCAGGCGAAGGACATTCTGCAGGACGGGTTCATCAAGGTGTTCCGCAACCTTCCGGAGTACAATCGTTCCGGGAGCTTCGAGGGATGGATACGCCGGATCATGGTGAACACGGCGATCGACCATTTCCGGCGGGCGCGCCACTCCTACCTGCTGTTGGGCGAAGACCGGAGCATGGAGGAATTCGAGGATGTGCCGGAGGAGGAGGAAGAGGCCCCCATGGACGAGGGTTGGGCGGACCTCAAGCCGGCGGACGTGATCAATGCCATGCAGAAGCTTACGCCCGCCTACCGCACCGTGTTCAACCTGTTCGTGTTCGAGGACATGACGCATAAACAGATCGCCGAAACCTTGGACATCAGCACAGGCACCTCAAAAAGCAACTTTGCAAAGGCGAAGGCCAAACTGAAACTCTTGTTGAAGCAAGCAGAATAGACTCTCCGGAAACATGGCCAACAACAATAACTTGGACGGCTTCGAGCGGCAGTTGAAAGAGCACCTTGAGCATTATGAGGTGCCCTTCAATTCCGCGGATTGGGCCCAAATGGACCGCGCGCTCTCCAGCGGGGTCCGTGCATGGGGCCATGGCCGTGCCTTGGTCGCGGGCCTGCTGCTTGCCGGCGGCCTGCTGATCGGCGGCACCGCCTATTTCCTGGGCCGCGACAGCAGCACGCAAGCATTGCCCGTGCCGCATGATGCGCCGGCAACGGGGATGGTTGGCGAGCCTGCGGGCACGGCACACCCCCCGGCCACGACCGACGGGATGGCGGCCACCACAGCGGTTCCGGCCGGAAGCGAAGCAGCAGGCGGCACCACGGCCGCACCCTCTTCCCCTCATGCAGCCCAACCCTCCACCTCATCGGGCACCGTGAAAACCCCGCATCCCGCTGCTGCGAAGCCTGCCCAAGTGGCTCCCCCCGCAGCATTGCCGACAACTCCTCCGGCTGGCAAACCGGAGGCTCCCGCCGCAGCAACCGCCTTCCGGGCCAGTGCCAAGGAGGCCTGCCCGGGAAGCCCCGTTGCCTTCAAGGTGGAGCACATGGCCGAGGATGGCATCTACCTGTGGAACTTCGGCGATGGCAGCTTCAGCAACAAGGCCAATCCGGAGCACATCTTCACCAAGCCGGGCAACTACCAGGTGATGCTCTCCCTGTCCTCCTCCGGCATGGGCACCATCCGCAACAAGCCCAGCAGCGACATGATCGTGGTGCATGAGGCGCCCCTGGCAGGCTTCAACATCGTGAAAATGGACCATGCAGGGCTGGTGCCCAGCGTCCACTTCGACAGCCGCGCCATGGGGGCGGCCAGTTATGAATGGGACCTTGGCGACGGCACCACCAGCACCGCGCCGAGCCCCGACCACGTGTACCGCAAGAAGGGCGTGTACCAAGTGGTGCAGACGGTGGTAAATGCCACGGGCTGCACGGACCGGAAGGTGAAGGAAGTGCGCATTGACCAGGACTTCGACCTGGGTGCCGCCAAGAGCTTCACCCCCGCCTTGGGAGGGAAAGAAGGCTGCTTCATGCCGCAGGCCCTGCTGGAGCTGAAGGCAAAGTTCCAGTTTGCCGTATACGATCCTGCAGGCATGCTGGTGTACAGCACCAATGAGGCCAACCGGCCCTGGTTGGGCAAGGCCAACAACCAAGGTGCCGTGCTGGCCCCCGCCAACTATGCCTGGGTGGCCGATGTGGAGACCGGGCATGGCACGGAGACCTTTACCGGCACGGTGCAGTTGGTGCGCTGAAAGGTGCCGCCATAGGCCATCCGGGGAGTGCCGGCCACCGCCTTGGTGAAAGGGTGCCGGCGTGAAGGGGCCTGAAGTATGCCCATCGCCGCACGGTCATCCTACTGCACCTACCGATTTCCCCACGCATTCAACGGCGTTCCAAGAATGCGGTGTTCAAGGCCCGGTTGGCAACAGCATTCCCCCGACCTTAGGCACCCGAAGCGCAACATTATTCGTCATTCTTGCCCAAGGACAGTTGCCTCCCATGTTCCCGCGCCTGCAGTACATACTTGCCATCGTTCTTCTTTCGCTGGCCGCCAGTGCATTCCCCCAAGCCTACCCGATCAACGGGGGCGACGTGAGCACCTGTAGCGGAGCATTGCTGGACAGTGGCGGGCAAGGCGGCGGGGGCTACGGGAACAACGAGCACTTCACCATCACCATTTGCCCCGGGCAGCCGGACAGCGCCATCTCGCTCTCCTTTGTGATCTTCAACCTTTCCGCAGCAGGCACGTTGCCCACGGACCATTTGACGATCTACGATGGCAACAGCATCTCAGCGCCGGTGCTCGGTACCTGGAGCGGAACCAGCTCACCGGGGATCGTGTCCGCGAGCTTTGCCAACACCTCCGGCTGCCTTACGGTGGAATTCACCAGCAACGAAACGGGCACGGGCGTATTCGCCGCCAGCATCAGCTGCACCCACCCGTGTGAACCGCCGATCGCCTCAGGCGTGATGGGCGAACCTTCGCCGGCATTGATCTGCCAAGGAGAGCCCGTCCACTTCAACGGGAGCGCCTCCACTGCGGCCAGCGGATTCAGCATCAGCCAATACCTGTGGGATTTCGGCGACGGCAGCATGGACAGCACCAGCGGCGCCACGGTGAACCACACCTTTCCAAACCCGCCGGGGCAACACGTGGTACACCTGCACGTAAAGGACAACAACGGCTGCTCCAGCATCAACTCCGTGGACCTGGTGGTGCAGGTGAGCACCACCCCCACGTTCACGGGCTTCGACCCCATCACCCGCTGTGCCGGCGAGCCGGTGGACCTGACGGCCGTAACGCACGTATCGGGCACCACGTGGACCAGCATTCCCGACGCCAACTACGGAGGCGGGCTTCAACTTCCGGACGACGTGGGCGTCCCCTTCAGCAGTGCCATCACCTTTTCGGCCTTCCCGCCAGGCGCCACCATCTCCAACGTAAACGACCTGGTATCGGTGTGCGTGAACATGGAACACTCCTTCATGGGCGATTTTGTGCTGAAGCTCACCGCCCCCAACGGATCCGTAGTGGTGCTGCACCAACTGGGCGGCGGCGGCACTTTCCTGGGCATACCGGTGGACGACGACTCCCAGCCGAACGTGCCGGGCACCTGCTGGGAATACTGCTTCAGCCCTGCGGCCACCAACGGCACATGGGCCGCCAACGCCAATGGCGGCACCCTGCCGGCCGGAACGTACCAAGCCGTTGGCTCCTTCAATGCCTTGGTGGGCAGCCCGCTGAACGGCACCTGGACGTTGACCTTCACGGACCTGTTGGCCTGGGACAACGGCTTTTTGTGCTCCTGGGGCTTGAACTTCGACCCTTCGCTGCTGCCCCCTGACGTGGCCTACACGCCCACGCCGGGCATCATGCACTCGGACAGCAGCTACTGGAGCGGTCCGGCGCTGGCGAACGACCCCGCCCATCCGCTGCACTACATCGCCACCCCAACCACGGTAGGCCCCCATCTGTACACCTACACGGTAACGGACAACTTCGGCTGCACCTACGACACCACGCTCACCATCACCATCACCCCCGGCGTCCACGTAAATCCCACATTGGCCTGCGGCAGCCCGCTCCTGCTGCAGCCCGGGCTGCAGCTTCCGCTGCCCACCGGCACGATCGTGTACCAATGGTCGCCCGGCACCGGGCTCTCAAGCACCACAAGTCCATACCCCACGGCGGCGCCACTGGTACCGACCTGGTATACACTGCACGCCTTCCCGGCCGGCCATCCGCTGTGCAGCACGGTGGACAGCGTGCTGGTAAATCCACCTTCCAGCTCGGCGAACACCGCAGTGGTCACGGACCACCTGTGCGCGGGGGGCATCGGCGGCTCCATCCAGATCACCTCCACGGGAACAGGCGGGCCCTGGAACTACATTTGGAAAAAGAACGGGTCCGTGGTGCGCAGCACGCCCAACGCCTTTGGCGACACCTATGCCGCACCTGCCGGGAGCTACACCATCCTGATCCAGGACGGCCCCAACGGAAACGGCTGCGTGGACAGCATCACCGCGGTGATCCATGAGCCGCCGCCCCTGCTGATAACCTCCACCAGTGCGGACACCACCATTTGCCTTACCGGCACCGCCCTGCTGCACGCCAGCGCCACCGGCGGCACTGGCATCACCGTGATGCACTGGGACCACGGTGCGGGCAATGGCACGGGGATCGGGGTCTCACCCGCCCAATCCACCACCTTCCGCGTTTTCGCCACGGATGCCAACAACTGCTTCTCGGACACGGCCGCAGTGGCTGTTTCCGTGCGCGGCCCGCTTCAATTCATGCTGCCCGACACGGTGACCAGCTGCCCCAAGGTGGACGTGGCACTGGCACCTGCCGGTGTTGGCGGCGGCGACGGCCAATACACCTACGACTGGCAGCGCGGCGGCACGGGTCCCGGCCCCTTGCCAGACCCGTCCATCACAGTGAACAACTTGACCACCACAACCTACTGCCTCACCGTGCGCGACGGCTGCGAAACCCCTGCCCTCACGCGGTGCATCACAGTACACATCACCCCCGTGCCCCCCTTGGTGCTCACGGTGGACAGCGCGCTGGGGTGCAGGCCCTTCACGGTCCACTTCCAATTGCAGGACACCACCGGGTTGGCGCGCGCGGACTGGAGCTTCTTCGACCAGCCCACCATGGCCAACAGGCCCATGGCCATGACGCACACCTACGCCATGCACGGCCTGTACGACCTGCATGTGAACGTTCACTGGCCCAATGGATGCAGCTATGACAGCACCTATGCGGGGCTTGTACAGGTGATCGACGTGCCGCATGCGGACTTCAGCTGGACGCCCCGTCCGGCGGACATCTTCCATCCCGAAATTCAATTCCAGGAAGAAGCGGGGCCGGTGGCGGTGGGCTACGCATGGCGTTTTGGGGAGCTGGGCACATCCGTGCTGGCCGACCCCGTCTTCACCTTCCCTGACGACACCGGGCGCTACTACCCGGTGCAGCTTGTGGTGCGCAACTTCCTGGGCTGTGCCGACAGCACCATGCGGCTGGTCACCGTGGAGGATGTGTTCCTGGTGCATGTCCCCACTGCATTTACACCGGATGCCGACGGCAGGAACGATGTGCTGTACGTGGTGGGCAACGACATTTCGGAAGCCGACTTCAAATGGATGATCTTCGACCGCTGGGGCGGGAAGGTGTACGAAAGCACGGACCCGCACGCAGGCTGGGACGGGCGGTACGGCGGCAAGCCGGTGAAGAACGGCGTATACGTGTGGATGCTTCGGGCGCAATCGCGTTTCACGAAAGTGAACCGGGACTTCCGCGGGCACGTCACCGTGGTGCGGTAAGGACCGGAGATTGCCGGTGGTGCTGCACGGCTCCCAAGCAGGCCGCACTTCACGTTCACCGGTCCTTGTTGATCATTATTTCCGCGATTCGCCGATCCTGAAGGAGGTTTCGTCCAAAAAAGCAGGCGGCATTCGTTCCATCACGCATCACCGCATCTACATTACAGCCCATCCGCGTGCCTATCCCCAATTCGCACGGAACGATGGACCGACCCAGCCCCCGGCTCCCCCGCTTCATTCCCCGGTTTCGCAACCTTGTGCTTCGCGGAGCGCTTTGCACGGCCCTGGTGGCGGCGTGTGCGCCGGTACAGGCGCAGGTGCATGTGATTTCCAACGGCGCTGAAGCCGGCTGCACGGGCACCTTGTTGGATAGCGGCGGACAAGGTGCCGCAGGCTACAGCAACAACGAGAACTTCACCTACACCCTGTGCCCCGACGCAGCGGGTGGCGCGATCTCGCTGAACTTCGTGACCTTCAACCTGAGCCTGGCCGGCGCGGCACCGATCGACGCGATGTCGATCTACGACGGAAACAGCACAGGCGCACCGTTGCTTGGCACCTGGACCGGCACCGCCCTGCAGGGGCAGGTGGTATCGGCCAGCGGATCCAATCCCAGCGGTTGCCTCACCGTAGTGTTCAAGTCGAACAATACGGGGACGGGCGTGTTCGCGGCCACCATCAGTTGCTACCAGCCCTGCAGTCGCCCCACCGCGGTGGCCTCCTATGGCACTGGTGCGCCGAAGAAGATCTGCCCCGGCCAAGCGGTGACGTTCAACAGCGGCGGATCCTATGCGGCAAGCGGCTTCAACATTGCCAGCCGGCGGTGGGATTTCGGCGACGGCACCGTGTTGAACAATGCACCTGCGGTGGTGAGCCACACGTATGCACAGCCCGGCGCATACACCGCACAACTGTACGTGCTGGACAACAACGGCTGCGCCAACAACAACCTGGTGGACCTGGTGACCCTGGTGGGCACCAAGCCCACCTTCACGGGCACCACCGGCGCAACAGGCTGCTCCGGCGAAACACTTTGCCTGAACGGCACCGTTCACCCCACCACCTGGAACGAACTGCCCAATGCCAACCTGGGCGGTGGCGTGTTCCTGCCGGACAACGTGGGCGAATGCTTCAACACCACGCTCACGTTCACCCAGTTTGCACCGGGCCAAACGCTCACCAACATCAATCAATTGCTGGGCATCTGCGTGAACATGGAGCACTCCTTCATGGGCGACCTGGTGATCCGCATCATCAGCCCCAACGGCCAAACCGTGATCCTGCACCAGCAAGGGGGGGGAGGAACGTACATCGGCGGGGCCAATGACAATGATGAAGCGAACCCGCAGATCGGCACGTGCTGGAACTATTGCTGGACCCCGAACGCCACGTGGGGCACCTGGGCACAGTGCGCCTCTGGCGGAGCCACGCCCCATGTAATGACCGGCGGCACACCGGCAGGCCCCGCATTGATCCCCGGCAACTACTCATCGGTACAGCCGCTCAGCGGCCTGCTCGGCTCGCCCTTGAACGGCACATGGACCTTCCAGGTATGCGACATGTGGGCACTTGACAACGGCTTCATCTGCGATTGGTCACTGGATTTTGATCCCGCCCTCTATCCGGACCTTGTACAATTCACCCCGGTATACGGCGCCAACTGTGACAGTACGCATTGGGCGGGGCCGAACATCACCTCCACCTCCGCCAACTGTGCGCAAGCATGCGTGAGCGGGCTTGCCCCCGGAAGCTATCCCTACACGTACACGGTAACGGACAACTTCGGCTGCACCTACGACACCACGGTCACCGTGACCATCACGCCCAATGTGACGGTAAACGCCGGCCCGGATGCGACCACCTGCGGTACGCCGGTACAGTTGAACGCCACGGTGGCCAATGCGCCCACCACCACCTGCAGCTACCAGCTTTGGCTGTACGATTCCTATGGTGACGGCTGGAACCTCAACGGCTACGTGACCGTGACGATCAATGGCGTAAGCACCAATTGGACACTGAACAACAGCGCCTCGGGATACACCACATTGAGCATACCCCATGGTGCCGCCATTTCCTTGAGCTACCACGGGGGAGGCCTTCTCGCCTATGAACAATCCTTCGCCCTGCTGAACAGCGCGGGCACTACCATATACAGTGGCACCAACCCGGCCAACGGCGTGGTATGGACCGGCACGGGAAGTTGCCCCGGGGGAGGCATGGTGTACACGTGGAGCCCCGCCACGGGGCTGTCGAATCCTTCCATCGCCAACCCGGTCGCAACGGTTGCAGGAACCACCCAGTACTGCGTAACGGCCTACCCCACCGGGCACCCGGCTTGTGGTTCCACGGATTGCATCACGATCACCGTGGACAATCCACCCGGCCAAGGCACCAATTCCACGCTTACCGTCTGTGGCAATGGCGCGCCGGTGAACTTATTCAATCTACTGGGAGGCAATCCGGATACAGGGGGCACATGGACGGCACCCGCTGGTAGCGCACATAATGGAACGTTCTTGCCCGGTGTCGATCTTGCCGGGACGTATAGCTATACTGTAACCGGAACCGGGCCATGCGGAACGTACACGACTACCTCCACCGTTTCCGTGGCGGTGAACAATCCCCCAACTGCGGGCACCGATGGAAGCACCACGCTCTGCAGCAGCGGCGCGGCGGTGGGCCTGCTTGCGCAGCTCGGCGGAAGCCCTGATGCGGGCGGCACGTGGAGCGGGCCTTCACCGGTGGTTGCAGGCATGTTCAACCCCGCCACGATGACGGCGGGCGTGTACACCTACACCGTGGCGGGTGCTGCGCCCTGTCCTGCCGCCACGTCCACCGTTACCGTGGCGGTGAACGCGCCTCCAACTGCGGGCAC
>JAFEAI010000033.1 GCA_018266475.1 Bacteroidota bacterium
CCGATGTTGATGATGTGGCCGCTTCCCCGCGCCACCATGCCCGGCGTTATGGCCCGCGACACGTTCAGCAGCCCTTTCAGGTTGGTGTCGATCATGGTGTCCCAATCCTCGGGATCGCCTTCGGGAAATGCTTCCAAGCCCAGGGCAAGCCCGGCATTGTTCACCAGCACATCAATGGTGCTCCACTCGGCGGGCAGCGCCGCAATGGCCCGCGCTACCTCTTGCCGGTTGCGCACGTCGAAGCGCAGGGCATGCACGGCGGTGCCGCCCTCAAGGGTGCCGTGCAACCCCTCCAGCTCGCGCTTCAGCACCTCCAACCTATCGCGCCTTCTGCCGGTGATGACCACGCGCCAGCCCTCGCGGGCAAAATGGCGGGCACAGGCCTCGCCGATGCCACTGGTGGCGCCGGTGATGAAGATGGTGCGGGGGCGTGCTGCGGATTCCATGGGGCAAAGGAAGGCAGGTTCCACTTACCTGCATGGAGAGGAACCATAAGCTCGCATTGATGGGCTTAAGCAATGTTTGACCAGCATGGGGGGATCTCGCCAGAGTCAATTGTAACTAACTTCGCAGGAGACTCAAGCCCCAAAGCCCGCCTCCATGACTGCCATCCAAATCAATGTAAGCCGCAACTTCGACGGTATTACTTACAGCCTTCTGCCGAGCATCCGCGAGATGATTCGCAAGTTATACCCCAAATCACATCCTGCAAGCCGGGTTTTCGTGGCCTATGACAAAGACATCGATCTGCAACATACGTTGAATGAACCCTTGAATCATATTTATCCAACGCTGATCGGTGTCCCTGACAAAGATTTGGCGTTGAATCTTCAAGCAGTTGAATTTGTGGACAGTGATACTGGAAAGGTTTTGAAGAAGGTGGAATTATGACCCCAGTCTTCAACCAGTACCTCGGTAAGGCAGGACACCTGCGCGTCATGTCTAATTTCCTGGTCCGTGGCTGGAATGTGGCAATGCCGGAGGTGGACATAGGTGATGATGTTTTCGTTGTCAAGGATGAAGAGGGACTACTTCGCCGCGTCCAGGTTAAGACCGCAACCTCACGCACTAGAAAAAAAGCATCCGGTTTTACAGCCACATACAGCCTACGCATTAACCAATTGATGAATCTGAGTGAAATCCCAATTCACTATGTCTTCATGGTTTGGAAACGGGCTGATAATGAATGGACAAGGCCGATCATCATCCGACAGGATGCCCTGCTGGACCAAGTAACCCTGGAAAAACTAAGGCAGACCAAGTCCAATAATCTGACTATAACGCTGGTCTTCAATTCCAATGACGTTTTGCACGGTAGGCGATCCTGGAAAAATCACGAGGAAGATTACCGTGACTTCCCGATCATTGACCATTGAGTGAGCAGGTGGAGTTATCTCCTCGCAGGGGCCAGCGTCCTTCCCACATGCCTATTCGGCCCATTGGGATTTGTGATTCGCACGAGCCAAGGGTGCCCAGGCGCTCTACCCCCCGAACCGATCCTTCCCCATGCTCCTCGGAAATGCCAGGTAGTGCTTTTCCACCACGCCGCTCATGGCGGCTATGCCGAGGTTGTCGCTGGCTTCGGCAATGTCCTTCAGCTTGCCGCTTTTGAAAAGGAGCTTGATGCCGTCATGGGTGGTGTCGTAGGCGTTGTTCACCACCTTTCCGGAGAGCACGAACAGCGCTGCTTCCAGGTCGGTGATGCCCATCTCCGTTGCAAACGCGTTGCGGACCTTCTGCACGTGGGGCTCCGGCCAAGGCTCCCTGCGCAACTTGATGCGCAGGGTGCGGCGCTGCACCAGGTCGGAGGCCAAGCGTGCGAGCACCTTGTCGGGGTGGTCGGCCCACACCTTCACCGCGCCCATGATGTCGTGGTCGTCCAAGCGCATGAAATCCGCGAGGATGGCGGGGTCGGCAAAGGAGGAACGATCGCGGCGCTCCCGCAGGAAGCCCAGCAGGGCCGGTGAGGCAAAGAGCGGAACGCCCTGCAGGCCCAGTGTTTTCGCCCGGCGCAGCGTTTGCACCAGCATTTGTTCGCAGGCCACCACGGTCTTGTGCAGGTACACCTGCCAGTACATCAGGCGGCGGGCCACAATGAACTTCTCGATGCTGTAGATGGCCTTCTCCTCCACCACCAGCTGGTCATTCACCACTTGCAGCATCTTGATGATGCGGTCGCCGCCGATCACGCCTTCGCTCACGCCCGTATAGAAGCTGTCGCGGCTGAGGTAATCCATGCGGTCCATGTCCAGCTGGCCGCTTACCAACTGGTGCAGGAAGCGCTTGGGGTGCTGGTCGCGGAAGATGCGGATGCCTGTTTCCAGCGCACCGCCGAACTCCTTGTTCAGCCGGTCCATCACCAGGTCGCCGATCTCCTCATGGCTGATGCCCTCCACGATACTGTGCTCCAGGGCATGGCTGAAGGGCCCGTGGCCAATGTCGTGCAGCAGGATGGCCACGCGGGCGCCCAAGGCCTCCTCCCCGGTGATCGCATGGCCCTTCCCCTGCAGGCTCTCCAAGGCCAGCCCCATCAGGTGCATGGCCCCCATGGCGTGGTGGAAGCGCGTATGCAGCGCCCCGGGGTACACCAAATGGGAAAGACCGAGCTGCTTGATATAGCGCAGCCGCTGGAACCACGGATGGTCGATCAGCTGCTGCAGCAGCGGGTCCGGCACGCTGATGAAGCCGTACACGGGGTCGTTGAAGATCTTCATGGGGGTGGAGTGCGCCTTTGTCAGACCCGACAACTAACAACTAACAACTGACAACTGACAACCGACAACTGACAACTAACAACTGACAACCGACAACTGACAAACCGGCCCCGAAAGTACTGGGCATCAGCCAAGGCTGGTGCATGGCCTCAACGGGCAAAACAATCCTCCGCCCCGTAAATTCACGCCCTGTAACAAACCTGGGGCAACAATCCGCGCTGCGGCCTGTTACCCTTGCATGACGACCACAACAGCGCCTTCCCGGCATACAGGGACAACGAACCCCACCATGGCAGCCTCCATTCTTTGGGCGGACGACGAGATCGACCTGTTGAAGCCGCACGTACTGTTCCTTGAGCAGAAAGGCTACCGCGTAACCACGGTGAACAACGGCCTGGACGCGGTGGATGCCGTGGGCAAGGAGGATTTCGACATCATCTTCCTGGACGAGAACATGCCCGGGCTCAGCGGGCTTGAAACGCTCACGCGGGTGAAGGCGATCAGCCCGCGCACGCCGGTGATCATGATCACCAAGAGCGAGGAGGAAAGCATCATGGAAGAAGCCATCGGCAGCAAGATCAGCGACTACCTGATCAAGCCGGTGAACCCGAACCAGATCCTGCTGGCGTTGAAAAAGCACCTGGAAGGCAGCCGCTTGGTGAGCGAGAAGACCACCAGCAGCTACCAACGGCAGTTCGGCAAGCTGAGCATGCGCCTGGGCGACCGCCTGGGCACCAAGGATTGGATGCAACTGTACGACGAGCTGGTGCGGTGGGAGCTGGAGCTGAGCGGCAACCCGGACCAGGGCATGACGGAGATCTTGCGCAGCCAATGGGCCGAGGCCAACGACCTGTTCAGCCGCTTCGTGGAGAAGAACTACGTGGATTGGGTGAACAACAAGGGCAACGACGTGCCCATGCAGAGCCACCAGGTGTTCAAGAGCAAGATCGCCCCGCTGATCGACGAAAAACAGGGGCCGCTCTTCCTGGTGCTGATCGACAACCTGCGGCTGGACCAGTGGCGCACCATAGAGCCGGTCATCAGCGCGCTCTTCAAGGTGGAATCGCAGGAACAGTTCTATGCCATATTGCCCACGGCCACCCAGTATGCGCGCAATGCGCTGTTTGCAGGCATGATGCCCGGCGACATTGAAAAGCGCTTCCCCGGGAAGTGGCTGAGCGAAGATGCCGAGGGCAGCAAGAACGCCTACGAGGAGGACTTCATGAACGAGCTGCTGAAGAACCTCGGCAAGCGCGTGAAGGCCAGCTACACCAAGATCACCAACATCGCCGCAGGCAAGAAGCTGGCGGAGAACGTGGGCAACCTGATGGCCAATCCCTTCAATGCCATCGTGTACAACTTCGTGGACATGCTCAGCCATGCCCGCACGGAGATGGAGGTGATCCGCGAGCTGGCCGAGGACGAGGCCGCCTACCGGTCCATCACCCTCAGCTGGTTCAAGCACAGCCCGCTGCTGGACATCCTGAGGACCATTGCCGAAAAAGGCGGGCGCGTAGTGCTCACCACCGACCACGGCACCGTGCGCGTCACCCAGCCCAGCAAAGTGATCGGCGACCGCAACACCAACACCAACCTGCGCTACAAGAACGGCCGCAACCTCACCTACGAGGCCAAGGACGTGCTGGCGATCAAGGACCCCGGGCAGGCCTTCCTGCCCCGCATGAATGTGAGCAGCGGCTTTATCTTCGCCAAGAAGGACCTGTACTTCGTGTACCCGAACAACTACAACCACTTCGTCAACTTCTACCGCAACACCTTCCAGCATGGCGGCATCTCCATGGAAGAAATGATGGTGCCCTTCGCCTACCTGAAACCACGCTGACCGCATGCCCGCCCCCATTGAGCTGCACCGGCCCGAGGATGCCCCCCGCGCGGCAGCAGCCCTGCTCGCCGCCTTTCCGCAAGGGCGCGTATTCACCTTCACCGGCCCGATGGGCGTAGGCAAGACCACCTTCATCAAGGCCCTCTGCGCGCAGCTTGGCGTGCAGGGCGGCATGGCCAGCCCCTCTTTCGCCCTTGTGAACGAATACCGCGCCGGCAATGGCGAACCCGTGTACCACTTCGACCTCTACCGGCTGAACAAGCCCGATGAGCTCGAAGGCATCGGCTTCACCGAATACCTGGACAGCGGCCACTACTGCTTCGTGGAATGGCCTGAACTCGGCCAGGGGCTGTACCCGCCAGGCACCATCGAAGTGCGCATGCAGGCCGATGCGGAAGGCAGGCGCGTAGTGCTGGCCGCCGGGCAGCGCAACCAACCCGTACACCACCACCCATGAGCAGCAGCAGTGAACTCCTGAAGCAACTGGCCCGCGAAGTGGCCATGGCCCCCCAGGAGCAGACCATGGAGGTGGGCAAAAAGGGCAAGCGCCTGCTGATCGGCATTCCCAAGGAAGTGAACCCCCAGGAACACCGCGTTCCCCTCACCCCGGCCAGCGTGGCCGTGCTCACCGGGCGCGGGCACAACATCGTGGTGCAGCGCGGCGTGGGCGGCAACGCCCACTTCCAGGACAGCGACTTCAGCGAGGCCGGCGCCAAACTGGCGGACGACGCCCGCGAGGTGTTCGAGGCCGACCTGATCCTGAAGGTGGCCGCGCCCTGCGACGAGGAGATCGCCCTGCTGCACCACCGGCAGATCCTGGTGTCCGCCCTGCAGACCGGCGCCCAGCACCGCGAGGCGCTGCGCAGCATGATGGCCAAAAAGCTCACCGCCGTGGCGTGGGACTTCATCAAGGACCGCGAAGGCATCTTCCCCATCATCCGCGCCATGGGCGAGATCGCCGGCAACACCGCCATCCAGGTGGCCGCCGAATACCTCAGCACCGACAAGGGCGGGCAAGGGCTCATGCTGGGCGGCATCAGCGGCGTGGCCCCCGCCGAAGTGGTGGTGGTGGGCGCGGGCACCGTGGGCGAGTTCGCCACCCGCGCCGCCCTGGGCTCCGGCGCCAGCGTAAAGGTGTTCGACAAGAGCATCTACCGCCTGCGCCGCCTGCAAAGCATCATCGGCCAGCGCATCTGGACCAGCGTCATCCAGCCGGACGTGCTGCGCCATGCCCTCCTGCAGGCCGACGTGGCCATCGGCGCCCTGCGCCCCGAACATGGCCGCACGCCCATGGTGGTGCCCGAGGACATGGTGCGCCAAATGAAGGCCGGCAGCGTGATCGTGGACGTGAGCATCGACCGCGGCGGCTGCTTCGAAACCAGCGAGCAAACCTCCCTCACCGAGCCGGTCTTCAAAAAGTACGGCGTGCTGCACTACTGCGTGCCCAACATCGCCAGCCGCGTGCCCCGCACCGCTTCCTACGCCCTCACCAACATCTTCACCCCCATCCTGCTCACCATGGGCGAAATGGGCGGCTTCGAGGAAGTGATCAAACGCAACATGGGCCTGCGCCAAGGCGTGTACCTGTACAACGGGGCGCTTACCAGTGAAGTCCTCTCCGAGGCCTACCGCCTCCCGTACAAAGACCTGGACATCATGCTCGCCGCATTCTGAACGCGGCGCGCTCCTCAATCACCCTGAGCGAAACCGAAGGGCGAAATTCCCACTTTCCACTTTCCCCTTTCCTCTTTCCACTTTCCACTTTCCACTTTCCCCTTTCCCCTTTCCCCTTTCCCCCTCCCAATGCCCTTCTCCCGCCGCCTCTTCCTCTTCGGCATCGGCCTGCTGCTGGGCAGCCTGCTCGCTTGGGCCTATTACGGCAAGCGCTTGGAGAACACCGATTGGATGCCGAACCACCGCGTGAAGCTGCGCCTGCAAAGCACGCTTATCAAGGCCACCCCGCAGGGTGAAGCACAGCTGGCACCCTTGCATCTCACCCTGGCCGACCTGCGCCACGCGGTGATCGACAGCTGCGACGTGAACTTCAGCAAAAGCATCCGCAGCAAGGACAGCCTGGTCTACTTCGTGCATGGCACCGTACGCGGCCGGCAAGTACACTACATGGCCGCCACCCTGCGCGATTTCCGCACGGACAGCACCGCCACGCTTACGGCCATCCACGCGGGAATGGAATAGCGCGCCTCCTATACGCGGCCGGGCAATGGCCTCACGCCAGCCCAAGCTTCTTCACCAGCTTGCCCACCTCATCCTCGGTGCTGCGCAGCATCTCTGAGCAGAAGGTGATCAGCTCCACCGCGCGCTTCACCTTCCTGGCCAGTTCATCCACGCCGATCTTGTCCGCCTGCAGGTCGTTCATGATCTGCTCCAGTTCGGCGTAGGCCCTGTCGTAGGTAAGCGCTTGTTCAGCCATGGCGGTCTATCGAATCGATGGTGGAATGCACGGTGCCTTTGGCCAAGGTGGTGGCCAGGCGGTCGCCGGGCCGCAAGTTAGCGGCATCCAGCACGGCACGCCCGCCGCACCGGGTAATGCTGAACCCGCGGGCCAAGGTGGCCTCCGGGCCCAGGAGGTTCACCGCATCCTGCAGGCCCTTCAGTTGCATGGCCACGGCCTGCATGCGCCCTTGGGCAAGCAGCATCAGCTTGTGCGAAAGTTCCTCCAGCGCGGCCCGTTGCACCTGCCGCAGCCACTTCACCGGGTCCGCGGCTATGCGGGAGCGGTACATTTCCAGTGCTTGTCCGTCCTGCTTCAGCTTTTGCTGCACGCGATGGGCCAGCTGGCTGGTGTTGTTGTGCAGCTGCCCCCGCTGCAGCTGGCAGAAATTGCCCGGCCGGGTGCGGACCTTCTCCGCATACGCGCTCAGCACCTCCCTTCGTTCCGTGAAATCATCGAGCACCAGGTTGTGTACCTTGTCCAGCATGGCGGTAAGGGCGATCTCGTACCCGGAGGATTTGTCCACGAGGAAGTCGGCCACGGCGGTGGGTGTTTTGTGGGGCTCCTTGGCAATGAGGTCGATCACGGAGGTATCCACATCGTGGCCGATGCCGGTGAGCACGGGCTTGGGAAAAACCGCGACCGATCGGGCGAGCTCCAGGTCGTTGAAGGGTTCGAGGTCCAGCTTGGACCCCCCTCCGCGGATCAGCACCAGGGCGTCGAATTGGCGCGGGTCGATGGCCTGCACCGCCGCCCGCAGCTCCGCAGCCGCCGCGTCGCCTTGCACGGCCGAGTTGAACACGCGCACGTGGAAGCGGTAGCCCTGTTCATTCCGTTCAAGGTGCTGCATGAAGTCGGCATACGCGGCCGAGCCCGCCGAGGCCACCAGGGCGATGCGTTGCAGCACCATGGGCATGGGGGTGAACCGGTTCCGGTTGTACAGCCCCTCTTCCTTCAGCGTCTTGATAGTGGCCAGTTTGCGGCGCTCCAGCTCGCCGATGTTGAAGGACAGGTCGATGGCCTCGATGTTGATGCTCAGCCCGTACACCAGGTGGTAGTGTACCCGGCCCAGCAGCAGCACCTCCACGCCGTCCTTCAGGATGTTGCCCGCCTCACGGCCCAATTCCTGGCGGATCCGCTGGTAGTTCGAATTCCAGATGTTGGCGCGCATCACGGCCACCTTCTGCCCTTCCTTGTGCTCCACCAGTTCCAGGTAGGCATGGTTCTTCTCTTTGAACTGGGCGATCTCCGCCTTGATCCAATAGGCCTGCCCGCCGGTGGCTTCGGCGATCTTGTGCTGAATGGCCGTGCTTACCTGTGAAAGGGTGAAGATCCTGCGCTCCTCCATGGGGATCCGGCCGTGCCGGAGGGGCAATTTACCTGCTTCCCGGCAGCCGCCGTTCAATCCGATCCGCGCACTACGGTGACGTGCCCGTAAAATACCCGCTCGTCCCCGTCCCGCTTCAGCACCACCTTCCACACGTACACGTCCGTCTTCACGGGCTTGCCCTTGCAGGTGCCGTCCCATGGTGCGTGGCGGTCGCCGGTCTGGAAGATCACCTCGCCCCAGCGGTCGAAGATGTAGAGCGCATAGTGCCAGTTTTCAAACCCGTTCAACACGGGCAGGAAGGTTTCGTTCAGGCCGTCCTGGTTGGGCGTGAAGGCATTGGGTGCGTAGATGTCGGGGTCGCTGGCGGCCGCCACCGGTTCGCAGAGGGTGTCCGGGCATCCGAAGGTGTTCACCGCGATCAGGCAGAAGGGGTACAGGTCGCCCGGCCCTGCGGGAAAGAGGTGCAGCGGCGCGAACTCCGTGGAATGGGCGCCGTCGCCGAAATCCCACTGCCAGCTCACCGCGCCCATGCTTTGGTTGTGGAACTGCAGCGCGTAGCTGGTGCTTTGCATCGGCTCGTAGGTAAAGGCGGCCACCGGCGTGGGGTTCACCAGCACCGCCGCAGGCACCACGGTGGTGTCCGTGCATCCGCCCGCGCCGGTGGCGATCAAGCGGACCTCATAGGCCCCCTGGGCATAGGTGTGCGCCGGTGCGTCCGCAGTGGAGGTTTCCCCGTCACCGAACCACCACTGGAAGGCGTCGGCGTTCAGCGACATGTTCTGGAACTGTACCGGATAACCTGCGCAGGCCGGCCGGGGCTGCGCCGCGAACACGGCCACCGGCGTGGGATGCACGGTGAACTGGGCCGTTGCCGCATCGGTGCAGCCGTACTGGTTGGCCACGGTAAGCGTGATGGTGTACGTGCCCGGGGCATCAAACACGGCTACCGGGTTGTTGAGCGCGGAGGTGGTACCGTTGCCGAAATCCCAGGCGTGGCCCACCGCCCCGGTGGCCTGGCTGGTGAGCTGGAGCGGTACCGGCGAGGTGCAGCTCTGCGCTTCAGCCATTGTGAAGGCGCTGTGCGGCAGCGGGAAGGCCGTTACGGTGACCTGCGCCGTGTCCGTGCAGCCGCTCAGGTGCTCCGCCACCAAGCGCACGGTGTAGGTGCCCGCCGCGGTGTATGTGTGCAACGGGTTTGGCGCACCCGCGGTGTTGCCGTCTCCGAGATCCCATTGCTGGAAGTTGCTGTTGGTACTGGTGTTGGTGAACTGCACATCCAGCGGAATGCACCCGTTCAGCGGGCTTGCGGTAATGGATGCCGACGGGGTGGGCTGCACGGTGACGGCCTGCGAGGCCACGGCCGGGCAGGGGGTGGTGGTGGAGGTGATGCTTAGCGTGACGGTGTACGTGCCCGCAGCGGCAAAGGCATGCTGCGGTGCGGAGAGCGTGGAGGTGCCTCCGTCGCCGAACGCCCAGCTGAGCCCCGCCGGTGCCGGGGTGTTGTTGGTGAACTGCACGGGCGTGCCTGCGCAGAACAGCCCGGGCGAAATGGTGAAGTCGGCCTGCGGCGTGGCATGCACGGTGATCACCACGCTCACCGTGTCGTAGCTGCAGCCGTTGTCGCCGTACAGGGTGGCGGTGTAGGTGCCCGCCTGGGCATAGGTGTGCGCCACGTTCGCCGCCGTGGACACGTTGCCGTCCCCCAGGTCCCAGTGCCAATGGGAAACGCCGATGCTGTATTGCGTGAAGTGTACCGTCAGGGGTGCGCACCCCTGGGTGGTGTCCGTGTTGAAGAAGGCCGTGATGGTGTTGGGCAGCGCGGTGATGGTGTAGGTGGCGGTATCGCTGCCGCAGGCGTTGGAGGCCGCCAGCGTAACGGTGTATACGCTGTCCGTGGTGGCGGCGTAGTAGGTGTGGTGTACCAGGCTGTCGTTGGTGGTGCTGGTGGTGCCGTCGCCGAAGTTCCACCAATAGCTGCCGGCCTGGCCGATGGTGACATTGCTGAAGGTGACCGGCCATGGGGAGCAGCCGGCGTTGAGGTCGGGCCCGAAGAGGGCCGTAGGCACCGGATGCACGGTAACCGGTTGCACGGAATCAACGGCCCCGCACAGGTTGGTGGCCGTCAGGGTGATGGTGTAGGTGGTGTCGGCGAGCAGGCTGGCCACGTACGTGTGCGGGCCGGGCTGGTCCGCCGTGGAGGTGCTGCCGTCGCCGAAGTTCCACTGATAGGAGACCCCGTCGCCAAAGCTGCTGTTCACCGCGTGTACCGTGAGGGGCCCGCAGCCGTCAGCCACATCCAGGCTGAACCCCGGGGAGGGTCCGTCCCATACGGTCACATCATGGCTGGTGCTGTTGCTGCACCCGGCACCGGTGAGGGCCGTTAGGGTAACGGTATAGGTGCCTGCGGCAGGGAAATCGTGGTCCGGTGATTGGGCCGTGGAACTGCCCCCGTCCCCGAAATCCCATTGCCAGCTGCCGGCCCCGGTGCTTTCGTCGGTGAAGTGGAACGGCGCGCCGCTGCACGCGATGGGCGCGTTGGAGAATGCGGCCACGGGCAGCGGTGCCACGTTCATGTTCCCGGTTTGGCCGTTGGTGCATCCATTGGCATCGGTATAGGTGTAGGTGATCGGGAAAGCACCCACCCCGCTCACCGCGGGATCAAAGGTGCCCAGTGCGGCATCGGTAATGCCCGTGCCGGCCCAGGAGCCGCCGGCAGGTGTGGCGCTGAAGGCTTGCACGCCCGCGTCCACGCACGCGCCTGCCATGGCCGTGATGGAGACTGCGGGCAAGGGATGCACCGTCACCGTCACCTGGTCCTGGGTGATGCACGAGCCCGTGCCCACGCCGTAGGTAAGGACGAAGCTGCCCGGCACCGACGGGTCGAAGAGGCCGGAGGCGCCCACGTGCTGGCCGCTCCACGCGCCGCCCGCAGGCGCGCCGGCGAGTTGCAGCGCACCGCTGTTGATGCACACGGCAGTGTCGTTGCCCGCGGAGGCGGGGTCGGTGATGGTGATCACCGTTACCGGCAGCTGGTCGCTGGCGGTGCAGCCGTTCCCATCGGTATAGCTGTAGGTCAGGTTGAAGTTGCCCGGGCCGTTGGGCGTAAAGCTCCCGCCCGGCGTCACGCCCGGTCCGCTCCAGGTTCCCCCCGCAGGGGAATAACCGGCCAGGGCCTGTGCAAAGGGCTGGTCGCAGAAGGTGATCGCATTTCCGGCATCCACCACGGGCAACGGATCCACGGTGATGGTGCGGGTGGCGGTGTTGCTGCATCCGCCGGGCCCGGTGTAGCTGTAGGTAAGGGGGTGCGCGCCCAGGCCTGCCGCCTGCGGGTTGAAGTCGTTGCCGGCGATCCCCGCACCGGTCCAGGTACCGCCCGCCGGAGCGGCGTTCAGCGGTACGCTCGGGGCATCCGCGCACACCTGCATGTCCGGCCCCGGGGTGATCACCGGCAGGGCCAGCACGGTCAACGTGGCCTGGTCGGTGCTGGTGCAGCTACCGGACCCCGACGTGTAGTGTACGGTGAAGGTGCCGGGGGCATTGGGCGTGAAGAGCCCGCCGATGGAGATGCTTCCGTTCCAATACCCGCCTGCCGGGCTCCCTGCGAGCTGCAGCGGCGGGGAGTTCAGGCATACCGTGGTGTCCGGCCCGGCGCTCACGGGTGCCGCCGGGGCGGTCACGGTCACCAGCACGGTATCGCTGGCCGGGCAGCCTTGCGGGCTTACCACCGTGTATACCAGCGTGAAATTCCCCTGCGCACTGGGGGTGAAGCTGCCGTTGCTCATCAACGGGCTGCCGGTCCAGGTGCCGCCGGCGGGAAAGAAGTTGATCGGCTGCGGCTGGCTGCTTTGGCAGAACACGCGGTCGGGCCCTGCATCCACGGCGGGCCTGGGGTATACGGTGAGCAGGGTGCTGGAGGCGCCCGTGCAGCCGTTCACGGTGCCGTGGAGCACCACCGTGGCCGTGGCGGTGGGGGTAAAGGTGAACGGGCTTCCCGTGCCGGCGGGCTGGCCGCCCACCTGCCATTGGTAATTGGCCCCGCCGCTGGCGGTGAGCGTTACGGCATCACCGGCGCACACCGTGGGTGCGGTGGGTGCAATGGAGACGATGGGCGCAGGGTTCACGGTAACGGCGACGCTGCTGGAGGGTCCGCTGCATCCGCCGGTGGAGGCGCTTACCGTGTACACGCCCTGGTCCGCCATGGCCACGCCGTAGATCGTCGGGCTCTGCAGGAAGGAGGAGTACCCGTTGGGGCCGGTCCAGTGGAAGGTGGCTCCCGGGATGGGCGCCGCGCTGAGCTGGAGGTCCTCGCCCACGCAAATGGTGATGGGCCCGGCAAGGACCGGCGCCGGCGGCAGGGGCGTCACCGTGATGGGCGTGGTTGCAGGGGTGGTGCCGCAGGCGGAGGTGGCCGAGGCCGTAATGGTGAAACTGCCCGCTGCGGGATAGACCACCGCGCCCGGCGATTGCGCGTTGGTGGCGGGCGGGGTGCCGCCGGGCATGGCCCACGTGTAGCCGGTGATGGGCGTGCCGCAGGCGGTGAACACGGCCGAAGGGTTCACGCTTTGCCCCGCACAGATGCCGCCCACGGGCGCAAGCGTGGTTTGCGGCGGCGCGCCCACGTACACCGTTTGGCTCACCGGAAAGGTGCCGCAGGAATTGATGGCTTGCATTTGGATGGTGTAGCTGCCCGGCCCGGCAAGGGTGAACTGCGGCTGGAAGCTGGCCGCGCCGGTGCCGCCGCTGAACGAGGCCACGGCGCTCCCCCCGCATGCCGCACTGTTCACGGTAGCGTACCAGTTGTAGTGCGTGTAGCAGCTGTTGGGGCTGGTGCTGGTGTTTTGCGTGGCCACCACCAGGGGCGAGCATCCGGTGGTCGGCGTGGCGGCCATGGCCGGTTGCGGTGGCGCCTCAATGCACACGGTGCGCTCCAAGGTATCGGTGCCGCAGATGTTGCCCACGATGTCCCGCACCGTGTAGGTGCCCGGCGTGGAGAAGGTTACGGAGAGCGTGGTGGCCCCGCTGGTCCAGATGGAGGGCATGGCAGGCTGCCCGTTCATGTTGCCCAAGGCCCCGCCGGTGCTCCACCCCGTGGCGGGGGTGATGGACCAGATGTGCTTGGGGCCGGTGCAGGTGGGGGCCTGGGTGCCTTGGCTGTTGTCCGTGAAGTTCACGGTGCTGTTCACGCAGGCGGTGTCGTTGGGGCTGACGGTGAAGCCGGCCACCGGCGAGCCGGATACGCGGATCTGGCCGATGGAGCCCGTGCGCACATCGCAGGGGTTGGTGATCCGCCATTGGATGGTGTACTCACCGCCCACCGCGCAGGACGATTGCGTATAGGTGTGGCTGAATGCGGCCTGGGGCGGCTGCGGCAGCGTGTCCACCACACCGTCGCCGTAGTTCACGATGTACAGCGTGCCCGGTGGATTGGTGCTGAAGTTGTTCCATTCAAAGCTGATGGGGCTCCCCGTGCAGATGGAGGAGTTGCTCACCACGCTAAGGCCGCCTAACGGCACCTCCCCCACGAACACGTTGAACGGCACGGTGATGCTGCATCCGTTCGGGGCGGGGTTCTGCACGGTATAGGTGCCGCTGCTCAGGCCGAAGGGAAACTGCTGGGTGGCGCTCCAGCCGCTGCCGCCGAAGGTGCCGTTCTGCCCGTTGCCCCAGGTGATCGTATAGGTTGCCCCGGGCTGGGCCGTGGTGGCGTCGGTAAAGTTGAAATTGTAGGGATTCGCGCCCAATCCGCACACGCTGAAGGTGAGCACGCCGCCGTAGACGGTGCTGGTGGCATTGGTGCAGGTGAGGTTCACAGCGGGCGCGGGCTTCACCGTTACCGTGGTGGTGGCCGTGGCCGTGGCGTTCAGCGCATCGGTAACCGTAAGCGTATAGGTGGTGGTTCCCGTGGCCGTACACACCGGGTGCAATGTGCCGGCGTTGTTCAGCCCTGCGGCAGGTGCCCAGCTATATGTGTACGGCCCGGTGCCTCCCGTAGCGGCGGCTCCGCCGATGGTAACGGCACTCCCCGCGCAGATGGTCTTGTTCGGGCCCGCATCCGCCGTCAACTGGGCCTCTGCCGCCGATGTGTGCAGCAACAGCACGGACAGGCAGGCGCCAAGCCGCCCGATCGGAAAAAGAAACTTCATCTGCTCCGTGCGCTGTTGGCAAAGATCGCCGGTAGGACGATCCACCGGCGGGTTCCGGTGCCCGTGTTATCACCGATCGGGTGGAAAAACTTGGAAAGACTGGGGGTGCAACGGGGGATTCTTGCCGTGAACAGGGGTGCAACCGATTCTTCAGCTGCCGGAACGCATCTGCAAAAGGCAGGAACCTTGCACTCCCGTTCATGTTGGCCGGGGTTCATATTCACTATGTCCGTCCGGGTTCCCCGGGCCGCCACGGCGGCAAAAACAAAAGGGCCGCCTTGATCGGCAGCCCCCTTGTCTTCCGGTTATTCGGTTCAATGGCAGCCCATGGCGCCAAAACCGCTGACTACGGCAACGTCGGATGGTGCGTCTCCATTGCCGTTGAAGAAATCCACGCCCGTGAGGGCAAAGTAATTTCCGCTGAAGCCCATGTTGCCGCCGTTCACCGCAATGTGGCCGTCCTGTGAGATGTAGATGCCTCCTTCATGCTGGAAGCTGATCACAAAGGCCAGGCTGAAATTGTGGAGCTGGCTTTCGGGCTGATTGATGTTTTCCAGCCAGTTCAGCACCTCGAAGTTGCCGTCCGTAAGGTGGTCGGCATACACGAAGTAGTAGGCAAAGCCGTGGAAGTACTGGAAGGGATCGGCCCCGTTGGAGAAATCACCGTTCACCAGGGCGTCGATGTCGCCGGAAATGCCGATCACCCCGGCCACGTTGCCCATGTCGGGGCCGAACAGGCCCTCGCCCATGGCGCTTTCTCCCACGGAGAAGCACACCGCGATGTTGATGTCCAGGGTGGTGTTGCCCGCCGCCACCGTGCCGCCCCCGGCGCCCAGGCCGGCGGAGGGTTCGGTGATCACGGCCATGCCGCCATCCTGCGTCCACACCCACTGGCCACCGTTGCTGCTGGCGAAGTTGATGCCGTTGGCCGGTGCCGCGGTGAAGGAGAAGCTGCGCGAGGAGCCCTCCCGCTGCTTGAACACCAGGATCTTGTTCATGGTGCGGTTGTAGATGCCCACGGCAGGCGCCTGGTGGATCATGTCCCCGATGCGCTGGTGCTGCGCCGGGGTTACTTGCACCGTGCGCGCCGGTGCGGGGCTGCCCACCGGCTCCTTGCTGCACGAAGCCAGCAGCAGGGATGCCGCTGCGAGCACTGCGGTATACTTGGTCGCGTGCATGAAAGTGCTTGTTCGCTGGTTCATGGCCATTGCCAATTTAGTGGGCCTGCGATCAGAACAGCCAGCCCATGCGCAGTTGGCCCACCACGTTGGGGCCCACCTGGAACTTGCTTACGTTGTCCTTCTTGCCTTCCGTGTTGGTGGTGGCGGTGCCGGAGTGGTCGTTGTTGTAGTCCACCGTCTCGGTCTTGTTCTTCCCGGGCATGGTGGCGGCCAGGCCGAAGCCGAGTTCGGTGCCCACGTACAGCGACTTGGCCACGTAGTAGTCAAAGCCGGCCACGGCGTTCAGGCCGAAGCCCAGGCTGCCGCTCTTGGTCTTGGTGTAGCCCAATTGGTTGGTGCCGTTGGTCAGCGTGAGCTGCGCATCCTCCTTCTTGGTCTTGGTGGTGTAGTTGATGTCCACATAGCCGCCGAAGTAGGGCGAAAGGCGCTCGGTGCCCTCCAGGTGCTTTTCGATGCCCGGCTGGATGCCGATGGTGATGGAGCTTTCCTTCTTCTTCAGCTCCAGTGCCTTGGTCTTGTCGTCGGCATCCTGGGTGATGGTGGTCTTGTTGTCGAAACCTACGAACAAGCCTACGCGCATGGCGTTGTTGGCCGAGCTGAAGTGGCGGTACTTGATGCCGGCCATGCTGATGGGGCTGCCGCCGAGCGGTGCCAGCATCAGTTCCAGGTTCTTTTCGCCTCCGGCGGGGCGGTACTGTGCCTGCGCCTCAATGCCGGAGATGCCGGCCAACAAAATGGTTCCTGCCAATGCGATCCTTTTCATGGTTGTTTTTGGTTGAATTTGGGCTTCCAACGCAAACATGCAGC
>JAFEAI010000034.1 GCA_018266475.1 Bacteroidota bacterium
CCTGGGTCATCCGCTGGCCGCCCACGTACACCTGGGGCACCTTGCCCCCGGCCACGGGCGCCTTCCAGATGCTGCCCTGGTACACCGTCCAGCCCGTTACCGCCTCGCTGCCCTTGATCACCGGCTTGGCGCCGCTGCCGTAGGCCCCCACGGTGATCGGCTGCGCGGCCGTGCCCGAGCTGCCCAGCACCACCTCCCCCCGCCAGGTGCCGCCGCGCTCAAACAGGATGCGGTCCCCGGGCTGATACGAGTACGTGGACTGGTTCACCCGCGCGATCGTCCGCCATGGGCTGCCTGCCGAGGTCCCGCTGTTCTGGTCGTTGCCCCCGGGGGAAACGTAGTAGTCCGTGGCACGGGCCGCGGGGCACAGGGAAAGAAACAGCAATGCAGCGGTTCCGGACTTTTTCAAACGGAGGCTATAGGAAGATGGCTTCATGGCAAGGTCCTGATTGAACCGACTTCAACCCGGATCGACCACCAAGGTTCCGGCTATTCGACCAATGGGCCATTGGTGAAGATGGAGCAACTAATTTTGCCAACCACCGTTGGAGGCCACTGTCCGGAACCAACTGTTGGGCGGCCAGCCCACAATCGCATTGACCATTCCACCTGTGAAGACCCGCGCAGCCCTGCACGTTTTGGTTGTAGGCCAAACCCCGCCGCCATTCGGGGGCCAGGCCATGATGATAGAGGCGCTGCTGCAAGCAGAACCTTCACAGGTGCGCTTGTTCCATGTCCGCCTGCGGTATTCGGATGATATGGACAGTGTGGGCAAGTTTGCCTTGCGCAAAGTGTGGGTGCTTTTCGCCACCATCCTGGAAGTGTGGCGCGCGCGGTACCGCTACCGCACGCCCATGCTGTACTATCCGCCCAGCGGCCCCAACCGGGTGCCGGTGCTGCGCGATATCATCTTTCTCTGTGCCACCCGGTGGATGTTCCGGTGGACGGTGTTCCACTACCATGCGGGAGGCGTGTCGGGCTACGAGGCCAAGCTGCCGCGGCTTCTGCGCCCCTTGTTCCGCCTGGCCTACCGCAACGCGGCCATGGCCATCCGCACGGCGCCCCAGAACCCCGAGGACGGAAAGCTGCTTGGTGCCAGGCGGGATGTGGTGGTGCCCAACGGCATTCCCGATGCCCGGGGCACGGTAGTGGAGCGTACTGCGGCACCGGGAAATCCGGTGGTGATCCTCTTTACCGGAGTGCTTATTCCCTCCAAAGGGGTCCGCGTGCTCCTGGAGGCGTTCCGGCAGGTGGTGGGGCAGGGGGCCAATGTGCGGCTGGAACTGATGGGCCGATGGGGCGATGAGGCCTTCCATACCGAGTGCATGCACTTCATCGCCCGGCATGGCCTGCAGGCCCGCATCAGCTTTCTTGGCGTGAAGCGCGACCAGGAAAAGCTGGAGCACTTTGCCGGATGCGACATTTTCTGCTTCCCCAGCCATTTTGAGGCGGAGAGCTTCGGCTTGGTGCTTTTGGAGGCCATGCAATTCGCCAAGCCTGTGGTCACTACGTGCTGGCGGGGCATCCCCTCGGTGGTGGAGGATGGCGTGAACGGCTTCACCGTGCCCGTGGAAGATCCCGGGGCGGTGGCCGAACGCCTGCTCCAATTGATCGGTGACGAGGCCTTGCGGATGCGGATGGGGCAGGAGGGGCGACGCATCTTTACCGGGCGGTTCACGTTGGAACGCTTTTGGCAAAACATGGAAGAGGCCCTGACCTTGGCCGCGAAACCCCTCTGATGCGATTGTTGATCACCGGTGGATCCGGATTCATAGGCACCAACCTGGTGCAAAGTTGCTTGGACAAAGGTTGGCAAGTGCTCAACCTGGATTGGAACCCGCCGCTGAAGGCCGCGCACCGGCCATGGTGGAAGGAGTGGAACATCATGGACGGGGAAGCCACCCGCAGGCACCTGGCCGATTTCAAGCCCACCCACCTTGTTCACCTTGCGGCCCGCACGGATACCGATGTGCAGGATGACATGGCCGCCTACCGGCAGAACCATGAAGGTACCGCCATCCTGCTGCAGGCCATCAAGCAGGCCGCGGGCATCGAGCGCGTCATTATCACCAGTACCCAATTTGTCTGCGAGGCCGGCTACCAGCCCAAGGACGACCTGGACTTCAAGCCGTTCACGCTCTACGGTGAAACCAAGCGGCTGTGCGAGATGGCCACCCGTGGCGCAGGGCTGGCCTGCACGTGGACCATCATCCGGCCCACCACCATTTGGGGGCCGTGGAGCCTGCGCTATCGCGATGTGTTGTTCAAGGTGATGCGCAAGGGGCTCTACTTTCATCCCGGCAAGGGCAGGGTAGTGCGCTCCTACGGCTACGTGGGCAATGTGGTGTGGCAGATCGAGCAGATCCTGCAGGCTGCACCTGCCGCCGTGCAGGGCAAGGTGTTCTACGTAGGCGATCCGCCCATGGACCTGCGCCTTTGGGTGGAGGCCATCTCCCGGGCGCTGGTGGGCAGGCAAGTGCGCTATATACCCACATGGATGGTGAAAACCCTCGCCCTGTGCGGCGATGCGCTCAAGCTGCTCCACTTGCCCTTCCCCATCACCAGCGGGCGGTTCCGCAGCATGACCAGCGACTACATCACGCCGATGGACAAGACCGAATTCGTGCTGGGCAAGGCCCCGTGGACGCTGGAGCAGGGCGCACGGGCGATGGTGCAGTGGTACGACACGGAAAGCGCGGCCGCTATAAAGCCGAGCCTGATCGATACGCGCCAATTGCAAGCGAAGGAACAGGAATGAACGCGCTGAAGAAGGTCCCGGCCTTTGGCTTGGGCATATCCACCGGCTCCTTCAGGGAGCATGTGGCGGCCATCCTTGCCATGGGCAGGGAGCACCGGTCGGCCTATGTGTGCTGCGTGAACGTACACATGTGCATGGAGGCGCAGGCGAACGCACCCTTCAGGGAGGTGGTGAACGGCGCCGACCTGGCCACTGCGGACGGCATGCCCATTGTAAAGAGCGTGAACAAGTTCAACCGCATTGCGCAGGAGCGGGTGGCCGGAAACGACCTGATGCCTGCCGTGCTTGCCGAAGCTGAAAAGGAAGGATTGTCCGTCTTCCTGCACGGCGGGGAGCCGCATGTGCTGGAGAAGATCACCGGCCGCATGGCCATGGACCATCCCCGCTTGAAAATTGCCGGGGCCTATTCCCCGCCCTTCAGGCAAGCTACCGCTGCCGAACGCGAAGAAGAAGCTGCCCGGATCAGGCAAAGCGGCGCCCACATTGTACTGGTAAGCTTAGGCTGCCCCAAACAAGAACGCTGGATGGCCGAAATGAAAGGCCGGGTACCTGCCGTGATGCTGGGCGTGGGCGGTGCCTTTCTGCTCTACGCGGGCATGGATACACGCGCACCCCTGTGGATGCGCAAGGCCTCCTTGGAGTGGCTGTACCGGCTGGCCCTCGAACCGCGCAGGCTGTGGAAACGTTACCTAGTGACCAATACGTCATTTATTTTGCTGTACGTCAAGGAATTGGCTCGCCACGGGAAAGCCTCCGCCGGGCAAATTACCGGGGGTGGAAAATAAATTCCTTCGACGAACTTGACATTTGCTTCGACGAAACGATAATTTTGGAACCTTGTTCAGCACCGCCTTCCGCGAACAGACCATTACCACCATGGAACAGCACCACACACCTTCCCTGGCTCCGGCGCAAGAGGTTTTGCGCACCGGCAACCGCAGCACACGTGGTGACCTCGGCAATGAGCTGGCCACCTTGCTGAGGTCCAGCCGCCAGCAATTGCACCAGGTGCAGCACGGCATCAGCAGGGCCATCAGCATGGAACCGCTCACCTCGGTAAAGGACCTCATCATCGTGGGCGAAGGGCCTGCCGCCGAAGAGATCTTCCAGTATTGCCAGGACCAAACCGTGCGCGGCTACCGCTTCCGAGGCGTGTTCCATGACCATGCGCTCGGCGGCCCCTTGGGCAGCCATCAGCTCGGGAGCATTGAGGCGGCCAAGGTGTTCGCCCTGCAAAACCGCATCGACATCCTGTACTGCGCCCTGCCGGGAAGCTACCGCGAACAGATCACCGACCTGCTTGAGTTCTGTGAGCGGAACACCATCCGCTTCCGCGTGATCCCCAGCCCGGACAGCTTTATCCCCGTGGTGCAAACCACCGACCTCACCTTCCACGGGGCCGTGCCGGTGAGCCGCATGAGGCATGAGCCCCTTGAGAACAAGGGCAACAGGCTGCTCAAACGCAGTTTCGATATCGTCTTCTCCTTCCTGGTGATCACCCTGGTGTTCAGTTGGCTGTTCCCCATCCTGGCCATCCTGGTGAAGCTGTCTTCCAAGGGGCCGGTGTTCTTCAAGCAGACCCGGCTGGGCGAAGGCAAGAAGAAATTCAGCTGCTACAAGTTCCGCAGCATGCGGATGAACGCTGAGGCGGACAGCAAGCAGGCCACGCGGAACGACCCGCGCATCACGCGGGTAGGCGCCTTCCTGCGCAAGAGCAACCTGGACGAGATGCCGCAGTTCTTCAATGTGCTGCTGGGGCAGATGAGCGTTGTGGGCCCGCGGCCCCACCCGCTGAAGTTGAACGACCAGTTCCGCGACATCATCGACAAGTACATGGTGCGCCATTTCGTGCGCCCCGGCATCACCGGCTGGGCCCAGGTGAACGGCTTCCGCGGGGAAACCCATACCCCCGAACTGATGGAAAAGCGGGTGGAGCTGGACGTGTGGTACCTGGAAAACTGGTCCTTCCTGCTGGACCTGAAGATCGTGGTGAAGACCGTGACCAACATGCTGGGCAAGGAGGAGATGGCCTATTGAGGCGGAAACACCTTGGAAATAGGCCGGGGGATCGCCTCGGCCTATTTTATTCCCTGCACAATTGCCCATTGGAGGAAAGAAGCTATATTTGCCGCCCCATTCGGAGAAAAGGAACATGGCCAATCACAAGTCCTCCATCAAGCGGATCCGCCAAACCGAGACCCGCAACGAGCTGAACCGCTACCAGCACAAGACAGCACGGAATGCGGTGCGCGATATCCGTGCCACCACCTCCAAGAAGGAGGCCGAAGCCATGTTCCCCGCGGTGCAGGCCATGCTGGACAAGCTGGCCAAGCGCAACATCATCCACAAGAACAAGGCGGCCAACCTCAAGAGCAGCATCCAGGTTCACGTGGCCGGGCTGAAGTGAGCTCCTCCGCCAAGCGCATGGAACGGACCCGTGAGGGTCCGTTTTTTTTGGGGGCAGGGTATTCGGGCGGGTGAATTCGGCCGGCACGCTGCCCAGGTCCGCGATACTTGGCATCTTTGCCCACCCCATGGAGCCCCAGGAGCCGAGCCAACCACTGCGCGCCAAGATCACGGAATGGGCCGAGGCCGACCGCCCGCGGGAGCGGCTGCTGGCCCAAGGCGCCAAGGCGCTGAGCGATGCCGAGCTGGTGGCCATCCTGCTGCGGTCGGGCACCCGCGCGCAAAGTGCCCTGGACCTGGCGCGGCAGCTGCTGCTGCAGGTGGGCAATGACATTGACCGAATGGCGGCGCTGCGCCCCGCCGAGCTGATGAAGCACCACGGCGTGGGCGAGGCCAAGGCATTGAGCATTGTGGCGGCCCTGGAGCTGGGTGTGCGGCGCAGGGAGCGGGGCCCGCGGGAGCGGCCGCAACTGCACAACAGTGTGCTGGCCCATGAAGAACTCCGCGCGCAATTGAGCCACCTGCCCCACGAGGAGTTTTGGGTGCTGCTGCTGGACCGCGGCATGCGCCTGCTGGCCAAGCGCCAGGTAAGCAGCGGCGGCATCCATGGCACGGTGGCCGACCCCAAGGTCATATTCCGGCACGCGCTGGACGGGGGCGCATCCTGCATCGTGGTGGCCCACAACCACCCCAGTGGCCAGTTGCGGCCCAGTGAAGAGGACATCCGCCTTACCCGCAAGCTGGTGGAGGGCGGGCGCATGCTGGACATCCTGGTGCAGGACCACCTGATCATCACCACCGACGGCTTCTATTCCTTTGCCGACAACGGCCAGTTGCACTAAATGAAGGACCCCTTGCGCATCCTTACCGTTATCGGGGCGCGGCCGCAGATCATCAAGGCGGCCGCCATCAGCCATGCCGTGCGCACCGCCTTCAGCGGGCGCATCCATGAAACGCTGCTGCACACCGGCCAGCATTATGATGCCAACATGTCGCAGGTGTTCTTTGATGAGCTGGGCATACCGCACGCGGACATCTCCTTGGGCGTGGGCAGCGGCCCCCACGGCGCACAAACAGCCCGGATGATCGAAGGCATAGAAGCGGAGATCAATACCGGAAAGCACGACGTGGTGCTCCTCTACGGCGACACCAACAGCACCTTGGCGGGTGCCGTGGCCGCAGCCAAGCTGCATGTGCCCGTGGCCCATGTGGAAGCAGGGCTGCGCTCCTTCAACAAGGCCATGCCGGAGGAGGTGAACCGCATCGTATGCGACCACTGCAGCACATGGCTGTTCTGCCCCACGGAAACCGCCGTGAAGAACCTGGCCCGCGAAGGCTTTTCATTGGACCTGGGGGCGCCTGCCACCGCCGATCGCCCGCACGTGGTGGCCAGCGGCGATGTGATGTATGACAACAGCATGCGCTTCGCGCGGATGGCAGCGGCACGGTCAACGCTGGTGGCGGGCCTGGGCTTGGCGGATGGCGGCTTTCTGTTGGCCACCATCCACCGCGACCACAACACGGATGATGCCGCCCGCATAAATGCCATCTTCTCCTCCCTGCTGGAACTGCACCACCGCCACGGGCTGCCCGTGGTGCTGCCGGTTCACCCGCGCACGCGCAAAATGATGGCGGCGCTCCTGCACGCCAACGTACGGGCGGCCTTGGATGACGCTGCCGGCTTCCATGTGCTGCCGCCGGTGGGCTTCCTGGACATGGTCGCCCTGGAACGCGCGGCGCGGCTGGTGGTCACCGACAGCGGTGGCGTGCAGAAGGAGGCCTATTTCTTCGGCAAGCCGGTGGTGGTGCTGCGGCCGGAGACCGAGTGGGTGGAACTCGTGGAGCAGGGTCAGGCCGTGCTGGCGGACGCGGACCCGGGCAAAATAGAGGCGGCGGCAACGCACTTCCTGCAAGGCGGAGTGCCGCCATGCCCGCCCATCTTCGGCGATGGACATGCGGCCGAGGCCATTTGCGCGCATCTGTTGGGAGCATGACCGGGGCCGGCGGGTGTCGATCCACCGGCCGCAACACATGATCGGCATAACTTGCGGGACCCCTCCGCATGGCCGACGTCCACTACCACATTGAGCGGCCCGGCCCGCGCTCGCGCTACATCATCGCGCATTTGCTGGGCGCCATGCCCGGGTGGCACGCGCAAGAAGTGCCGGACCTGGCGGCATTCATGGAAATTCCGGGCCCCAAGCTCATCTACGGACAGCGGCCCGTGCAAGGGGCCTTCCACATTCTGCCGGAAGGACTGCTCAGCCGCACGGGCCTTGGGCAAGAGGACCCGGCAACCGCCCGGTGGCATCAGGTGCCCGCATTGTTTCCCGTAGATGGCGGAGACATGCCCTTTGACATTTTTTCCGCGTCCTTCTTCCTGCTTGGCCGCATGGAAGAATACGGACCCGTGCAACGGGATATGCACGGCCGCCCGGTTTCCGGTGCCTTGCATTCCGCGCGAAACGGCTATCAGGAGCGGCCCGTGGTGGATGAGTGGCTCCATGGACTGGCGCGGGCCTGGCGGCAAAAGGACCCCCGCCTTCCGGACCTGCGGCGCACCTGCTCGCAAGTGGCCACGCTGGATGCGGACAATGGGGCCATGTACTTGGGCCGCCCTTGGTGGCGCAGCGCGGGCAGCGCCATCAGGGACCTGCTCAAGGGGCATGCGAGCCGCTTGCGGGACCGTGCAGCGGTGCTTCGGGGAAAGATGCCGGACCCCTACGCCGTACATGGCGAGTTCCTTGCACTCGCGAGGGAAAACAGGGCTGGGGCCATCATCAATTTCCTGGCCGCGCCGCGCGGAAAGTTCGACCATGCCATCCCCGTACGGTCCATCTGCATGCGGCAGGTGATCCAGCTGGCGGCACGACATGGTGCTGTGGGCCTACACCCGGGCTATTCCAGCTCGGACAGCCCGCATCGCATGGCAGAGGAGAAGAAATTGGTGGAGGCCGCATTCGGGCAGCCGGTCACGCGCAGCCGCCAGCACTACCTGCGCATGGCGTTGCCCGGCACCATGAACGCACTGGAACGCGCCGGGATCCGCGAGGAGCACAGCATGGGTTTTGCCGATGCCGTGGGCTTCCGCGCGGGCACTTGCACACCATACCCTTTTTATGACCTGCATGCGGAAGCGCCCACGGCTTTGGTGGTCCATCCCTTCGCGGTGATGGACAGTGCGATGGCCTACAAGATGCGGTTGTCCCCGGAAGAAGCGGCCACAAAGGCCAAGCAGTTGGTGGATGCCGTGCGCGCCGTGCAGGGCACGTTCATTTCCGTTTGGCATGAACGGTTCCTAAGCGATTACGGCGATGAGCAGGGATGGGGGCGCCTGGCCCGCGAAGTGATCACCTATGCCCGGCCATGATCAGGCACTTGCACCACCACCAGATCGACACGAAGGCATGGGACCGGCAATTGCAGGCCAGTGCCAACGCATCCTGGTACGGCACCAGTACGGCATTGAACGCTGCGGCACCGGGGTGGAACGCCCTGGTGGACGAGGAAGGCGGGGCCCAAATGCCGCTGCCCTGGCGCCGGAAATTCGGGATCACCTACCTCCACCAGCCCTTTCTGATCCAGCACCTCGGGCCGTATGCACCCAAGGCATCGGCGGGCCTTGCCGAAGGCTTTATAAAGGCGCTCCCCGGCCAATACCGCTACGCGGACATCAACTTGGACGGCCGGGAGGTGCCTGAACTGGACGGCCTGCGTACTGAACCCAGGCGGAACCATGTGCTGGCCTTGGGAGCTGGAGCGGAGGCGATACATGCCGGATACAGCACAAACCACAGGCGCAGCCTGCGCAAGGCAGGGCAGCACGGCCTGTTGGTGGAGAAGGCGCAGGAAAGCGGGCGCATAGCCGCGTTCCTGGAAGCATCGGAACAATTCACGCGGTGGAAGGTGGACGCAAGGCAGCGTGAAGCCATGCGGCGCGTGTTCCGGGCTACGGAAGCGGATGGGAGCGGCTTTGGGCGGATGGCCACCGAAAAGGGGGCACCCGTGGCGGCAGGGTGGTTCGTGGTGTACGGGGACAGGATCATCTTCCTGAAAGGGTTGGCCTCGCAACGGGGCCGCGAGACAGGTGCCATGCATGCCCTGCTCCACCAAGTGATCACTGAATTTGCCGCCCGCCATGCCGTCTTTGACCTTGCTGGCGGCAATGATCCGCAGTTGGCGCGTTTCTATTCCGGTTTCGGAGCGGAACCCGTGTTTTATTTGCGAGCTTTGATGAACCGTCTTCCGCCGGTTGTCCGGCGGATCAAACCCTGACCCATGGTAGTGGAGCTGAACCAGTCGAATTCCGTGGCCAATCGCTTTTTGGCCGAACTGCGCGATGTGCAGGTGCAGAAAGACCCGTTGCGTTTCAGGCGGAACCTGGAGCGGCTCGGTGAGATCTTTGCCTATGAGCTGAGCAAGACCCTGGCCTACGGGGAGCAGGACGTGGTATCCCCGTTGGGCGTGGCCAAGGCCATGCTGCCGGTGGAGCAACCCGTGATCTGCACCATCCTGCGGGCAGGCCTGCCCCTTCACCAGGGCCTATTGAACTACTTTGACCGCGCTGACAATGCCTTCGTGAGCGCGTACCGCAAGCACCGCAAGGGCGAGGACGGGTTCGATGTGGAGGTGGAGTACCTGAGCAGCCCGTCCATCGATGACCGGGTGCTCATCATCAGCGATCCCATGTTGGCCACCGGCCGCAGCATGGTGCTGGTGTACAAGGCCATGTTGCGCATGGGCAGGCCCAAGGCGATCCACGTGGTGTCGGTGATCGCCAGCACGGAGGGCGTGGAGTTTGCGCGCCAGCACCTGCCGCCCGGCACGCGGTTCTGGCTGGGCGCCGTGGATGAGGAGATGACCGCGGAGGCGTACATCGTGCCCGGGTTGGGCGATGCGGGCGACCTGGCCTACGGAAGCAAGGAATAGGCATGAAGCCCTGGCATGTGGTCACGGTATTGATGGCGGCGGTGGCGAAGTTCCTGTTCTCGCCGCTCGTATCGTACAAGTTCGGCCATTCCTACATGGAGACCGTGATGCTGACCAGCATGGGCGGGTGCATCGGGGTGCTCATCTTTTTTCCGGCTGGCAGTGAGCTGCTGGAGTGGATGCGCAGGCGGCGCATGCGCAAGCATGCCGCAGCCATCGCCAAGGGCCAGAAGCCCAAGCGGGCCTTCACGCGCCTGAACCGCATGCTCATCCATCTGAAATTGAAGTACGGCCCGCAAGGCGTGGCCTTCATCCTTACTCCGGCACTGTCCGTGTGGCTCACGGCCCTGGTGGCGGCCAAGTATTTCCGCAACGACCGGCGCATGCTGCCGCTGTTGCTGGCCGCGGTGGTGGCGTGGTCCTTCGTGCTCAGCGCCGTGTGGAAGTGGGTGCATTGATGAAGCGGTACGGGCACCTGTTCTTCGACCTGGACCATACGTTGTGGGATTTCAGGGCCAACTCACGCGCAGTGCTTGCCGAGCTTTGCGCCGAGCTGCTGTGCGGCCAAGGATTGACGGCAGATGCGTTCATTCCCGTGTATGAGCGGGTGAATGCCGCGCTATGGGACCGGTTGGACAGCGGTGCGATCGCCAAGGAGGTGCTGCGTGCCTTGCGCTTCAAGCAGGCCCTTCAGCACTTCGGCGTGGATGACGGGCCCCTGGCTGCACGCTTGGAACGGATCTACATGGAGCGTTGCCCGGTGCGCGCCATGCTCATGCCCGGTGCGCTGGAACTGCTGCGCGACCTGCATCCCCATTACCGCCTGCACATCATCACCAACGGGTTCACCGGGGTGCAGCTGGTGAAATTGCGGAGTTCAGGGATCCGGGAATTCTTCAGCGTGGTGCTCACCAGTGAAATGGCCGGGGCGGCCAAGCCGAATGCACGCATCTTCCGCCACGCGCTGCGTTCGGCCGGCGCAAGGGCCGGGGAGAGCTTGATGGTAGGGGACAATGCCATGGCCGACATCGCCGGAGGGCGAAGCGCCGGGCTGGACCAGGCGCACTATTCGCCGGAGGCGGAAGGCGATCCGCAGGCCACCTATCGGATTTCCCGGTTGGACGAGCTGCGCGGGATCCTGTTGTGACCGGGGCCGGTGCGGAGCTTCAGTCCGGGATGAAGTGGTAGCTGACCACGGCCTTCTTCGCGGTCACCTTGCTGTGCTTGAGGAAGCGCAAGGTGTCGCCATCGGCCACCCCGGCGTAGGTGATCTCCCCGCGCGGAGCCATCGTGGTGAAGAACAGGCTGTCGTTGCGCAAGGTCACGGGCACGTTGTGTGCATTGTTCAGGCCGCTTTTTACGTCCTGGGTGAGGAAGCTCCGCAGGTTTATCGAGTCCTCGGGTTGTTCCCTGCCGGCGATCAGGGCCACATTGCCCCGCTCGAAGAAGCGCATGTAGTAATGAAGGTCGCCCGAGGTGTTCTCATACACCCCGTTGAACTTCAGGCTGGAGCCTTCCAGGGATTGCAGGTTCACCATGTTGGAGGCCACGGGAGCCGTGGAGGTGTCGCTTTCGGCCTGTGCGGCAGGGGCTGTTTCAGTAGCGGTGGGCGTGGCTTCCGGAGTCCCGGGGTTTCCGCATGCGGCCCACACGAGCAAGGTTGCCAGGGGAAGGAGGTTGCGCATTTCAGGATGGATTACGGGCGATAACGGAGGTTGCACCCTGCACCACATCGCCGATCTTGACGGCCACCTGCGAGGTGAGGGGCAGGAAGAGGTCCACGCGGGAGCCGAACTTGATGAAACCCAGCTCGGTGCCTTGGGTAACATGTTCACCGGGCTCGGGGTAGGTGCAAATGCGCCGCGCCAAGGCCCCGGCGATCTGCCGTACCAGCACTTCGCCATGTACCGGGCTGCTCACCACCACGGTACACCGCTCATTGTCCGTGCTGCTTTTGGGATGCCAGGCCACGAGGTACTTTCCCTTATGGTACTGGCGGAAGGTGGTGGTGCCGGTGACGGGATGGTAGTTCACATGCACGTTGAGGGGGCTCATGAAAATGGACACCTGGATGCGGCGGTCCTTGAAGTATTCGGTTTCCGTCACTTCCTCCACCACCACCACTTTGCCATCGCAAGGGGAAAGAATGTGCTTGCCATTGGTGCCTTCGGCCCGCACCGGAACCCGGAAGAACCAGAGCACGATGCCCAGCAGGCAGGCCATGGCGGCTGCCACGGGCCATGCGGCCACCCCCGGCAGCCAATGCCAGGCCATGTAGGAGGCCAAGCAGCCTATGCCCGCGATCAGCAGGATGGTCAAGGTTCCTTCGCGGTGCAGGCGCATGTGGAAAAGGATTGCGGCCAAAGATAAACGGGCACGCGGGGCCTGGCGGGCATTTGGCCTGGTCAGTGCATCAATTCCACCAGGATCGCCATGGCTGGCAAGGCCAGCAGGAACCCGTCGAAGCGGTCCAGGATGCCGCCGTGCCCCGGCAGTATGGTGCCCGAATCCTTTACACCGGCCTCGCGCTTCATCGCCGATTCAAGCAGGTCGCCGATGGTGGCGGCCACGGCCACGGCCGCCGCGCACAGGATCCATTCCTGCGGCGCCAAAACGGGCCAAGCCATGGAGAGCACCCAGCCTGCGGCCATGGCCAAGGCAATGCCGCCCAGCAGCCCTTCCACGGTTTTTTTGGGGCTTATGCGCGCCAGCAGGGGCGTGCGGCCCATGCTCCTGCCCACCAAGTATGCACCGGTATCGTTCGTCCAAAGCATCACCATGAACCCGATGAAGAGTTCGGGGCCCTGGTGCATCAATGCGGGGATCAACCCGAAAGGCAGTGCCACGAGGAATACCACCTGAAGCACCAGCCCGAAATCCCTGCCCACCAGACCTTCCTTGCGCCAGAGCAGGTCCACCACGGCGAAGAACACCGCGAGGAACACGGCACCGGCCGCAAGCAACGGGGAAATGCGCGGAATGATGTTCACCAGTGCCACCGCCAAGTACACAAAGGCGGCGGCCAGCAACAGAACGGTGTCCGGCTGTTGGGCGGGATTCCCGGAACCCAACCGGTGCAATTCATGGGCGGCAAGCAGGCATACGGGAAGGAACAGCAGGGTGGTGGTGACAGGCCCTGCGAAGGCTGCTCCCAGGGTGATCGCCACGTACACGGCCCCGGTGAGGGAGCGTTTGGCCAGTTCGCCCATGGGTGCCGCAGAGGTGGTCAGGCCACGGTGGTATTGTCCTCCTTGTGTGCAGGAGCGCCCGCAGGGGCGGGCAGGCCAAGGCCATTTTCCGCAGCGATGGCCTTGGGCTTTTCCTCCGGGTGGCCGAAGGGGCGGTCGCCGAAGATCACCTCGAGGTCTTCCTTGAAGATCACTTCCTTTTCCAGCAACTGGGTGGCCAGGGCGGTGAGCTTGTCCTTGTGGTCGGTGAGGATCTGCTTGGCCCTTGCATACTGGGCTTCCACAATGTGGCGCACCTCCTCGTCGATCACCTGGGCCGTGTGGTCGCTGTACGGCTTGGAAAGGCTGTACTCGCTTTGGCCGGTGCTGTCGTAGAAGCTGATGTTGCCGATCTTGTCGTTGAGGCCGTACATGGTCACCATGGCGTAGGCCTGCTTGGTCACCTTCTCCAGGTCGCTGAGGGCGCCGGTGCTCACTTTGCCGAACATGATCTCCTCGGCGGCCCTTCCCCCGAGTGCGGCGCAGATCTCGTCGTTCATCTGCTCGGTGGTGGTGAGGTGCCTTTCATCGGGCAGGTACCATGCAGCACCTAGGGACCGGCCGCGGGGCACGATGGTCACCTTCACCAGGGGCGAGGCATGTTCCACCAGCCAGCTCACCGTGGCGTGGCCGGCCTCATGGAAGGCGATGGAGCGCTTCTCCTCGTTGGTGATGATCTTGTTCTTTTTCTCCAGGCCGCCGATCACGCGGTCCACGGCATCCAGGAAATCCTGTTTTTCCACCGCGCTCTTTTTGCGGCGTGCCGCGATCAGGGCGGCCTCATTGCAGATGTTGGCGATATCGGCGCCGCTGAAGCCGGGGGTTTGCCGGGCCAGGAACTCCACGTCCACGGCGATGTCCAGCTTCAGGGGCTTGAGGTGGACCTTGAAGATGGCGATGCGCTCGTTGAGGTCGGGCATGTCCACGAAGATCTGGCGGTCGAAGCGGCCCGGCCGCAGCAGTGCGCGGTCCAGCACATCGGCGCGGTTGGTGGCGCCCAGGATGATCACGCCGGTGTTGGTGCCGAAGCCGTCCATTTCGGTGAGCAGCTGGTTGAGCGTGTTTTCCCGCTCATCATTGCTGCCCATGTTGATGTTGCGCCCGCGTGCCCTGCCGATGGCGTCGATCTCGTCGATGAAGATGATGCTTGGCGCTTTTTCCTTGGCCTGCTTGAACAGGTCGCGTACGCGGCTGGCGCCCACGCCCACGAACATCTCCACGAAATCCGATCCGCTGAGCGAGAAGAAGGGCACCTGGGCTTCCCCCGCGATGGCCTTGGCAAGCAGGGTTTTACCGGTGCCGGGAGGCCCCACCAGCAGCGCGCCCTTGGGGATCTTGGCGCCGAGGTCGGTGTACTTCTTGGGCGTTTTCAGGAAATCCACGATCTCCTGCAGTTCCTCCTTGGCCTCGTCCAGGCCGGCCACGTCGGCAAAGGTGACATCGGTGCTCTTCCCGCCCTCGAACACCTGGGCGCGGCTCTTGCCAATGTTGAAGATCTGCCCGCCCGGTCCGCTGGGCCCGCCCATGCGCCGCATCATGAACATCCATACCAGGATGATGGCGCCGAAGAAGAGCACCCATTGCAGGACCTCCTTGCCCATGTCGTTCTGCGGATTGATCCGCACGTCAACCTGCTTTGCGCGCGCCTGCTCGATCACCTGCTGCTGCATCTGCGGGTTGTTGCCGATGTAGAAGGTGTACTGGGGGGCGCCCGCTTCCAGGGTCACGCCGGCCAGCCGTTTCTTGTGTACTTCCTTCTCCAAGCTGTCCTTCTTGATGGTGACCATCACGGCATCGCCGTTTACGATGATGCCTTGCACATCGCCCTGGGCGAGGAAGTTGTCGTAGTCGGAGATGTCGATCCGCACCACGTGCGAATTGAAGTTGAACAGGCCCATGGCCAGGATCATCACTACGATGACCCCGTATATCCAATAGAAGTTGAACGACCGCTTGGGGCGTGGCCCGGGCAAGTTCTTGATGGGTTTCTCGGTGTTTTCCACGGTAAAAGGGGGTCAGGCTACATTCTCGTGGGCAATGCGGTGTGCATCGGCCCACAGTTGGTCAAGTCCGTAAAAGGCACGCTGGTCGCGCTGGAAGATATGCACCACCACATCCACGTAGTCCAGCAGGATCCAGCCGGCATTTTCCTTGCCTTCGGAGTGCCACGGCTTTTCATGGAGCTGTTGGAGGGTTGCTTTTTCCACGCTTCGGGCAATGGCTTCCACCTGTGTGGTCGAATCGCCGTGGCAGATGATGAAGTGGTCGCACACCGCACCGGGCACGCCGCGCAGGTCCAAGTGGACAATGTCCTTGGCCTTTACCTCTTGCATGCCCTGCACCACGGCCTCCACCAAGGGGCTGGTCGCGGGCTTTCGGGCTTTCTTCATGCGGGCTATCTTCGGCGCGTTCAAAGGTATGCACTATGTGCGGGCTTCCCGTGCCGTGCGGCACCAAATTCAATGTTCCAAGCGCTGCACATGCCAGTGATCGGCCACCGGGTGGTCCTGCTGGATTCGGTGGACAGCACCAACAATTATGCGGCCAAGGCATTGGCGCGGCATGAATTGCAGCATGGCACTGCCATCATGGCCTTGGAGCAGACGGCCGGCAGCGGGCAAAGGGGCCGTGCATGGACCACCCTGAAAGGGCTGGACCTGGCCGCCAGCGTGGTGTTGCTGCCGCAGGGGCTGGCCGCCGGGGCGCAATCCATGCTGTCCAAAATGGCCGCTTTGGCCGTGCATGACGTTGTGGCCGACGCCATGCGGAAATGCAACCGGAATGCGGATGAGGTGCGGATCAAATGGCCCAACGATGTGCTGGTGGGCCGCGAAAAGGTGGCCGGCATCCTGATCACCAACGAGGTGCATGGCAATTGGTTGACCTCCTCCATCGTGGGGATGGGGATCAATGTGAACAGCAGTGGATGGCCCGGGGACATGGCAGCTACCAGCCTGTTGGTGCAAACGGGGGCGCAGCATGACCTTGGGGAGGCGGTGCGCTTGTTGTGCCAGCGCATGGAGCACTGGTGGGCATTGTTGCGCACGGATCCGGAGCAACTCTCAAGGGCCTACGGGCAATTGCTTTGGGGAAGGGGCCGCTTTTGCTCCTTTGTCCTGGATGGTGCGGCCTTTTATGCAAGGCTGTTGGATGTGGACGGTACTGGGCGGCTGCTGGTGGAGGATGATGCCGGGCGGGTTGCCGCCTATGGGCTGGAAAGGCTGAGCCTCCAGCGGTAGGGGGGCTTTTTCGGGGATGGGCGTGCCGGGTGTTTGCATGGATCCATCGAAAAGCTATCTTTGCGCTCCCTTTTCAAGAAATAAGCCGACCGCGATGAAGCGTACCTACCAGCCCAGCAAGCGTAAACGGGTGAACAAGCACGGATTCCGTGAGCGGATGAGCACCCCAGCCGGTCGTGCCGTCCTGGCCAGCCGCAGGGCACAAGGCCGCCATAAGCTCACGGTGAGCGACGAGCCGATGGGCCGCAAGTAACGCGGCCGGTTCCCGAACATGTTCAAGGCCACCCCGCCAGGGTGGCCTTTTTCGTGCCGCACGGCGGGATATTGCATGGCCTGTTGCACTTCATGCACCGGCCTGCAGCAGGCTTGCGATCAACGTTCCCGTTTCACCGTTCAGCATGCGGTGGCCCGTGGGCAGCAAATGGACCTGCACCCAGGTTGGCGCCAATTGCAGCAGGCGGCGGCCCGATGAGGGCCGGATCACGCGGTCGAATTGGCCCAGCAGCAGATGCACCGGGATGTGGTGGGCCTGCATGTTCGCGGCCACGCTGGCAAGGCGGGGCTCGATCAGGCGGAAGCCGGTCCACACCTGGTGCAGCAGGGCGCGTGCCTGGGGTGTGGCGGTACGGTCCATGAGGAAGCGGAACATGCGGCCATCAAGCATGCCAAGGCGGTGCAGCAGGCGCATGGCTGCATGCGCGGTGCCGGGATGGTCGATAAAGACGCGGTAGAGCCAACGCCCCATGCGGTAATGGGCCAGGCCGCGGTACCATGGCCTGGGCACCAGGCCGTCCGGGGCCAGCAGGAAGGCCCGGGTGAACATGGCGGGTGAGCGTTCCAGCAGGCACAGTGCAATGCGGCCGCCCAAGCTGTAGCCCATCAAGCCTGCTTGCGGAATGGACTGCGACCGGAGGTAGGCGCGGAAGAAGTCGGCCAATTGTTCGGGCTTTATTGCCTGCCCTGGCGGCAGGCCGGGGCTTTCGCCGTGGCAGGGCAGGTCGAAGGCATGCAGCGTGCAACTTTCGGCCAGGGAAGGGGCCAGGGCTGAAAAATCCGCGCCGGTACGGCCAAAGCCATGGAAGGCGAGGAAGTGGGCCGGGCCGGCGCCAAAGCGCCTCACGGCCATGGTGAGCCCGCCGTTGAGGAAGCGTTCCATGCGGGCGAAGTTTACGCCGATCGTTCTTCAGGGGAGGCCAGTGGCCGTTTTCCTCCTGGAAGCGTGCCATGGTGCATGTGGCCACGTGGATATGCGCGAAGGGCCGCCCTCTTGAGGGCGGCCCTTCGCGCGTTGGTCGATGGTTGCAGGCCTGGCAACATTCTGCCACGGGGGGCCTGAAGTGCTTGTTTCGCGGCCTATTTCACAATGCTCAGGCGGTGTACACTGCGCTGCCCGTTCACGGTGACACCTACGAGGTACACGCCGCTTGCGGTGCCGTCCGGCAACTGCAGTACCGTGCTGAAGCGGTCGCTGCTGTTATCGAATTCCCTTGTAAACACCTGCTGCCCGTAGATGTCGGTGATGTCTACCGCGATGCGCCGGCCATCATTATGGATGCCGTCGATGACCAGGTGAACCTGTCCTTCACTTGCCGGATTGGGCCACAAGGTGGTTGTGCCTGCGGGCTGCTCCACGATCCGGGGGCCGATCTGCGGGTTGTTGTTGATGATGATGGTGCAATTGCTGGCGCAGAAGCCGCTGTAGAGGCCGTTCACCTTCACATTGATCTGCACATTGTAGGTGTAGCCGTCCACCAGTGGCGGGGCCACCAGGTTGTTCCACTTCAGCTGCAGGATGTAGGTGCTGCGCGTGAAGGTTTGGTCGTACCCTTCCGACACGTTGTAGATGCGGAACTGGTATTCCGTGGCACCGGTAACGGGCGTGGCGTAGATGAAGCTGTTGTTCGTGTTGAAGGTGCGCTCCTCGCTGCAGCTGTGCCCGTACAAGGGAGCGGGGATCAGCGCCGAGCAGAGCACGGTTTCAGCCACGCCTAAGCCCACTTCGCAGCCGCTGCCCCAGTAGGCATTGGCGAGCGGGCCGTCCTTGTCGCTGCGCACGCGAACGAAGTATTTCACCCCGGGGGTAAGCGGGTTCACCACCATGTCCCAGAACTGTACGTAGTTGGTTGTCTTCAATACGCGGCGCATGAAGCCTGCATCGGGGTCGGTGAACTCGAACTCATATTGCGTGGCACCGGTGATCTTGTTGCAGAAGATCTTGTTGCCCAAGGCGTAGTTGAACACGCCGCAGCGGGCGGTTTCGATGTTGGCCGGGCCTAGGGGCAGGCAGAAGCTGTGCGCACTGCCGTAGCCGGCTGTGGCGGGCGGATTGGCTGGGGACATGTTGCCGCTGCTGAAGCTGTCCCGCAGGATCACCTTGCCTGCCGTGGTGCGCAGCTCCCAGCCGCCGTTGGTAATGCCGTCGCCGAAGCTGTCCGTCAGTTTGAAGCCGTAGCAGGCTGGGCCGGGGTTGAAGCTCAGGCACACGGTCTGCGTTACGGTGCTGTTGTTCTGCGCATTGGTCAAGGAGCCGCTGGCGATGCTGTTATTGCTGCCATCAACAAATTCCCATCCCAGTTGGGCGGCGTTATTGTCGGTGGTGATGCTCATCACCACTTGGTTGCCGCTGCACGGCGGCATTACCGTAATAGAGAACGTGCAGCTGTTGCCGCAGCCGTTGCCGTCCGTGTAGCTGTAGGTGATGGTGTGTACCCCGGCGCCTGCCGTGGCAGGGCTGAAGTTGCCGCCGCTCACGCCTGTGCCGCTGAAGCTTCCGCCAGCAGGGCTCTCACCATGGCCGGACAGGGCAAAAGCAGCATCCGTGGTGACGATGCCCGTCATGTTGCCCGGGCAGGTCACCACCGGCAGCGGGTTCACGGTGATGGTGAAGGTGCAGCTTGCGCTGCAGCTATTCCCGTCGGTGTAGCTGTAGGTGATCGCGTGCGCTCCCGCTCCGGCAGTGGCCGGGTCGAAGTTGCCACCGCTTACCCCGGCACCGCTGTACGTGCCGCCAGCAGGGCTTCCGCCAGTGAGGGCGTAGGCGGGCGCGCTGATGCACACGTTGCTGTTGCCCGGGCAGGTCACCACCGGCAGCGGGTTCACCGTGATGGTGAAGGTGCAGCTTGCGCTGCAGCTATTGCCGTCGGTGTAGCTGTAGGTGATGGTGTGCGCTCCCGCTCCGGCACTGGCCGGGTCGAAGTTGCCACCGCTCACTCCCGCGCCGGTGTAGGTGCCCCCAGCGGGGCTTCCGCCAGTGAGGGCGTATGCGGGCGCGCTGATGCACACGCTGCTGTTGCCCGGGCAGGTCACCACCGGCAGCGGGTTCACCGTGATTGTGAAGGAGCAGCTGTTGGTGCAGCCGTTTCCGTTGGTGTAGCTGTAGGTGATCACCTTGGGGCCGGTGCCTGCCGATGCGGGGTTGAAATTGCCACCGCTCACTCCAGTGCCGGAGTAGGTGCCTCCCGCCGGACTTCCGCCGGTGAGGGCGTATGCGGGTGCGCTGATGCACACGCTGCTGTTGCCCGGGCAGGTGACGGTGGGCAAGGGGTTCACCGTGATGGTGAAGGAGCAGCTGTTGGTGCAGCCGTTTCCGTTGGTGTAGCTGTAGGTGATCACCTTGGGGCCGGTGCCGGCCGATGCGGGGTTGAAGTTGCCACCGCTCACTCCAGCGCCGGAGTAGGTGCCTCCCGCCGGACTTCCGCCGGTGAGGGCGTAGGCAGGTGCGCTGATGCACACGCTGCTGTTGCCAGGGCAGGTCACGGTGGGCAAGGGGTTCACGGTTACCGGGATCGTAGCATTGGTTGTGCCGCAGGTACTGGTGGCCGTAAGGGTGTAGTTGCCGGTAGCAGGGCCGGTTACGCTCACGTTTGCGCTGGTGTTGTTCGGCGCGAAGGTGCCGGTGCCGGCCCATGACAGGGTGGGAGTGGGCGTTCCGGTGATGGTGGCGCCCAAGGTCAGCGCATTGCCGGCGCAGAGCGGGCTGTTGCTGGTGGGTGCAGTGATCTGGGGCACGGTGCAGAAGTTCAACTTCGCATAGACCAGGTTGCCCACATCGCCTCCGGCATTGTCACAGATGGTCAATGTCCAGGTGCCGTTTGGGTTACCGGTGAACCCGGCCAAGGATTGTTCGGGGTTGTAGGTGCCCGACACGTTGTTGGTATTCGAATTGCTGAGGGTGGTGCCGCCATCGCGCAGGGTGAACACCGTGTTGGGACAAGTGCCGGGGTTTCCGAAGTTGTCCCCCGAGCCGAAGCGGTTTGTCACCAGGTTGCGTGTGGTGCCCCCTGGTGAAGTGAGGGAGATGCGCAGGTCTTGGTTGTAGGTGTGCGCCACGATAAGTTCCACCGTGTACAGGCGGGCATTGCCCGGTGATGTGCCCAACGTGTTGGGAAGTCCGCTGAAGGACATGGGCGCCACCATGGACAGGCTTGCGCTGCACCCGTTGTCAGGGATGCTGTTGAAGCCGTTCGTGCCGCTGATGCAAGTGCCGTTTGCATAGTAGGTTACCACCACTTTTCCGCCGCCGCCGGTCCCGCCGGTACGCGTTCCGCTGTTGGAACGTATAGCACCGCCGCCGCCGCCGCCTGGGTCGCTTCCATTGGTGCCATTGCCCTGGCTGGAAGCACCATTGCCGCCGTTGCCACCTCCGCTTGGGGCGGTACCTCCTGTGCCCAAAGAACCGCCTGCACCAGCCGCAGCAAAACCTGCCGAGGAGCCACCACCACCGCCCCAGGAGACGATGAATGAACCTCCGTTGGCCCCGGTGGCACCATCATATTTGAATGTGCCTATGGATGCGGCTGCCGTACCCCCGGTGGCACCTGTGGCGGAGTTGTCCGCGCTGCTGTTGCCCCCCTTGGCCATCACGGTACTGGCAGTGCCGAACCAGCTATCGCCGCCTGGGGCGGAACTGGAGCTGCCGGCCCCAACGTTCACCGTGTAGCTTGTCAACGGGGTTACTGACAACGAACTTCGGACGTATGCACCACCTCCCCCTCCTCCTCCTTGGCCATTGGAAGTGCGTGTTCCGCCGCTGCCGCCACCACCCCAGCATTCCACCACCACCTTGGTTACCCCGGCCGGCGGGGTGAAGGTGCCATTGGTTACGAATGTGGTCACCACTTGGGCGGATGCCGTACCCAGGAGCGTCAGAAAAAGGAGGGTGGCTGCCCATCCTTTTAACAATGCCGGGAATAGTGATTGACGGTTCATGTGTTCCGAGGTTTTATCGGTATTGGCGGCAGGTTTTTAAGGAACCACGCATGGCCAAATAGCCGGGTTATGGTGCGAATGTTTGTAATTCATGGGACGGAAGTCAATAGACGAACATGAAAAAAATAAGTTGAGCACAAAAAAATCATCGACTAATGAATTTTAGTGATGCCAAACCTCCCTTTCGGCCCTGGTCCAATTTGCTTCGAGGAAGCAAGCGATATGGCCATGCCGCTTTTGGCATGCCCAATTGGTTACCGGTGGGCCGGAAAACACGAACGCCGCCCTGCTGGTGTTCCAGCGGGCGGCGTTCGCGCGTTGAATTACTTGTTGGACCTTACTTCTTGTCGTCCTTCACTTCTTCAAAGTCCACGTCGGTCACATCCTGGTCGGCTCCTTTTCCTTGGTCATGGCCATTGCCGGAACCGTTGGATTGAGCTTGTTGGGCGGCCTTGTACATTTCCTCGCTGGCACTGGCGAACACGTTGTTCAGCTCGCTCATTGCCGTGTCGATGGCGGCGATGTCCTGCGCCTCATGCGCCTTTTTCAGTTTGGCCAAGGCATCTTCGATCGGTTGCTTTTTGTCCGCCGGGAGCTTGTCGCCGAAGTCGGCGAGCTGCTTCTCGGTTTGGAAGATCAGGCTGTCGGCCTGGTTGAGCTTGTCGGCCTTGTCGCGCGATTGCTTGTCGGCATCGGCATTGGCGGCGGCCTCGCTCTTCATTTTTTCGATCTGCTCCTTGCTCAGGCCGCTGCTGGCCTCAATGCGGATGCTCTGCTCCTTCGCGGTGGCCTTGTCCTTGGCGCTCACGTTGAGGATGCCGTTGGCATCGATATCGAAGGTGACCTCGATCTGCGGGGTGCCGCGGCGGGCGGGCGGGATGCCGTCCAGGTGGAAGCGCCCGATGGTGCGGTTGCCCGAGGCCATTGGCCGTTCGCCCTGCAGCACATGGATCTCCACGCTGGGCTGGTTGTCGCTGGCGGTGCTGAAGGTCTCGCTCTTCTTGGTGGGAATGGTGGTGTTGGCGTCGATCAGGCGCGTCATCACCCCGCCCATGGTCTCAATGCCGAGGCTCAGGGGCGTTACGTCCAGCAGGAGCACGTCCTTCACCTCGCCGGTGAGCACGCCGCCTTGGATGGCGGCCCCCACGGCCACCACTTCATCGGGGTTCACACCCTTGCTGGGTTCTTTGCCGAAGAACTTGCGCACGGCATCCTGGATGGCGGGGATGCGGGTGCTGCCGCCCACCAGGATCACCTCGTCGATGTCCTTGGTGGTGAAGCCGGCATTCTTGAGCGCGCGCTCGCAGGGGGTGATGGTCCGCTTGATGAGGGAATCCACCAGCTGCTCGAACTTGGCGCGGGACAGGGTGCGCACCAAGTGCTTTGGAATGCCGTCCACCGGCATGATGTAGGGCAGGTTGATCTCCGTGCTGGTGGAGCTGCTCAGTTCGATCTTCGCTTTTTCGGCAGCGTCCTTCAAGCGTTGCAAGGCCATGGGGTCCCTGCGGAGGTCCACGTTTTCGTCCTGCTTGAACTCCTCGGCCAGCCAGTCGATCACCATCTGGTCGAAGTCATCACCGCCCAAGTGGGTGTCGCCATCGGTGCTTTTCACCTCGAACACGCCATCGCCGAGTTCCAGCACGCTCACGTCGTGGGTGCCTCCACCGCAGTCGAAGACCACGATCTTCTGGTCCACGTGCTTTTTGTCCAATCCGTATGCCAGCGCGGCGGCGGTGGGTTCGTTAAGGATCCGGCGCACCTTCAGGCCGGCGATCTCCCCGGCTTCCTTGGTGGCTTGCCGCTGGGAATCGTTGAAGTAGGCCGGCACGGTGATGACGGCCTCGGTCACCGTGGTGCCCAAGTAGTCCTCGGCGGTCTTCTTCATCTTTTGCAGGATCATGGCGCTGAGCTCCTGCGGGGTGTATTCGCGGCCATGCACCTTCATGCGGGGCATTCCGTTGGCATCACGCACCACATCGAAGGGCACCCGGGAAATTTCCTTGGCGTCCTCCTCGTAGTTGTTGCCCATGAACCGCTTGATGGAGTACACGGTGTTCTTCGGGTTGGTGATGGCCTGGCGCTTGGCCGGGTCGCCCACCTTGCGCTCCCCATTGTCCAGGAAAGCCACCACGCTGGGTGTGGTGCGCTTGCCTTCGCTGTTTGCGATCACCACGGGTTCGCTGCCTTCCATCACGGCTACGCAGCTGTTCGTGGTTCCCAGGTCAATACCTATGATCTTGCTCATCGTTTGGTCATTATGGAGCAGTTGAAGACGGCTCCGCGTGCGGTTTTTATCGTGTGTTCGGCCCGCGCTTCTCAACCACCGTGCCAAGTGAATCCCCTGGCGAGGCCTGTCAGCGCTTGCCACAGTTTGGCGGATTTTACCCTGCCAAAAGGACAGCTTGCCTTAGTTGCAATCGAAATCGCTGCCGGGAATGCAGAAGTGCAGGTGGGCGGTGTACTGCCCCTGGGCAAGCTCGGGCGTGGTCTGCGCGCTCAAGCCGTGTACGGTGAGCTCCAGGAAGCGCCGGGTGGAAAAAAGGCCGTAGCCATTGTCCACATTGGTGTAGGTGGGGCGCTCTTCCACTAAGCCGGAGATGGGGCTGTTCAATTGCAGGTAGTTGTACAACGCGGGCCCTGCCACGGCCCACAGGACGTCCACGCCGCGGAAGATGCGCTTTGTGGCTTGGGGGTTGTCCCCGGCGCGCAGGCCCACGGTTTGGAAGAAGGGTTCCCCTGCGAAGGCGATCTCCATGGCATCGCCGCCGCCAAGGCCGTTGGAGACCACGGACCCCAGGTTTTGCACAAAGCTGCGTGGCACCGTGTCCTGGCCCACGATGTCATCCCAGCGGAAGCGATAGGCAACATCATAGCGCTTGCCGTTGGCGGAGGAGGTCCACTTTACCTGTTGGCTTGTGTAGGCTCCGCCTGAGGGGGCGATCAGGCGCAAGGGTTGGCTGAGGATGGACCCCGTGGGGGTGATCTTGGCCACAATGGGTGTTTCCGCTTGCACGTGATTGCCCTTGGCGGTGGCCTCAAGGCGGTAGGTGGCGGAGGAATCAAGGGTGGCGTTGAAATAGTACAGTTTGTGGGAGGGGCCTGCGAAGATCCCCGGGTCGTGGGCCCATACGGTATCGCGCAGCGTGTAGGTGTTCACCACCTGGCCGTTTTTCACTTGCTGCACCACGGCCTGCAGCTGGCCGGGCTGGTATTCGGAGGAATCGGGCACTTGCGCGTAGGTGAAGGCGTTGCCCGGCCCGAGGAACGCCTTGTTGATGCGCAGGTATTGGGTGGTGCTGTCCTTGTTCAGCATGGCGTACACAATGGTGTTCTCCTTGTATGGCGCTGCAATGTCCAGGTCGGAATTGCAGGCGGACAGGGCGATAACGGCCACGGCCATGGGAAGAAGGCGGATGCGCATGGGTGAAAACGGCAGGGGGCCAAAGATAGCTTGTGCCGGGATGCGGGATCCCCCCGGGACAGGAAGGCGGTGGCAGGTGTTGGAGGTACACCGGCCCACGTGGTAAGCACCGGGGCCGCGCGGCCCCCTTAGCGCTTGAGGAACCCGGCGCTCATGAGCGGGGCTCCATCGGGCAGCACCACGGACAGGCTGTACCAGCCTTTTGCCAGGCGGCCGGTGGAAAGCGTGGCTGCCGGCTCACCCCGTTTGACGGCGATCAATTCCTCTTGCACGGTGCGGCCTAGCGCATCCTTCACAAGGACCAAGGCATCGCCGTCCACCGGGGAGGTGAAGGCCACGTTGAGCAGGTCGTCCGCCGGATTGGGGAAGAGCACCGGTTTTGCGCCGGGGTCCAGCCCCAGGTAGGCCACCACGGTTTGTGTGATTTCCGACCTGCCGTCGCGGTCCACCTGGTTCAGTCGGTAGTAGTTGGCTCCTTGCAGCGGGTGTTCATCCACAAATTGGTAGTCGTTCCTGTATTGGGCATCTCCGGTAGCGGGCACGGAACCCACAGTGTGGAACTCACGGCTGTCGGCACTGCGTTGCACCTCAAAGAAAGCGGCATTGCGTTCGGTTGCCGTGGCCCAATCCACCATGATTGCCTGGTGTTGCGCGGTGGCTTCCAGGGAAAGCAGTTCCACAGGGAGTACGGTGCAGTCCAGGGATGATCCCCCGCTGAGGCTCCAGGCCAGGTTGAAGGATTGGCCGGAAACGGAATAGTTGTCGATGTACAGTACATACACCTTGCCGGCCACCACGCTCAATGGTGCCACCCAGCCATCGTTGGTGGCTAAGCCTCCGAGGATGGGAGGGCGGTATGGACCTTCGGAGAAGTCGGTGGCACCGTTGCCCATGCCGCCGGAGTAGGAGCTGTAGTAGGCATTGTCGAAATAGCTGCACCGTGCGGGCGGGCCTGTGGGGCATACTGCATCGTCAAATGGTCCCCACAGAGCAAAGTCGTAGTCATCGTTGCCGGCGGGGGTAAGGGTGAACCCGAGCATGCCGGAGGCCGAAGGGGAGAGGTAGTACCAGGTGCCCTGGCGTTCGCCTTGTGCGAGGCAACCTTGGTTGGATGCGTTGAGGTCGCTGAAGCACCCCGGGTTGTTGCTGGTATTGTTGATGTTCTGGCTGGAGCAGACCGTGATGCCGCCACCGCAATCCTGCGGCAGCGAAGGGGGCAGCGGGGTGCAATTCACCGTGCCATTGAACAAGGTGCCGGTCGCAGGCCCGTTGGGGGAGTGGTATGCGCATTTGCCGGCCACCGACAGCCCCACGGAGTTTTCGCTGTTGTAGGAGCCGGAGGAGTAGATGATCTGCACGGCATCACCATTGTTGATGCCGAAATCCACCAGGCCCTCGTATCCGGTGGCCAGGGTGTACACCCCGAGGCTTATACCATTGACCCGGATCTCCACGGTTGCGGTGGTTCCCACAGTCCAGCCATCGCCGTAGCTGTCGTACAGGTGCAGGGTGTAGAGGCAGGCCGTGTTGTAGACGCAGAGCGTGCCGTTCATCGCGTTGGCATAGCTGCTGGTGCGTTGAATGCGCACATAGTAGGTGTTTCCCGGCACGGTGGGGATCGTCACGGTTTCGGTGCCGTTGTTGCCGTTGTTGTCAGCACAGCCCAGCAGTGGCCCCGTGCAGCTGGCCATTACTTGGAGGATGGCGTTGGCCCCGCCGGACGGGGTGTATTGCACCGTGGTTTGGGTGCTGGTGGCAATGAAGGAGCCGAAGGCATCCTGCCGATTGCCGGAGCCGCAACCGCCGGGGTTGTAATTGTACACGAACGTTGCCGGCTTATTGAAGGCCACGGGAGTGCATGTGCCGTTTACCGGATAGCGGTTGGCGGCGGCATTGGTGCATGCGTCGCTGGAGGTTTGTGCCGGGGCAATGTGTGCGGCAAGGCCCGTGGCCAAGGCAATGAGGATGTTCAGCCATGCAGGATGGCCGGGCGGTGCAGTTCGGGGCTTTATCAGGTTCCGCATCACGAGTGATGGCCTTGGGATTTTTTCCTGCCTTGCTGGGTTCCCGCTACGGGGCATCAGAAGGGCGAATGCGACGAACGCGGGTAATTCATTGCCAAGTGGTCCAATTATAACGACGGATAAAGTAAATGGGTTTCAAAATGAAATGTCAACAGGATAGCCGAGAAATCCCCATTTTTAGGGATTGAACCACGGCGTTCCAGTGAAACGATTTAGCCCGGCACTGGACAATGCCGCAGTGCATGGATGGCGGAGCCCGGTAACGGGATGGCACGTGCTAGATCGGGCTGCGGACCTCAAATCGGAAATATGCGATCGGGTGATAGCTGCGCTCCTGAAACGCCATGCCACGTTGCGTTTTGCGCATTATCGTTCCTCATCGGGAACATGGCCGCGCCTTCGTACGGAATTCGTACAGGAAATGACGCTGTGTTTCCGGCTCCCGCTACTTTCCCTGCTGTATGATCCGGGCAGAATGGCAAGGCGGGGTATCCTGTTCCGGCCACTTCATCCGCATGGGGATGTACCTGTACTATACACCCCCTTACTCCTTGAAAAAGCCCTCGGATTGCAATTTGGTGCCGTCCGGGCGGTTGGCTCTAAGGTTGTACCAGCCCTTGGCCAAGCCTTCCAGTCCGAATTGGGCAGCGGGACCTGCACCATCCACCGTGATCGCCTCACGAAGCACCACGCGCCCAAGCGCGTCAAGGATGGAGGCTTCCACAGGGCCGGCCATTGCCTTCGGGAACAGGATGTTGAGGACATCACCGGCCGGGTTGGGGTAAATGGAAAGCCTTCCATCTGCACCACCCAGCGTGGCCACCACCGTCTTGGACCGTTTGGCGGTACCATCCCGGTCCACTTGCTCAAGGCGGTAGAAGTTGGCGCCCCGGAAAGGGGCCTCGTCCACGAACAGGTAATCGCTGCGGAATTGGGCATTTCCGGCGGCCATCACGGTGCCGATGTGGGTGAAGGAGGCATTGTCCGCACTGCGCATCACGTTGAAGTGGCTGCTGTTCTGCTCGGTGGCGGTGCTCCATTCCACAAGCACCTTCGGATCATGGGCGGTAGCTTCCAATGCGAGCATCTCCACGGGCAGCACGCTGCAATCCAAAGATCCGCCGCTGCTGAGCTGCCAATTGAGGGTGAGGGCTTGTCCGGTGGCGGAGAAATTGTCGATGTAGAGGGCGAACACTTGCCCGGCCAAGGCCTGGATATTCTTCACCCATCCGGTACCGGAACCCTTCCGTGGTTTGGGTGGCCGTAGCATTGAGCCCGGTGGTATAGGGCGGCGGCGCGGCATAGCTGCACCGGAGCGGCGGGCCCGTGGGGCGTGCCATGCCGGCAATTGCCCGATTTAATGACTGCCATGCGTGGATGCCTATCCTTTCCGGCGCAAGCACCGTTGAAACGCCCCTGAACGTTTATTTGCACATGCGCCAACTTGTATCCCGCTTCCCCGTCCTGTGTTTTGTGCTGCTTACGCTGGGTTACCAGTTTGCCGTCATGGGCTTTATCGCATGGCGCAGCAAGGCAGGCATCCACCTGCATGAGGACAGGCTGGTACACATGGTGTTCCGCCTGCGTTTGTTCGGCCCGTTGATCTTCGCGGCGCTGCTTACCTGGTACCTGGAAGGACGCGCGGGCATAGTGGCCTTGTTCAACGGGTTCAGGCATTGGCGGGTGCCGGCCCGGTGGTATGCGCTGGCCTTTTCGTGGAAGTTCCTGTTCACCTGGTGCGGCATCGGCTGCCTGGCGCTGCTGGGCATACGCGCATGGCCGGGGTTTTTCGTGGACGGTCTTTGGGGCGGCGATTGGGCCACCCTGAAGAACTTGCTGAAGGCCTTTCCGTTCATCGTGGCCATTGCCTTTGTGGAAGAGACCAGTTGGATGAAATATTGCGTGACCCGGCTGCAGGACCGCTACCCGGCCGCAGTGGCCTGCCTGCTCACCGGCATTGGCTGGGCGCTGTGGTACATGCCCATGCTGCTGGTGGGCGAGGGCGTGCCGGACGGTTACCCGGTTGCGGTGTTCATGGCCAGCATGGTGGCGCTCACCTTTTTGCTGGGCTGGGCCTACAACATGACGCGGAGCGGCACGGTGCTGCTGGTGATGCAGATCGTGAGCAACTGCGCCTTCTTCCTGCTGCCGGTGCTGCCGGGCCTGCACAACTTGGATGCAGCGTACGTCAACTCGTTCGTTGCGGCCAACGTCCTGTCCGCCTTGTTGCTGGTCCTGGTTTTCGGCTGGCGGGAATTGGGCAGGGACAAGCGTGCCACGTGGAGCGAGGCCTTGGCCGAAGCAGGCGCTGAACGTTCACTTCAGGCTCCCTTGCGCCGGGCGGCCTAAGGGAAAACCCGGGCGCGGGCGGCGTGTGTTCACGCCTTGGCGGGTGCGGCCATGGCCGGGATGCGGGCGTAGGCTTCCAGGCCGTGCCTGAGGCACTCCACGGCCAGTTCCAGCTTATGCTTTTCGAGCACGTATGCCAGGCGCACCTGTTTTTTACCGGGACCGGGGTGTGCATAGAAGCCGGAAGCAGGGGCCATCATCACGGTGTGGCCCTTGTGCTCGAATTCCTCCAACAACCACACGCAGAAGCGGTCCGCATCATCGATCGGAAGCTCCGCCACGCAGTAGAAGGCGCCCTTGGGCATGGGGCAGGTAACACCCGGGATGGTGTTCAGCCCGTTCACCAAGGTGTTGCGGCGCTCACGGTATTCCAGGTTCACGGCTTCAAAATAGGACTTGGGCGCCTGCAGCGCGGCCTCGGACGCGATCTGCCCGTAGGTGGGCGGGCTCAGGCGGGCCTGCGCAAACTTCATGGCGGTGCCGAGCAGCTCGGCATTGCGGGTGACAAAGGCGCCGATACGCGCCCCGCACATGCTGTAGCGCTTGCTCACGCTGTCGATCAGCACCACGTTCTGCTCAATGCCCTTCAGCTCCATGGCGCTGATGTGCGCTGCACCGTCGTAGCAGAACTCACGGTACACCTCGTCGCTGAACAGGAAGAGGTCATGCTTCAGCACGATATCGCGCAGCGTCTCCAGCTCCTGGCGGCTGTACAGGGCACCTGTGGGGTTGCCTGGGTTGCAGATCAGGATGCCCTTTGTGCGCGGGGTGATCAGCTTTTCAAAAGCGGAGGCGGGCGGCAGGGCAAACCCCTCCTGGATGGTGCTGCGCACGGGCACCACGGTGATGCCGGCCTGGATGGCGAAGGCGTTGTAGTTGGTATAGAACGGTTCGGGGATGATCAGCTCGTCGCCGGGGTTGAAGCAGGCCATCATGCCGAAGAAGAGCGCCTCGGACCCGCCGGTGGTGATGATGATCTGTTCGTGTGAGACCGGTATGCGACGGGCCTGGTAATAGGCCGCCAAGCCCTTGCGGTAGCTTTCATTGCCTGCGCTGTGGCTGTATTCCACCACGGAGAGCTTGTTGTTGCGCACGGCCTCCAAGGCCACTTCAGGGGTATGGATGTCCGGCTGGCCGATGTTGAGGTGCAGCACCTCCACGCCGCGCTTTTTGGCGGCTTCGGCGTAGGGCACCAGTTTGCGGATGGGGGAGGCGGGCATGGCTTGCCCTTTCTTGGAGATGCTTGGCATGGCTGTGGAGTGATGCGGCAAAGTTCGGCCATATCCATGGAAGGAAGGCCATGCCCGCCCAAGGTGGCGAGGGCTGCATGCTGGCCGGGTGCGCGGAAGGGCATGCACGGCCCAAGTGCCGCATGCGGGTGAACGGCTGCGGGCAAAAGAAGGGAATGAAAAAGGCCGCTCCCCGGGAAGGAAGCGGCCTTGCAGGGGAGCTGTGGGTGCTATTTCCTGCCCTTGGCAGCCTTGGCTGCGCTCTTCTTGGCCTTGCGCTCCTCGCGCACCTTGATCATCTTGTCGTATTGCTGCGGGGTAAGCACCGATTGCAGGTTGTTGTCGCGGCTGGTCTTCAGGGCCGATGCACGGCCTTTCCGGGAGGTCTCATCCTTGATGGCGTCCACGTTCTGCATGGCTTGCGCGTATTGCAGGTTTATCGCGGCCACCTTCTCCTGCTGGGTTGCATCCAAGCCGAGTTCCTTGGTCATCCATTCGGTGCGGTTCTTGGCTTTCTCGGCGGGCGTTTTTTCGGTTTGCCCCTTTTGTTGGGCCATGGTGGAAAGGCCGGTGGCCAAGGCAAGGGTCAGCAGGAGGGTCCTCATGGAAATTGGGATTTGGTGTGCAAGGTATGCGGGAACGACGCAGAACGGCCACCATAGGTTGGCCGGGGCGGCGTGAAATTGTTCCGGTTGAACGGCCTGGCAGAGACTTTCTCCACGATCCGCCCGGCTTTTGCACGATCGGCGGCAGGCAGGCCGGTCGTGGGGTACCTTCGCGCCCCGAGTCCGCCCCAGTGCCGGGGCATGCGCCGCACTTCCCGTGGGCGTGCCTCGGCCAAGGTCGCGGGCGGATATCCTCCGGAATGCCCAAAGACACCAGCATCAAATCCGTCCTGATCATCGGATCGGGCCCCATCGTCATCGGCCAGGCCTGCGAGTTCGATTACTCCGGCAGCCAGGCCAGCCGCTCCCTGCGCAACGAAGGCATCGAGGTCACGCTGATCAACAGCAACCCGGCCACCATCATGACCGACCCGGTGACGGCGGACAACGTGTACCTGCTGCCGCTGAAGCCGGAGCGCATCGAGCAGATCCTGCAGAAGCACAAGATCGACGCGGTGCTGCCCACCATGGGCGGGCAAACGGCGCTGAACCTGGCCATCGAGTGCGAAAAGCTCGGCATCTGGGAAAAGTACGGCGTGCGCATGATCGGCGTGGACACCGAGGCCATCGACATCACCGAGAACCGCGAGCGCTTCCGCAAGCTGATGGAAAGCATCGGCGTGGGCATGGCGCCCAGCAAGACGGTCACCAGCTTCCTGGAAGGCAAGAAAGTGGCGCAGGAATTCGGCCTGCCGTTAGTGATCCGCGCCAGCTACACCTTGGGCGGCGCCGGGGCGGGCGTGGTACACAAGGCTGAAGAGTTCGACAAGTTGCTGAAGCACGGCCTGGAGGTGAGCCCCATCCACGAAGTGATGATCGACAAGGCCCTGATGGGCTGGAAGGAGTATGAGCTGGAGCTGCTGCGCGACAAGGACGACAACGTGGTGATCATCTGCAGCATCGAGAACTTCGATCCCATGGGCATCCACACCGGCGACAGCATCACCGTGGCGCCCGCGATGACCCTGAGCGACCGCACCTACCAGAAGATGCGGACCATGGCCATCAAGATGATGCGCTCCATCGGTGATTTCGCCGGGGGCTGCAACGTGCAGTTCGCCGTGAGCCCCGATGACAAGGAAGAGATCTACGCCATCGAGATCAACCCGCGCGTAAGCCGCAGCAGCGCGCTGGCCAGCAAGGCCACGGGCTATCCCATCGCCAAGATCGCCAGCAAGCTCGCCATCGGCTACCGCTTGGACGAGCTGGAGAACCCCATCACCGGCACCAGCGCCTTCTTCGAGCCCACGCTCGATTACGTGATCGTGAAAGTGCCGCGCTGGAACTTCGACAAGTTCGAGGGCAGCGACCGCCGCCTCGGTGTGCAGATGAAGAGCGTGGGCGAGACCATGGGCATCGGCCGCAGCTTCCAGGAAGCGCTGCAGAAAGCCTGTCAGAGTTTGGAGATCAAACGCAACGGATTAGGCGCCGACGGCAAGGAAACGCGCGACGCCGCCGTGCTGCTGGAAAGCTTGGCCAACCCCAGCTGGAGCCGCCTCTTCCACGTGTACGACGCCATCAAGCTGGGCATCCCCTTCGCAAAGATCCACGAGCTTACCCGCATCGACATCTGGTTCCTCAAGCAGATCGAGGACATGATCCTCACCGAGCGCGAAGTGGAGAAGTACACGCTGGAAACCATCCCGCGCGACCTGCTCTTCGAGGCCAAGCAAAAGGGCTACGCCGACCGCCAGGTGGCGCACCTGCTGGACTGCAAGGAAAGCCAGGTGTACAAGAAGCGGAACGAGCTTGGCATCAAGCGCGTTTACAAACTGGTGGACACCTGCGCCGGTGAATTTCCCGCGAAAACGCCGTACTACTACAGCACCTTCGAGGAAGAGAACGAAAGCGTCCGCAGCGACAAGAAGAAGATCGTGGTGCTGGGCAGCGGCCCCAACCGCATCGGGCAGGGCATCGAGTTCGACTACTGCTGCGTGCATGGCGTGCTGGCGGCCAAGGAGCTGGGCTACGAGACCATCATGATCAACTGCAACCCGGAGACGGTGAGCACCGACTTCGACACCGCCGACAAGCTCTACTTCGAGCCGGTGTTCTGGGAGCACATCTACGACATCATCCAGCATGAAAAGCCCGAAGGCGTCATCGTGCAGTTGGGTGGACAGACCGCACTGAAGCTCGCCGAGAAGCTGGAGAAGTACGGCGTCAAGATCATCGGCACCAGCTATGCCGCGCTGGACATGGCCGAGGACCGCGAACGCTTCAGCTCATTGCTGCGCGACCTGGGCATTCCCTATCCGAAGTTCGGCGCCGTGCGCACGCCGGAAGAGGCGATCACCTTGAGCAAGGAACTCGGCTTCCCGCTGTTGGTGCGGCCCAGCTACGTGCTTGGCGGCCAGAAGATGAAGATCGTGATCAACGAGGAGGAACTCGTGGACCAGGTGCTGGACATCCTGCGGCTGATGCCCGACAATAAGATCCTCATCGACCACTTCTTGGACGGCGCCATCGAAGCGGAGAGCGATTCCATCTGCGACGGCGAGCTGGTGCGCATCATCGGCATGATGGAGCACATCGAGCCGGCGGGCATCCACAGCGGCGACAGCAACGCCGTGCTGCCGCCCTTCGACCTTCCGGACAAGGTGATCCAGCAGATGCGCGAACACACGCACAA